>NZ_JBVJHM010000010.1:176685-317700 GCF_055586805.1 Micromonospora sp. NPDC049201 | reverse complement strand
GCCCACGCCTCGTTCTTCACGATGTACTTGAAGAGCTGGAGCTGGTCGGCGGCGTGCAGCAGCGTCGAGAACCGGTAGTTGATCTCGGACTGGCCGGCGGTGCCCACCTCGTGGTGCGAGCGCTCCACGGTGAAGCCGCTGTCCACGAGCCGCCGCACGATCGAGTCGCGCAGGTCGGCGTAGTGGTCGACCGGGGGGACGGGGAAGTAGCCGCCCTTGTAGGCGGTCTTGTAGCCGCGGTTGCCGCCTTCTTCGATCCGGCCGGTGTTCCAGGCGCCCTCGATCGAGTCGATGTAGTAGAACGACTGGTGGGCGGAGGTTTCGTGGCGGATGGAGTCGAAGATGTAGAACTCGGCTTCGGCGCCGAAGTAGGCGGTGTCGGCGATGCCGCTGGCGGCGAGGTAGGCCTCGGCCTTCTTGGCGACGTTGCGGGGGTCGCGGGAGTAGGCCTCGCGGGTGAACGGGTCGTGGACGAAGAAGTTCAGCGCGAGGGTCTTCTGGGCGCGGAACGGGTCGATGAACGCGGTGGCGACGTCGGGGAGCAGGAGCATGTCCGACTCGTGGATCGACTGGAAGCCGCGGATCGACGAGCCGTCGAACGCGAGGCCGTCGGTGAAGACGCTGTCGTCGAAGGACTCGACCGGCAGGTTGAAGTGCTGCATCACGCCGGGCAGGTCACAGAAACGTACGTCGACGAACTTCACGTCCTCGTTGCTGAGGTATCGCAGGAGTTCCTCGGAATTGGCGAACACACGTCCTCCTGGCAGGTCCACTCCGGTGGCTGACTCTTGGCGACGCTATGGCCGGGGGGTTGCCCGGCCGTGTCTCCTCTGTTTCCGCCGTGTTACGTCGCTAGCGGAGCGTCATCGCCCGCGAGGTCTGCCCGACCTTGACTGCCTTGTCGGATTTTTCGGTGGGCGTCGAGGCGGCGCTACCCTGGCCGCGTGACCGATACCGCCGCCGCACCGGTGCCACCCGCCACCGATCCCGCCTTCACGCCCCCGAGCCTCGGCCGCCGGTTCGGCGCGCTGATCATCGACTGGGTGCTCTGCCTGATGGTCGCCCGGTCCTTCGCCGACCCGGTCCGCGACGGGTGGCCGCCGGTCCTGGTGCTGATCCTGGAGTACGGCTTCTTCCTCGGCCTCTTCGCCCAGACCCCCGGCATGTACCTGACCCGGCTGCGTTGCGTCGCCTGGGCCGACGGCGGCCGGATCGGACTGGTCCGCGGGCTGCTGCGGGGCCTGCTGCTGTCCCTCGTCGTGCCGGCCCTGATCATGGACCAGCACCGCCGTGGTCTGCACGACCGGCTCACCGGCGCGGTCGTCACCGACGCGCCGCGCCGCTGACCGCACACGAGAAAGGAGCCGGCCCCGCGCGGGGCCGGCTCCTTTTCCGCGTACGCCGGGCGTCAGCGACCCCGGGTCTGCCGGAACGCGCCGCGCGCCGGCCGCATGTTCTTCGGGACCGCGCCCTTGGGCATCTGCGGCCGGGCGGTCAGCGCCTTGAGCCGCTTGTCGAGCGCGTTGACGTCCTTCGGCGAGAGGGACCGGGGCAGCCGCATCAGCGTCATCCGCAGCTTGCGGACCGGCAGCTCGCCCTCGCCCTGACCGATCACGTAGTCGTGCAGCGGGGCCGAGCCGATCACCTTGGCCAGCCGGCGCTTCTCCTGGCCGAGCAGGCCCCGGACGCGCTGCGCGTTCCCCTCGGCCAGCAGGATCACGCCGGGGCGGCCCACCACCAGGTGGACCATGTCCATCTGCGTGGTGGAGCTGACCGCCGGGGTGACCCGCCAGTCGCCGCGCATGCTCTCCATGATCTGCGCCGCCGCGCCGGGCTGCCCCTCGGCGGCGTTCATCATCGCCTTGTTGGACCGCAGGTTGAGCACGATCAACACGGCGAGCAGGGTGAGCAGGATGCCGATGGGCAGGAAGAGCCAGCCCCAGGCGAGCACCGCGACCACGGTGAGCGCGAGCGGGATCAGCACCGCCGCCGCGGTCAGCGGCGCGAACCACTTGTCCTGCTTGGCGGTGAACTTGAACACCATCCCGATCTGCTTCAGCCGCTGGCCGAACGAGACCTTCTCCTGGGGCTTTGCCATGCCGCAGAGTCTAGTGGTCGGCGCTCGGCCGGTTGATCCGTGGCCACCCGTTCCGTGCGGACCGGTCACCTCGCGACCGCGCGGCCCGGTCAGCGACGGGGCAGGTAGATCCGCCAGCCGTCGACGGTGACCACGTCGAGCGTGCCCGGTGCGGTCCCGAGCCGCCGGTCGAGCAGGGCGGCAAGTGGCGAGGCGTCCGGGGCCACCCAGCCCGCGTCCGGGTCCGCGGCGACGGCCCGCCGGTACGCCGGCAACCGGTCGAAGCCGGGACGCAGCCGGTCGTCGACCACGGCGCAGACCACGTCCTCGCCGGTGGCGAACGCGATCCGGTTGCAGGTCCAGTAGCCGCCCCGCACGTGCCGGACCCCGAGCGCGCCGAGCATGTCGACGAGCGCCCGGTGCCGGTCGGCCTCGGCGTGCACGGCGGGCGCCGCCCGGACGGTGTCCACGGTGGCGACCCCGCCGGTCCCGAGCACCCCCACCAGCACCGCGACCGCCACGGCTCCGGCTGCCATGGTCCGGACCGCCGCCGGTCCGGCGCGGTGGCGGGGCCCGACGAGCGGGCGGGCGGCCCGCCACAGCGGCCAGAGCAGGGCGGGCACGGCCACCGCGAGGCAGGACAGGTAACGGCTGCTCTCGACAGGTGTCCGCCCGGCCGCGTCGCTCACCGCGTACGCCGCCAGCACCGCCGCCGCGCCGGCCAGCAGCGCCAGCCGCACCCCGGCCGACACCCGGTCGGCCGGCGGGTCGCCGCTGCGGGGACGGGGGGAGGGCCCGTGCTCCGGGACGGCGGGCGCGCGGCGGAGCGTGCGCCAGGCGGCGTACGCGGCGACCAGCAGCAGGACCGGGAAGACCGCCGCCCACCAGAGCTGCCACGGCGCGCAGTGACCGGGGGAGCAGAAGCCCATGGCCAGCGACGGGCCGAGAACCAGCCCGCCGTGCAGCCGCTCGGCCCAGCCCGCCGCCACGTCCGAGCCGCTGGCCCGCAGCACCGCGGTGAGCGGGTTGCGACCGTGACGCAGGCCGTCCAGCACCATCGGCGCGGCGCCCAGCAGCAGCGCGCCGGCGAGCACCGCCCCGGCCCGGCCGGCCAGTTCCCGCCGTCGCCAGACCAGCAGCAGCGCGCCGAGCGTCGCCGCGTACGGCAGGATCAGCGGGTCGACCCAGAGCAGCACCCCGGCGACCAGCCCCCAGGCCGCCCAGCGGGGCAGTCGCGCGCCCGGCCCGCCGACGCACAGCCCGACCGTGAGCAGCGCCAGCGCCGCCCCGGCCGGATTCAGCTCCGGGTAGCCGCCACCGGCGATGAGCTGGTTCTTCACCACCCGGTCCGCGCCGAGCGCGAGCACGGCGACGACCAGCAGGGCGTACCAGCGATCGCCGCCGAGCCGGCGGGTCAGCCGCCAGGACAGCAGCAGGAACAGCGCGTACAGCGCCAGCGTGGGCAGCCGCAGCACCAGCACGGACGGCCCGGCGACCGCGACCAGCGGCGCGGCCAGGTACGCCTCCAGTGTGCCCATGTACGCCTGGCCGTAGAACCAGACCGGGAACGCCTCGCCCCGCGCGATGTGCAGGGCGGCCAGCCCCATGGTCGCCTCGTCGCTGTTGGTGGGCGGCGCGTCGGCGAGCAGCAGCGCCAACCGGTAGCCGACGCCGACGCCGCCGATCAGCAGGGCGAGCAGCGTCGGCAGTGGGAGGCGTCGGGGCGTACGCGCCGGGTCGGCCTCGCGTGGCTCCTGGCGTACCCCGGCGGTCATGCCTGCGATCATGGCATCCGGCGGGTGGCCGGCGGTGGGTGACGCGGTCGACGGCCGGCCTCAGCCGGCGACGGCGATCCCCTCGCGGGCGGCGAGCGCCTGCTGGTAGAGGCGGCCGGCCCGGTACGACGAGCGGACCAGCGGGCCGCTCATCACGCCGGCGAAGCCGATCTCCTCGGCCTCCTCGCGCAGCTCGACGAACTCCTCCGGCTTGACCCAGCGGGTGACCGGGTGGTGCCGGGGGGTGGGGCGCAGGTACTGCGTGATCGTGATCAGCTCGCAGCCGGCCTCGTGCAGGTCGCGCAGCGCCTGGGAGACCTCGGCGCGCTCCTCGCCCATGCCGAGGATGAGGTTGCTCTTGGTGACCAGGCCGTCGGCCCGGGCCTGCCGGATCACGTCGAGCGAGCGCTCGTAGCGGAACGCCGGACGGATCCGCTTGAAGATGCGCGGCACGGTCTCCACGTTGTGCGCGAGCACCTCGGGGCGCGAGCCGAAGACCTCGGCGAGCTGCTCGGGCACCGCGTTGAAGTCGGGGATCAGCAGCTCGACGCCGCAGCCGGACCGCAGGGCGTGGATCTGCCGGACCGTCTCGGCGTAGAGCCAGGCGCCGCCGTCGGGCAGGTCGTCGCGGGCCACGCCGGTGATGGTCGCGTAGCGCAGACCCATCGCGGCGACCGACTCGGCGACCCGGCGCGGCTCGTCGGCGTCGAACTCGGCCGGCTTGCCGGTGTCGATCTGACAGAAGTCGCAGCGCCGGGTGCACTGGTCGCCACCGATGAGGAAGGTGGCTTCCCGGTCCTCCCAGCACTCGTAGATGTTGGGGCAGCCGGCCTCCTGGCACACCGTGTGCAGCCCCTCGCGGGAGACGAGCCCGCGCAGCTCGGTGTACTCCGGGCCCATCTTGGCCTTGACCTTGATCCACGGCGGTTTGCGCTCGATCGGCGTCTCGGCGTTGCGCGCCTCGATCCGCAGCATGCGGCGCCCCTCGGGCGCGACCGTCGCGGTGGACGCGGGCTGCTGAGTCGTCGGCGCAGAATGCTCGATCGTCACAAAACCGAGCCTACGCTGGTCGGCGACGGTCGATGAACGTCAGGCGACGGCCGTCACGCCGGAAACGTTGTGACGCCGGACACGGACGCCGAAAAAATCCCCGTCACACCGGGCGGTCGCGGTGCTAGCGTGCCGGCAGAGCTGCGACGGAGCCGAGTAGCGGACCGATTCGCCAGCCCAGAGAGCCGCCACTTTGCTGCAAGGCGGTCTGGCGCCGGCCCCGCGAAGACCCTCCCGAGCTGCGGGAAGAACGGCTGTGTGTAAGGCGGGGCCCCCTATTAACGCCTCCGGTAGAGGCGGGGCCCCCGCTTAACACTCGCGCCCAGTAGAACCCGCCCGGCTGGCCCCGGTGAAAAGGCGACGAACGAGGCTCCCGCTCCGGCGGGGGCGAAGGTGTGGTGGCACCGCGAGGCTCCCGCTCGCCCACACCTCTTTGGGGATCGCGTTGCGATTGATCGAGGAGGTAACCGCCGTGCAACGCATCCTGTCCACCGAACTCCCCGCCCAGGTCGGCGCGACCGTCCGGCTCGCCGGCTGGGTCCACCGCCGCCGGCTGCTCAAGTCGGTGGCCTTTCTGATCGTCCGCGACGCCACCGGGCTCGCCCAGGTGGTGGTCGCCGCGCCCGCCGTGCGCGCGCAGGTCGAGGCGCTCGGCGAGGAGACCGTCGTCGAGGTGGTCGGCACGGTGGTCGCGAACCCCGCCGCGCCCGCCGGGGTCGAGGTCGTCGAGCCGACGGTACGTCCGCTCGGCCCGCCCGCCGTGCCGCCCCCGTTCGACCTGTACCGGCCGGTGCTGACCGCGAGCCTGCCCACCCAGCTCGACCACGCGCCGACCGCGTTGCGCCACCCGACCCGGTCCGCCGCGCTGCGGATCTCGGCGGCGGCGGTGGCCGGCTTCCGGGCCACGCTCGACCGGCGGCGTTTCGTCGAGGTGCACACGCCCAAGGTGGTCGGCTCGGCCACCGAGAGCGGCGCGAACGTCTTCGCGCTGGACTGGTTCGGCCGGCCCGCCTACCTGGCCCAGTCGCCGCAGTTCTACAAGCAGCTCATGGTGGGCGTCTTCGAGCGGGTGTACGAGGTGGGGCCGGTGTTCCGCGCCGAGCCGCACGACACGGTGCGCCACCTGGCCCAGTACACCTCGCTCGACGTGGAGCTGGGCTTCGTGACCGACCACCGGGACGTGATGGCCGTGCTGCGGGACACCCTCGCCGGGATGCTGGCGGGCGTCGCGGACCGGGCCGGCGGCGCGCTCGACACGCTCGGTGTGACGGTGCCGCAGGTGCCCGCCGAGATTCCCGCGGTGCACTTCACCGACGCGCTGACGATCGCCGGGGCGCCGGCCGACGAGCCGGACCTGGCCCCCGCGCACGAGCGGGCGCTGGGGGAGTGGGCCCGGGCCGAGCACGGCAGCGACTTCCTGTTCGTCACCGGCTACCCGATGGCGAAGCGCCTCTTCTACACCCACCCGGACCCGGCCCGGCCGGCGTACTCGAACGGCTTCGACCTGCTGTTCCGGGGTATCGAGCTGGTCACCGGCGGGCAGCGGCTGCACCGGTACGCCGACTACCGGGCCGCGCTGGCGGCCCGCGGCGAGCCGGTCGAGCCGTACGCCGGTTATCTGGACGCGTTCCGGCACGGCATGCCGCCGCACGGCGGGTTCGCGATCGGTCTGGAGCGGTTCGTCGCCCGGCTGACCGGCGCGGCGAACGTCCGGGAGGTGACCGCCTTCCCGCGCGACCTGCACCGCCTCACCCCGTGAGGCACGGCTCCGGCCCAGGAACACGGGGTCCTGGGCCGGAGCGACGTGCGGTACGCGATCAGGTGAAGTTGACGTCACTGCACCACATGTACGCCTGGTCGAGGTGGGATGCCTGCCAGATGACGAACAGGATGTGGTGTCCGGTGTAGCCGGAGGTCGAGACGTTGAAGCTGATGTTCTGCGACGGCGCGTACCGGCCGGTCTGCGTGATGTAGTCGAGGTTGCCCCAACCGAGCGTCTGGGTGGTCGGGTTGAACCCCTGCTTGCTGACGTAGACCTTGAAGTAGTCCGCCCCGTGGCTCGCCTGGTCGTAGAGCTGCACGGTGAAGTTGCGGCTGATGTTCGTGGTCTTCCACGCCCCGGGCCGGTTCAGGCTGTCGTTGCGGGACAGCGCGTTGCTGCAGAGCTGCCCGTCGGGCGTGCGGGCCTGGAACTGCCCGCCGAGGCCGTCGCGCAGCGCGCTCATCCAGTTCCACATGGTGTCGGCGTTGGCCTGGAACGCCTGCCAACACATCGGGTCCTGCTGCTGCATGGCCGGGTCGGTGTGGTGGCTGCCCCAGGTCTGCCAGCACTTGTAGGCGCGGGTGGCCGGGCTGACGATCGTGCCGTGGGCATGGGCGGCACCGGGCACGGCCAGGACGCCGGCGATCAGGGCGAGCGCCACGACGAGCGCGCGGACGGTTGATCGCGGTCGTCCGGATTGGTGGTGGGAACGCACGGTTACGTCCTCCTTCGGCGCATAGGATGGGAGTGGGAGCGCTTCCATGCCCAGCGTCGCATTTATGACTCTAGATATCAATGGTCATCTATATCTTTGTCCGCATTGATGGAGTCTGCGCAGGTGACAGCGGTCAGACCTGGGTCAGCGTGGGCAGGTGCCGTTCCACCACCGGCAGCACGTCGGCGACCGTGACCGGTCGGCCCAGCTCGGCGGTGAGCGAGGTGACCCCGGCGTCGCGGATGCCGCAGGGCACGATCCGGTCGAAGAAACCCAGGTCGCAGTCGCAGTTGATGGAGAAGCCGTGCAGCGTCACGCCCCGGGCCACCCGAATGCCGATGGCGGCCACCTTGCGGGCCGGGCCCCGGTCGTCCGCCGGCACCCACACGCCGCTGCGCCCCTCGACCCGGCCGGCGGTCAGCCCCACCTCGGCGCAGACGTCGATCAGGAGCTGCTCGGTGCGCCGGACGTACGCCACCACGTCGACCGGGTCGGGCAGACGGACGATCGGATAGCCGACGAGCTGCCCCGGACCGTGCCAGGTGATCTTGCCGCCGCGGTCCACGTCCACCACCGGGGTGCCGTCCATCGGGCGGTCCCACGGCTCGGTGCGCTTGCCCGCGGTGTAGACGCTCGGGTGCTCCAGCAGCAGCACCGTGTCGCCCCGCTCACCGGCCACCACGGCCTCGTGCAGCCGGCGCTGCTCGTCCCAGGCGGCCTGGTAGTCCAGCCGGCCGGCGAGGATGGCGGTCAGTCCGGAAGTCGTCACGCTCACCCGTCCAGCCTAGTCCCGTCGGCCCGGCCGCCCACCCGTGACGCTCGTCGCGTCACGCGCCGGGCACCCGCCACACCCAGACGTCCTCGACCCGTTCCGGCGGGCCGAGCAGCGCGGTGGCGGTGCGGCGCAGCGCCTCCTCGTCGACGTCGTACTTGGCGCCGTGCACCCGGTCGGCCAGCACCACCGCCCGCACCCCCCAGTACCGCAGGTCGGCCCGGGACTCCTCGATGCTGCCCTCGGTGATGATCGGCACCAGCCCGGTCCGCCCGGCCTGGTCCATCAGCGTGTCGAAGGTACGCGGCACCGGGCCGATCCGGCCCCGGCCGTCCGGGCCGCCCGGGCCGAGGAAGAAGCCGGCCGGGATGCGGAACTCGCCCTGCCGGTGGGCCAGCGCGTACGCCTGCCAGCGCTGCCCGTCCGGATAGACGTCGACGGTCAGCGGCAGCGGCGTGAGCACCCCGTCGGGCGGGACGTAGCGCTGCCAGGCCCCGGTGGTGACGAACCCCGGGACCGGCTCGCGGACGCTGGTCAGCAGCGGGGTGGGCAGCAGCGGCAGCAGCGCGGCGACGAACCCGACGACCCAGGCCGCGCCGGTCACCCGCCGCCGGGGCGGCCGGGCGCGCAGCGTGTCGATCGCGTACGCCAGCAGCAGCCCGATCACCGGCGCGACGACGAGCGCCAGCCGCGACGGCAGCGCCGCGTTGATCACCGGCAGGTTGTCCAGCACCCCGAACGGCAGCAGTTGGTCGGTGCGCCGGCCGTTCCACTTCGCCGTCGGCCCCCAGGAGAGCACCGCGAAGACCACCGCGGTCACGCCCAGCGCGAGCAGCGTGGCCCGGAACGCCCGGTCGGCGCGTCGCCAGAGCAGCGCGAAGCAGGCGACCGCGAGCAGCAGCAGCGGCACGCCGAAGAACGAGTTCTCCTCGGTCGGGTTGGGCGCCAGCGACGTGCCGAACCCGGCCCAGCCGGCCAGCGACCGGCGCGGGTACGACAGGTACGCGGCGATGTCCTCGGAGTGGATCAGCGGGTCGAAGCCGGTGCCGTGGAAGCGCTGCGGCCCGGCGAAGTGCAGCCACAGCGGGTACGCCAGCAGCACGCCGGCCACCAGCGCGGTCACCCCCAGCCCGGCCGCCATCCGGGGCAGCGCGGCCCGGGCCTCCGCGCGCCGGGCCGGGTGCAGCGCCCAGACCAGCAGGAACACGGCGAGCGCGAGCGCGGTGAAGAACAGCCCCTCGGCGGCGATCGAGAACGCGACGGCCACCAGCAGGCCGAGCACGATCCCGCCGGTGACCGCGCGGCCGGGCCGGCGCAGCCGGAACACCCCCCAGATGAGCAGCGGCACCAGCCAGCCGGCGGTCCAGTTCAGGTGCGCGTTGGCGTGCGACACCATCGCCGGGCAGTAGGCGATGAACAACGCCCCCACCCCGGCGGCCGTCCGGCTGCCGACCAGGTGCCGGCTGAGCAGCCAGTACCAGGCCACCGCCGTGGCGGCCAGGTTGAGCGTGAGGATCACCAGGAACGTCGCGGGCGGCCCGACGAGGTACGTCAGCGGCGCGAAGACCGCCGCGTACACGGTGATCGAGGTGTTGACCGCGAGGTTCACCCCGTCCGGGACGTTGATCAGGTGGGTGAAGAGCGGGTTCTCGCCGTGGGTCAGCGCGTGCCCGCCGAACGCCAGCAGCCACTCGAACAGCGCCTGGTCGCTGGAGTTGACGGTGATCGTGCGGGTGTTCGGGTCCCGCCACATCCCGCTGGTCACCCAGAGTGCCAGCGCGACCGCGGCGAGTGTCACCAGCAGGTCGGCGCCCCGGTCGCGGGCGGCGGTGGCGGGCGGCGGGTCGGCGACCGGGGAGGACGGCACGCAGCGGACGTTACCAACCGGACCCGGGCACACCGCCCGGACGGTGAATGTGTGACCGACAGCCATTCCCGTCGATGAAACACGGACGTAACGTTCCGGCAACTCGGAGAGTGACCCAGTTCACATTCCATGATCGGGAGGTCCCCGTGTCCCGCTCCTCATCCCTCATCACCCGCCTCGTCGGGGCGGCGGCCGGGGTCGTGCTGGCCGCGGCCGGCGTCCTGACCGCCGCGCTGCCCGCGCAGGCCGCCGCGCTGACCCAGGTCACCGGCTTCGGCTCCAACCCCGGCAACCTGGCCATGTACGCCTACCGGCCGGACGGCCTGCCCGGCAACGCGCCGGCCGTGGTGCTGCTGCACGGCTGCACCCAGAACGCCTCGACCTACTTCACCAACTCCGGCTGGCAGAAGTACGCCGACCAGTGGAAGTTCGCGCTGATCGTGCCGCAGCAGCCGGCCGGCAACAACGCCAACTCCTGCTTCAACTGGTTCGAGACCGGCGACACCGCCCGGGGCCAGGGCGAGGCGCTCTCGGTCAAGCAGATGGTCGACTACGCGAGGACCACCTACGGCACCGACGCCGGCCGCGTCTACGTCAGCGGGCTCTCCGCCGGCGCCGCGATGAGCGCCGTCATGCTCGCCACCTACCCGGACGTGTTCGCCGCCGGGTCGATCATCGCCGGCCTCCCGTACCGCTGCGCCACCAGCACCACGAGCGCGTACAGCTGCATGAACCCGGGCGTGGACAAGACCCCGGCGCAGTGGGGCGACCTGGTCCGCAACGCGTACCCGGGCTACGCCGGCAAGCGGCCCCGGGTGGCCGTCTGGCACGGCACCAGCGACTACACGGTCAACGTGGCCAACGCGACCGAGTCGCGGGACCAGTGGACCAACGTGCTCGGCGTGGCGGCGACCCCGACCAGCACCTCGTCGCTGCCGGGCGGCGCCAGCCTGGAGGTCTACGGCAGCGACCAGGTCCGCGTCTACCGGGTCTCCGGCATGGGCCACGGCACCCCGGTCGACCCGGGCTCGGCGGCGGACCAGTGCGGCACCGCCGGGGCGTACTTCCTGGACACCATCTGCTCGACGTACCGTGACGCGCTCTTCTTCGGTCTGGGCGGCGGCGGCACGCCGAGCCCGACCCCGACGGCGACCGCGACCGCCTCGCCCACCCCGACCGCGTCGCCCACCCCGACCGCCTCGCCGACGCCGACCACCGCGCCGGTCTGCGTCACCGCCAGCAACTACGCGCACGTCACCGCCGGCCGGGCCTACCAGTCCGGCGGGTACGCCTACGCGCTCGGCAGCGGCCAGCGGATGGGCCTCTACAACACGTTCTACACCACCGCGCTGAAGCAGACCGGGCCCGGCTACTGGGTCATCGGCTGCTGACCCGACCGCCCCGCGCCGCGCCGTCCCCGCCGGCTCACCCGGCGAGGGCGGCGCGCAGCGCGCCCGGCAGATCCGGGTGGGTCCAGGTGAAGCCCGCCTTGCCGAGCACGCCCGGCAGCACCCGGGTGCTGGTGAGCGCCTCGTGCGCGAACCCGCCGAGCGCGACCTGCAACGCCAGCGCCGGGATCGGCATGATCGCCGGCCGGTGCAACTGGCGGGCCAGCTCCCGGGTGAACTCGGCGTTGGTGACCGGCGCCGGGCCGACCACGTTCACCGGGCCGGCCACGTCGTCGCGGGCCAGCAGGAACGCGGTCGCGTCCAGCCAGTCCGGCATCGAGATCCACGGCAGCCACTGCCGGCCGTTGCCCAGCTTGCCGCCGACGCCCAGCCGGAACGGCAGGAGCTGCGGCTTGAGCAGGCCGCCGTCGCGGTGCAGCGGCAGCCCGGTCCGCAACCGCACCACCCGAACGCCGGCGTCCTCGGCCGGCCGGGTCGCCGCCTCCCAGACGCGGCAGACGTCGGCGAGGAACCCCTCGCCGGCCGGCGCGTCCTCCTCCACCGTGCGGTCCCCGGTGTTGCCGTACCAGCCGACCGCGGAGGAGTTCAGCAGCACCGCCGGCCGGTCCGCGGCGGGCAGGCCGGCGATCGTGATGGCGAGCGTGGAGGTGCTGTCCACCCGGCTGGTCCGGATCAGCTTCTTGTAGTCGTCGTTCCAGCGCTTGTCACCCACCCCCGCGCCGGCCAGGTTCACCACCGCGTCGGCGTCCGCGACCAGTTGCGGGTCGAGCTGCGCGGCGGAGGGATTCCACTGCCGCTCGTCCGGGGTGCGCGGCGGCCGGCGGACCAGGCGGGTGACCTGGTGCCCGTCCGCGCCGAGCCGGTCGACAAGTCGGGTGCCGAGGAAGCCGGACACGCCGGCCATGAGGATCCGCATGCTCACATCTTCGGCTACGCGACGCGATCCGGATGCGTGGAGCGAAATCACTCACGCGTCACGCCTGCCGCGCGGCGCGGCGTCGCACGGGCGGGTCGCGCCCGAAGCCGAGACGCCTCGGCAGCGGTATGCCTCAGCGTCATAATTATGACGCTGAGGCATACCGCATTCGCCGAGACATGTCTCCCGTCCGCGACACGCCCGGCCCGGAGCGGCCCGCGCGCACTCGTCACCCTGCCGAACTCACGCGGTCGCCGGGGTGCCGCGCAGGTCGGCGAGGAGGCGCTCCACCTCGGCGAACGCGGCCTCCGGCAGCGGCCCGTGCGCCAGCGCGCCGAGGTTCTCCCCGGCCTGGTCGACGGTCCGGCAGCCGGGGATCGGCAGCGTCTGCGGGCTGCGGGCGAGCAGCCAGCCCAGCGCGCCCTGGGCGAGCGTACGACCGTCGGCGGTGAGCGCCTCCCGGACCCGGGCCACCCGGTCGGCCCACTCGGCGCGCGGGACGCCGTCGCTGAACCAGTCCAGCCACTCGGGCGCCACCCCGCGCACGTCGTCGCCGCCACGGGCGGTCGGCGCGTCCTGGTACTTGGCGGTGAGCAGGCCCATCGCCAGCGGGCCGCGGTTCAGGCTGGCCAGGTCGAACTCCGCACAGACCGCGAGCATCTCGGCGTTGTCCCGCAGCACCGACTGGTCGTGCTGGATCGCCGCGCAGTGCGGGCCGGCCTCGGCGAACGCCCGCGCCGAGGCGGGGTCGTCGGTGCTCCAGCCGTACGCCCGGATCTTCCCCGCACCGACCAGCTCCTCCAGCGTCTCGACCAGATCCAGCGCCTGCGGCACCGGCAGGCCGCCCAGGTGCAGCTGGTAGAGGTCGACGTGGTCGGTGCCGAGCCGGCGCAGCGAGCCCTCCAGGCTGCGCCGCGCGTACCCCGGGCTGCCGTCCTCGCCGGTGGCCTGTCGGGTCGCCTCGTCCGTGGGGTAACCGAACTTGGTGGCGATCACCGCCCGGTCCCGGCGGCCGGCGAGCGCCCGGCCGAGCACCCGCTCGCTGTGCCCGGCCCCGTAGTTGCTGGAGGTGTCGAAGAGGGTCGCGCCCAGCTCCAGCGCCCGGTGGATGGTACGGATCGACTCGTCGTCGTCCACCTCGCCCCAGCCCAGGGGCTGGGTGCCCGCCCAGAGCGGGCCGCCGATCGCCCAGCAGCCCATGCCGATCGCGCTGACCTCGATGCCGCTGCGGCCCAACCGTCGTGTCGTCGTCATGGAATCAGTGTCCTGTCTCGAGTGCGCTCGAAGTCGACCCGTTTTCGGCCAGCCGGGGCAGGAGCGGCGCGAGCGCGTCGACCGCGCCGGCGCGTACCACGAAGCGGGTGACGCCCCAGCGGCGGCGGTGCCCGGCCACCGCCGCGACGATCTCGTCGGCGGTGCCGATCAGCACGAACGGGGTGGCCAGAAGTTCGGTGACGGTGAGTCCGAGGCGCGCGGCCGTCGGCGCCGCGCTGGCCTCGGCGTCGTCGGTGACGGCGACGTGCTGGACCAGCGCCTCCAGGGCCGGCGGCGTGTCCCGACCGGAAGCGCCGGCCGCCACGTGGGCGAGCTGCGCCTCGATCTGGTCGGCCCGCCACCGGGCCTCGTGCCGGTGGCCGTCCGGCAGCGTGCGCCCGAAGCCGGTCAGGCCGACCACGTCGGCGTGCGCGCCGGCCCACCGCAGCAACGTGGAGTTGGCCGTGCCCAGGGTGAGCGGGACCCGGTCCTGGACCGGCCGCGGATCGTCGAGGCGGGCGGCGTACGCGGCCAGCTCCGGCGTGTCGACGGTGACCTCCTCGCCGGCCAGCAGCGCCCGGACCGCCCCGGCCACCGCCAGGCAGCGGCGGACCCGCCCGGCGACGTCGGGGCGCTCGCGCCCGACCGCCCGCCACTCACCCGGCGTGTGCCCGGCGCCCAGGCCGAGCCGCGCCCGGCCGCCGGAGACCACGTCCAGAGTGGCCACATCGGCCGCGAGCAGCATCGGCTCCCGGACCCCGGCGTTCGACACGTACGAGCCGAGGCCCAGCGTGCCGGTCACCGCCGCGGCGGCGGCCAGCGCCACGAACGGGGCCGGGCCGAAACCCGGATGGTCGGCGGCCAGCAGCGCGTCGAAGCCGGCGGCCTCGACGGTGCGGGCCAGCTCACCCCAGCTCGCCCCGCCCGTGGGCCGGGCCTGTACGGAGAAGATCGCCATCCCCCCAGTCTCCGGCCCCCCCGCCGCCCCCGCTGCCCCTCGCCGCCCCCTTCTGCCCAGGGCCGAAGGTGAAAGGAGGGGCCCCTGCTTAACGCATCCGGTAGAGAAGGGGCCCCTTCTCACACACCTCAGACCGCGTCGAGCCGCGCCAGGTCGGCGGCGGAGAGGCGGAGCGCGCCGGCCGCGACGTTCTGCGCCAGGTGCGCCGGGTCGCCGGTGCCCGGGATGGCGAGCACGTTCGGGCCCCGGGCCAGCGTCCAGGCCAGCCGGACCTGGGCGGCGGTGACGCCGTGCTCCCGCGCGACCGCGAGCACCTCCGGATGCTCCTCGCCGGTGGCCCCGGCCTCCCGCCCGCTGGTGGCGAGCGAGAAGAACGGCACGAACGCGGTGCCGTGGGCGGCGCAGTCCCGGATCAGCTCGTCGTGGATCCGGCGGTAGCCGAGGCCGTACGAGTTCTGCACGCAGACCACCGGGGCGATCGTGCGCGCCTCGGCGACCTGGTGCCGGCGTACCGCCGAGACGCCGAGGTGCCGGATCAGCCCCGCGTCGACCAGTTCGGTGAGCGCGCCGAAGTGCTCGGCCAGCGGCTCCGGCCCGTGCACCCGCAGGTTCACCACGTCCAGGTGGTCCCGGCCGAGCTGGCGCAGGTTCTCCTCGACCTGCCCGCGAAGCTGCTCCGGCCGGGCCGCCGGCAGCCACTCGCCGGACGGGTCCTTGCCCGGTCCGACCTTGGTCACGATGACCAGATCCTCCGGGTACGGCGACAGCGCCCGGTTGATCAGCTCGTTGGCCGAGCGCAACGGCGAGAAGTAGAACGCGGCCGTGTCGATGTGGTTGACGCCCAGCTCGACCGCGCGGCGCAGCACGGCGACGGCCCGGTCCCGGTCGCTCGGGCCGCCGTCGGCGTTCGCGGTCAGCCGCATCGCGCCGAGGCCGATCCGGTTGACGGTCAGGTCGCCGAGCCGCCAGGTGCCGGCCGCGCCGGCGTGGACGGTGTCGATGGTCATGCGGGTCCCCGTTCCTCGCGTCAAGGCCCCATGGTGGGGCCGAGCGGTGACACGCAGGCCGCCCGGAAACGGTTCAACCGCCGAGTCGCTCACCCTGGTCGGGCTGCTCGTGCCAGCGGGCCCGCCAGGCCGCCTCGTGCGCCTCGTGGCTGGTCCGTTCCTCGAAGACGAGCTTCCGCAGCGCCCGCCGGCCCTCGTCGAAGACGATCACCTCGGTCGCCACCATGCCCACCGTGATGACGGTCAGCAGCGCCATCGCGACCAGGCCCGGCGCCCACTGCGCGACCGGGACCGTCGCGCCGAGCAGCAGCACCGCCGCGACCCGGGTCCAGCTCAGCGTGCGCAACGTCCGCGCCTGGAACAGCATGTTGCCGCAGAGGTAGCAGGCCACGCCGCCGAAGAGCAGCGGGACGGCCGGAAAGTGCGCGGGCGCGCTCGGCGGCACCCGCGGGTCGGCGATGCCGTGCACGATCATCTCGGCGCCGAGCGCGAACAGGATGATGCCGGCGATCATCGGCAGGAACAGGTACGCGTACGCGTCCCGGGCCATCGCCACCCGGGGCCCGTCCCGGGCGGCGTGCAGAGCGATCCGGGCGGCCGGCCCGACCATGTCGTAGTGCGCCCACCAGAGGGCCGCGGTGAAGAAGATGCCGAGCACCGCCGCCGCCACGGCCGGCCAGGTGGGTGGCTGCCCGAGCAGGTTGCTGCCCACGCCGACCGAGATGACCGACTCGCCCAGCGCGATGATCAGGATGAGGTCGTACCGCTCGGCCCAGTGCTCGGCCGAGACGACGCCCCAGCCCCAGGTGCCGGCCAGCATGCCGGTGCCGTACTGGAGCAGCACGACCGTGATCCACAGCCCGTCGCGGGCCACCGACGCCGAGGCGAGGCCGTCGATCTTCGGCGGCACCAGCGCGGCGACCAGCAGCAACAGCGTGCTGCCCACCACCTCCGGGGCGAACCGGATCAACTGCCGGCGCTCGTTCGGGCTGTCCCGCACCACGTGCAGGTAGAGCAGGAGGTGGACCAGGCGCAGCACGGTGTAGCTGACCGCCGCGACGATCGGTCCGGCAGCGTTGCCGCGCGGGTCGCGGAACGCGTTCGGCAGCGACAACGCGAACGTGAACAGCGCCGCCATGCCGACCGTCATGAGCACCGGGACGAAGCCCTCGCCGAGCCGGACCCGGGTGGCGACCACGCTGTGCACCACCCACGACCACCACAGCACGGCGAGCACCAGCAGCGCGTGCAGCAGCGAGCCGCCGGTCACCTGGAGCGCGGTGGCCCGGGTGATGATGAAGAACGAGAAGACGAAGACCAGGTCGAAGAAGATCTCGAACCGGTCCACCCGGGCGCCCGGAGCCACCGGCACCGCCGGCCCGAGGCGCCCCCGCCACCCGTACCCGCCCACCGGCCGAGTCTGTCAGCGTGCGGTCCGCGCCGGGGCGGAAACAACGAAGGGGTACGCGGCCGGTGCCGCGTACCCCTGTCGTCTCGGGCGTCAGAGACCCAGTTCGGCCTCGAAGTTGCCGGCCTCCAGCCGCTCCTTGACCGTGGTCAGGAAGCGGGCGGCGTCCGCGCCGTCGATCAGCCGGTGGTCGTACGACATGGCCAGGTAGACCATCGACCGGACCGCGATGACCTCGCCCAGCTCCGGGTCGTTGACCACGACCGGGCGCTTCACCACCGCGCCCGTGCCGAGCATCGCCGACTGCGGCGACGGCACGATCGGGGTGTCGAAGAGCGCGCCCCGGCTGCCGGTGTTGGTCAGCGTGAAGGTCGCCCCGGCCATCTCGTCCGGAGTGATCTTGTTGGACCGGGTGCGCTCGGCCAGGTCGGCGATCCGCTTGGCGATGCCGCCCATGTTGAGGTCACCGGCGTTGTGGATGACCGGCACGAGCAGCCCGCGCTCGGTGTCCACGGCGATGCCGAGGTGCTCGGCGGCCGGGTAGGTGATGGTGCCGCCGTCCAGGTCCATGCTGGCCTGGATGATCGGGTACGTCTGGAGCGCCTCGATGGCGGCGAGCGCGAAGAACGGCAGGAAGGAGAGCTTCACGCCGTGCCGGGCCTGGAACGACTCCTTGGCCCGGGCCCGCAGCTTGGCGACCTTGGTGACGTCGACCTCGACGACGGTGGTGAGCTGCGCCGTCTCGTGCAGCGACTGCTGCATCCGCTTGGCGATGGTCGCCCGGATCCGCGGCAGCTTCTCCGTGGTGCCCCGCTTGGCGCTCGGCTGCGGCTTGGCGGCCGGCTGGGCCGGGGCCTTCGCGGCGGGCTGCTGCTCGGCGGCGGCCGGCTGAGCCTTGGCGGCCTTCGCCTTCTCGGCCGCCTCCAGCACGTCCTGCTTGCGGATCCGGCCACCCACGCCGGTGCCGTTGACCGAGCCCAGGTCGACGCCGTGCTCGGCGGCGAGCTTGCGGACCAGCGGCGTCACGTAGCCGGCGGCCTCCTCGCCGCCGCCCTGGGCCGGGGCGCTCGGGCGCTGCGGCGTGGCGGTCGGCGCGGCCGGCTGGGCGGCCTGCTCCGCCTTGGCCGGCTCGGCGGCCTGCTCCGCCTCGGCGGACGGCTCGTTGTAGGACACGCCCGGGGTCGGCTCCTCGACCTTCGGCTCGGGCTTCGGCTCGGCCTTGGGCTCCGGCTTCGGCTCGGGCTTCGCCTCCGCCTTGGGCTCGGGCTTGGGCTCGGCCTTCGGCTCGGCCGGCGCCGCGCCGGCCGCCCCGACGATCGCGAGCACGCCGCCGACCTCGGCGGTCTCGTCCTCGGCGACCTTGATCTCCAGCACGGTGCCGGCGACCGGCGACGGGATCTCGGTGTCCACCTTGTCGGTGGAGACCTCCAGCAGCGGCTCGTCCACCTCGACGGTCTCGCCGACCTGCTTGAGCCAGCGCGTCACCGTACCCTCGGTGACGCTCTCGCCCAGGGCCGGCATGGTCACCGGGGTGCCCTCGCCGGACGACGCGGCGGGCTGGGCCGGCTCCTCGACGGCCGGCTGCTCGGCTTCGGCCCCGGGCTCCGCGGCGGCCTGCGCGGCCTGCTCCGGCTCGGGGCCGGTGCCCTCGGCGGCGGCGGTCGGCTCGGTGGCCGGCTCGACCTCCTCCTTCGGGGCGCTGCCCGCGTCCTCGCCCTCGCCGGCGATGACCGCCAGCTCGCTGCCGACCTCGGCGGTCTCGTCCTCGCCGACGACGATCCGGCTCAGCACGCCCGCCGCGGGGGACGGGATCTCGGTGTCGACCTTGTCGGTCGACACCTCGAGCAGGGGCTCGTCGACCTCGACGGTGTCACCCTCCTGCTTGAGCCAGCGCGTGACGGTGCCCTCGGTGACGCTCTCGCCGAGCCGGGGCATGGTGACCGATACCGGCATGTTCTCCAGACTCCTTCATTCCCCTGGTGGGATCATCGCCCGTCGCCGGACGCCGCGGTTGTCGTGTCAGGCGTGCGCGTGCAGCGGCTTGCCGGCCAGGGCCAGGTGCGCCTCGCCCAGGGCCTCGTTCTGGGTCGGGTGGGCGTGCACCAGCTGCGCCACCTCGGCCGGGTAGGCCTCCCAGTTGTAGATGAGCTGGGCCTCGCCGATCAGCTCGCCGACCCGGGCGCCGACCATGTGCACGCCGACCACCGGGCCGTCGTCCACCCGGACCAGCTTCACGTGGCCGGCAGTCTTGAGGATCTGGCTCTTGCCGTTGCCGCCCAGGTTGTAGTTGTAGGTCTTGACCTTGTCGGCGCCGTACTGCTCCTTGGCCTTCGCCTCGGTCAGGCCGACCGACGCCAGCTCCGGGTCGCAGTAGGTGACGCGCGGGATGCCGGCCTCGTCGATCACGGCGGGGGTCTTCCCGGCGATCTCCTCGGCGACGAAGATGCCCTGCTGGAAACCGCGGTGCGCGAGCTGGAGGCCGGGCACGATGTCGCCGACCGCGTAGACGTTCGGCACGCTGGTGCGCAGCCGCTCGTCGGTCAGCACGTAGCCGCGGTCCATCTTGACGCCCTGCTCCTCGTAGCCGAGGTTGGCGGTGGTCGGGCCGCGACCGACGGCGACCAGCAGCAGCTCGGCCTCGACCGTGTCGCCGCCCTGGATGGTCAGCTTGACGCCGTTGTCGGTCTTCTCGACCTTCTCGAACGGCTTGCCGACCTTGAAGTTGATCTTCCGCTTGCGGAACGCGCGCTCCAGCGCCTTCGACGACTCCTCGTCCTCGGCGGCGACCAGCCGGGGCAGCGCCTCGACGATTGTCACGTCCACGCCGAAGGACTTCCAGACGCTGGCGAACTCGACGCCGATCACGCCGCCGCCGAGCACGATCGCCGACGACGGGACGCGGTCCAGGGTGAGCGCGTGGTCGCTGGTGATGATCCGCTCGCCGTCGACCTCCAGGCCGGGCAGGCTCTTCGCGTACGAGCCGGAGGCCAGGATCACGTTGCGGCCGGTGTAGCGCTTGCCGTCCACCTCGACCACGTTCTTGCCGACCAGCTTGCCGGCGCCGGCCACGAAGGTGATCTTCTTGGCGCTGCCCACCAGGCCCTGGAGGCCCTTGTAGAGGCGGGAGATCACGCCGTCCTTGTACGAGTTGACCGCCGCCATGTCGATGCCGACCAGCTCGGCCTTCACGCCGAACTGCTCGGACTCGCGGGTCTGGTCGGCGATCTCGGCGGCGTGCAGCAGCGCCTTGGTCGGGATGCAGCCGTTGTGCAGGCAGGTGCCGCCGAGCTTGCCCTTCTCGATGAGCGCGACGGAGAGATCCAGCTGGGCGGCACGCAGCGCCGCCGCGTAGCCGCCGCTACCACCTCCGAGGATGACGATGTCGAAGGTCGTGTCGTTCGGCTCGCTCACATCCAACTCCCAGGTCGCGTCGCTGCATCGGGGGTTACGGCGGAGTAACAGGTACACCCCACCTCGGTCATCTTGTCACCACCCCGGCCCGAGCGCGTACCGAGGTGCCCAACGACACGTCGGCGGCACGTACCCTTGGCACCGTCTTCGATGACGTCCGGGGGAGGAGTGAGTCCGGTGGCGCTGTTCCGACGACGCAAGCGGGTGGCCGCGGTGAGCCGTGACCGTGCCGCCGAGCGCGCCGATCTGGACCATCTCGAGAACTTCGTCCGAACCCGACGGGGCGTCGAGGCGTTCCTGGAGCCACGGACGACGGTCACCGAGACCACCGTCATGCTGATCGCCGACGACGGCGAGTGGACCCGGCGGCGGGTCGGCAGCCCGGAGGACGCCAGGCGTTGGGCGCACCGGACCGCCATCCCGATCTACGACGTGAGGCTGATGGGCTACCCCCAGCGCATGCGCGACTACAACGAGCGCCGCAAGCGCCGTCCCGAGCTGTTCTGAGCGCCTCGGGCCGCAGGTGTTAAGAGGGGCCCCCTGTTATGCGGAATGCGTTAACAGGGGGCCCCTCCTTGCACGCCTCAGCCGTTGGCGGCCACGTCGTCGACCAGGTGGAGCAGGGTGCGGACCGGCACGCCGGTGCCGCCCTTGGCCCAGTAGCCGGTGGCCTCGCCCGAGTGGTAGCTGGGACCGGCGATGTCGATGTGCGCCCAGGCCACGTCGTCGGTGACGAACTCCCGCAGGAACACCCCGCCCTGGAGCATGTGACCGGCGCGGTCCATCCCGGCGTTGACCTGGGAGATGTCCGCGACGTCGGACTCCATGCCCTTGCGCACGTCGTCCGGCAGCGGCATCGGCCAGGCCGGCTCGCCCGTCGCGTCACCGGCCACCCGGACCCGCTCGCACAGCTCCGGGCTGCCCATCACGCCGGCGATCCGCTTGCCCAGCGCGATCACCTGGCCACCGGTCAGCGTCGAGGTCTCGAACAGGTAGTCGGCACCGTCGGAGCAGGCCCGGGCCATCGCGTCGGCCAGGATCATCCGGCCCTCGGCGTCGGTGTTGAGCACCTCCACCTTCTTGCCGTTGAACATGCTGATCACATCGCCCGGCCGGTAGCTGGCGCCCGACGGCATGTTCTCCGCCATCGGCAGGTAGGCGGTGACCGTCACGTTCGGCTTGAGCGCCGCCACCGCCAGCATGGCCGCGCCGACCGCCGCCGCGCCGGCCATGTCCGACTTCATCTCCCACATGCCCTGCGCCGGCTTGATCGAGATGCCGCCGGTGTCGAACGTGATGCCCTTGCCGACCAGCGCGACCCGCTTGCCGGTACCGCCGCCGGGCGGCGTCCAGGTGAGCTTCACCAGCCGCGGCGGCGCCTCGGAGCCCTGGCCGACGGCGAGGATGCCGCCGTACCCGCCGGCCGCCAGCGCCGCCTCGTCGAGCACCTCGACGTCCAGCCCGGCCTCCCGGGCGGCGGTCGCCACGGCGTCGGCGAACGCCGGCGGGCGCAGCTCGTTCGGGGCGGTGTTGACCCAGTCCCGGCTGGTCCGCACCGCGCCGGCCACCGTCTGCGCGCGCTCGACCTCGGCCAGGGCGGTCGCGTCGGCCGCGTCCGGCACCGCGACCAGCAGCTCGGACACCGGCTCGCGCCGGGCCGGCTGCGGCTTCGTCTTGTAGCCGGCGAACCGGTAGCCGCCGAGCAGCGCGCCCTCGGCGACCGCGCGCAGCGCGGCCGGCGCGTCGGCGTCGTCCGGCAGCGGCAGGGCGAGGGCGACGCGGGCCGCGCCGGCCAGCGCCCGGACCGCCGCGCCGGCGGCCCGGCGCAGGGACTCGGGGGCGGGCGCGGCGCCGGCGGGCTCCGGGCCCAGCCCGACGGCGGCGACCACCGGGGCGGTCACCGTGCCGAGCGTGGCCAGCTTGATCACCTCGCCGGGGCCACCGGTCGCGCCGAGCAGGGCCAGCGTCTCGGTCAGCTTTCCGTCGAACGCGGCGGCGATGCTCTCCGCGCCGCTGGCCAGCAACAGGGCACCGGCGGGTGCGCCGTCGCCCGGTCCGTTCGGCTGGCTGTGCACGCCGATCACGATCGCGTCGACGGGAAGTTCGGCGGGGTCGGTGTCGACCAGGCTGAGGGTGGTGCGGGGCGATGTCACGAAAGCTACTCCGGGCGGGCCGGGCCGGCCGCGTCGTCGCGTACCGGCGATGAAGGTCTCTCCGGCGGCAACCTACCCGCCGGATGCGTGGCTGTCCCGCCGATGCGTACCGACGGGATCCGCCGATGCTAACCACAGGGGTCCCGGCCGGTAAGTTGCCACCATGACCGAGGTGACCTCCGACGCTGCCGAGACCCGGCTGCGCCGTTCCCCGCTGCACGAGCGACACACCGCGCTCGGCGCGAAGTTCGCCCCCTTCGGCGGCTGGCAGATGCCGCTCGAGTACGCCGGCGGCGGCGTGCTCAGGGAACACACCGCCGTACGGACCGCTGTGGGCGTCTTCGACGTCTCGCACCTGGGCAAGGTCCGGATCACCGGGCCCGGCGCGGCCGACTTCGTCAACGCCTGCCTCAGCAACGACCTCGGCCGGATCACGCCCGGCCAGGCGCAGTACACGCTCTGCTGCGACGACGCCACCGGCGGCGTGGTGGACGACATCATCGCCTACCTGCACGCCGACGACCACGTCTTCCTGGTGCCCAACGCGGCGAACACCGCCGAGGTGGCCCGCCGGCTGCGCGCCGCCGCGCCGGCCGACGTGACCGTCACCGACGAGCACGAGGCGTACGCGGTGCTCGCGGTCCAGGGACCGGGCTCGGCGGCGCTGCTCGACGCGCTCGGCCTGCCCACCGCCCACGACTACATGAGCTTCTCCACCGCCACGTCGGCCGGCGTCGAGCTGACCGTCTGCCGCACCGGCTACACCGGTGAGCTGGGCTACGAGCTGGTCGTGCCCGCCGAGCACGCGGTCGCCGTCTGGGACGCGATCTTCGCCGCGGGCGACGACGTGCGGGCGTGCGGGCTGGCCGCCCGGGACACGCTGCGCACCGAGATGGGGTACCCGCTGCACGGGCAGGACCTGTCCCTGGAGATCACCCCGGTGCAGGGCCGCTCCGGCTGGGCGGTGGGCTGGGACAAGCCGGCCTTCTGGGGCCGGGACGTGCTGCGCGCCGAGAAGGCCGCCGGACCGGCCCGTACGCTGCGCGGGCTCGCCGCCGTCGACCGGGCCATCCCGCGCCCCGGCATGGCCGTCTACGCCGGGGACCGCCGGGTCGGCACCGTCACCAGCGGCACGTTCAGCCCGACGCTCAAGCACGGCATCGCGCTCGCGCTCGTCGACACCGACCCGAAGCTGCCCGACGGCGAGGAGCTGACGGTGGACATCCGTGGCCGGCGGGCCCGGATGCGCCTGACCAGGCCGCCGTTCGTCCAGCCCTCGGTGCGCTGACCGGCCCGGTCAGCCCTCGCCGCGCTCGCCGGCGTCGAGGACGGCCTGGGTCCAGCCGCCCTCCAGCACACCGGTGCCGTCCAGCACGGCCCAGTCGACCACGTCGGACGCCTCGACCACGACCGGCGAGCCGATCCGCACGCTCGGGTCGGTGGTGGCGTCGGTGGCGCTCGCGCCGACGATCCGTTCCGGGGCGTCCCACGAGGTCACCCCGGCCCAGACGTACTCCGGGCCGTCGTCGCCGGGCAGGCCGTACTTGACCACGAGCTGGCTCTCCGCCGGCAGTCCGCCGGCCAGGAACCGGGCCCGGATGTCGCCGAGCGCGGCCCGGGCGGTCGCCACCGCCCGGCTCATCGCGTCGTCCGTGCGGGTGTAGCGGACGTCGGGCTGGATGCCGTTGAACAGCGTCGCGCAGGCGGCGGCGAAGTAGCGGCCCGGCGGCCCGGGATGCCCCGGCGGCGGGTTCAGGCTGAGGAACGAGTCGGCGTCCGGGTCGGTGGCCGGGTCCAGTTCCAGCCGCAGCAGCACCGGCGCGGTCGCGCCGTGCTGCTCCGGATTGCCGTACGCGACCGCGATGTCGTGCCCGGTCACCGTGGCCAGCACCGGGAGCTGCACGAACGCCGGCACCTCCTCGCCGGCCAGCCCGTCGGTCCAGTCCCGCAGCAGCCGCCGGGCCGCGCCGGTCATCACCGCGCCCCAGGCCCGGGTGAGGTGGTCCGGCACGCCCTGGGCCTGCAACTCCAGCAGCCCGAACCGGCGCAGCCCCTTGGTGGTGAACCAGAGCCCGTCGGCGTCGGACGAGTAGGGCACCAGCACCCAGTCGACCAGCCGGACCCGGCCCTGCTCGTCCGGCAGCGAGCGCAGCGCCGTCGCCGGGTCGAGGAACTGGAGGCCGAACACGTCGACCACGTCCCCGCCGACCGTCTCGGCGATGGCCGCGGCCACCGCCCGGGCCGCCCACTCGTGCGCCGGCGGCCAGCCGGGCCGGTACTCCGCCTGCACCACCACCAGGTGGGTGGCGGCGGCCAGCCGGGCGAGCTGCTCGTCGGTGGCGCCGAACGCGGCCAGCAGGTCCGGCGGAAGCTCCGGGAACTCGCTTATCGACCGCGTGTCCACGCTCATCAGCGGGCTGTCCAGCATCTGCTTGGCCAGCCCGTGCACCGGCCCGGCCAGCCGGCCGGTCAGCCCTTCGACCGCGGTCTTCGGGCTCACCCGGGGCAGCCCGTCGATCGGCACCAGGTAGGTCGCGTCGAGCGACTCCGGCACCGGTACGGGCAGGAAGTCGTCCGTGATGAGCATGCCGTCTCCCTCGACCACGCCGGTGCACTCACCCGAACGCTACCCGGCCGACCGGGGGGCGATCAGCCGGTCAGCACCAGTCCCAGGTAGGACAGCGTGGTGACGACCTCCACCAGGGCCCCGAGGACGTCGCCGGTGATACCGCCGAAGCGGCGTACCAGGTGCCGGAGCAGCCCGGCCGCGACGGCGAGCGCGCCGAGCACGGCGAGCGGCCCCTGCCACGGGCGGCCCGGCACCGCCGGCACGGCCAGCAGCGCGACGACGAGCGCGCCGAGCGCCACGACGCCCCACCCCACCGTGCCGGCGACCAGCGCGCCCAGCCCGTCCGGCCGGGCCGCCGGCACGCCACGGCGGCAGGCCAGGGTGACCGCCAGCCGTCCGGCCGCGGTGGCCGCGACCACCGCGGCGAGCGCCGCGACCGCGTCCCGCCCGACCAGCTCCGCCAGCACCGCGGTCTGGAGCAGGAGGACGACCACCAACGCGACCACCCCGAACGGGCCGACGTCCGGCTGCTTCATGATCGCCAGCGCGGCCGGCCCGCGCCGGTACGACCCGAGCGCGTCCACGGTGTCGGCCAGCCCGTCCAGGTGCAGACCCCGGGTGAGCAGCGCGCCCAGCCCGACCGTCACCCCGGCGGCGACCAGTGGCGGAGCGAGCGCCCCGGCCAGCAGCAACGCTCCGCCGAGCACCGCGCCGAGCAGCGCGCCGACCGCCGGGGCCAGCGCCATCGCGGTGCCGGCGGTGGCCCGGTCGACCCGGCCGGCGCGTACCGGCGCGGTGGTGAACGTGGTCAGCGCCAGCCGGACGCCGTCGGCGAGCCGGCGCTCAGTCGGCACGTCGGCCGGGCGAGACCGGCTGGTCGTACCCGACCGTGGTCGGACCCGGTCCGGCCGGCTCCGGCTCGGCGAAGTCCGGCTCGTCCGCCGGCCCGGCCGGCGCCTCGGAGTCGGCGCCGCCCAGCGACGGGTGCACCGGCAGCGAGGCGGCGAGCGTCAGCGCCGAGCGCAGCAGCGGGAGCGCGGCCAGCGCGGTCGCCCCCTCGCCCAGGTCGAGGCGCAGATCCAGCAGCGGAGTCAGGCCGAGCACGTCGGCGGCGAGCCGCACCCCGGGCCGGCCGCCGTGGTCGGGCAGCAGGCACCAGTGCCGGGCCTGCCCGGCCAGGTCGCGGCTGACCATGCCGGCGGCGGTGCCGACCGGCCCGTCGAGCAGCACCGGGACGCGCCGGGCGGTGGCCCCGAGCAGCACGCCGGTGGCCGTCGCGATGTCGCCGCCGCCCAGCTCCGCCAGGATGTCCTTGGCCTCCCGGGGGGAGCGTCGGGTGCGGTGCAGCGCGTCCCGGACCGCCGCGCAGCGGACCATCCAGGCGTTGTCGTCGATCTCGCCCTGGTCGTTCACCACCCGACCGAGCACCGCCGGTGGTTCCGCGCCGGCGGTGGCCGCCAGCACCGCCGCGGCTGCCGCCTCGGCGCCGGCCCCGCACGCCGCCAGCACCAGCAGTTGTACGCCCGCGTCGGCGGCCTGCTCGGCCAACCGCCACCCGTAGCGCAGCGCGGCCTCGACCTGCTCGCCGGTGAGCGCCGGGCCGTCCTCGAACGGCGCCGAGGCCGGCGCCTCGACGACCTGGAGGCTGGCGCCGTTCTCGGCGGCCAGCCGGGCCAGCGCACCCCGGCCGGCGCGCGCCTGGCGGGCGCGCCGCGCCGACTCGCCGGCCACCGCGCCGGCCGACGCGCCGCCTTCGTGGTCGCCGTGCAGCAGCAGCACCCGGACGGCGGCCCAGGGACGCGGGTTCGCGCTGCCCTGGGTGGCGGCGGCGAAGCCGACCACCTGTTCCAGCACGCCCAGGCCGGCGCCGGGAACGTCGAGCGTGGCGAGCCGGTCGACGGCCTGCGGGCCGGTGTAGTCGTCCGGCATCGGCAGTTCCATGCCCGGCTGGATGACCAGGCCGGTGGCGATCATCGGCAGCGCCATGGTGGGTGCCGCCCAGTCGCCGGCGCCGGCCGGCCCGGCCGGCGCGCCGGCCGGTGGCGGCGTCGCGGCCGGGGTGAGCACCTCGGGCAGCGCCACGTCGTCGACGCCCCGACCGCCGGCCGCGTGCCGTGGCTCGGGCGGCGCGCCGACCGTGCCGGCCGGGTGGCTTCCGCCCGGGGCGGTCGGGTGGCTTCCGCCCGTGGCGGCGGTCGCGGCTCCGGCTCCGCCCGTGGCGGCGTCGGTCGCGACCCCGGCCGGGTGGGCCCCGGCGGGGGTGGTGGCGTCGGCCGGGGCGTGGGCCGCCGGCACGGTCGGGAGCGACGCGGCGGGCGGCTTGAGCCAGGCGGTCTGCCCGGCCACCACGAGCGCGACCGCGTCGCAGGCGTCGGCCACCGCCCGGTTGGTGGCGCCCAGCGCGTCGGTGAACGCCCGGCCCAACGGCGTGGTGGGCACCAGGGAGAGGCCCACCTCCGGGCTGACCAGCACCAGCCGGGCCTCGCTCGCCCGCACGGCGGCGGCCAGCTCGGCGACGGTGGCGGTGTCGTCGGCCGGCTGGTGGGTCGGGTCGAGCAGCACGGTGACCCAGCCACCCAGGTCGTCCACGAGCAGCGTGTCGTTCGGGCCGGCGGCGGTGATCACCTCGGCCAGCCGGCCCGGATCCGTCGCGGTCTCCTCGGTGGTCCAGCTTCCCGGCCGCCGGGCGCGGTGCGCCGCGAGGCGGGTCGCCCACTCGGTGTCATCCGGATCCCCGGTCGGGGCGGTGGCCACGTAGCGGACCATGGGCGCGTCGGCGACCAGGGACTCGGCGAACTCGGACTTGCCGGAGCGGATACCGCCGAGCACCAGGAGGGTGTGCCACCCGTCAACGGACATGTCCGTACCTTAGTTCTCCCGCCCCCGTCCCGCCCCACCCCCTCCCAGCGCCGATCTTGCGGTTGCTGCCCGCAGGACGCGGCGAATGCCCCGTTCTGTCGGGGCAGCGACCGCAAGATCGCGGGAGCGGTGAGGGCTGTGGCGCGACGGGCCGACTAGGCTTGCGGGGGTTTCCGGTCCTGCGGGGCGACGGGCGGCGAGGGGAGACGCGGCATGGCGTGGAGCTGGCGGTACGAGGGCGCGAACGGCGACCCGGTCGACGGGCCGGGCGAGTCGTTCCCGAGCCAGGCGGACGCCGAGTCCTGGATCGGCCAGACCTGGCGGGAGCTCGCGACATCCGGCGTCACCTCGGTCGTGCTGGTCGAGGACGACCGGGTGGACTACCGGATGAGCCTGCAACCCCCGGCCGAATGACGGGCTACGACCGCCCGGGCGACCCGCTGATCCTCGGCGTGCCCCGGGCGGCGTTCCGGCCCAGCCCCATCTTCCTGGCCCTGGTCGCGCTCTTCGCGGCCGGCGGGGTGATGACCTGGAACCGGTACGGCAACGTCCGGTTCGACGTGTTCCTCTTCGTGGTCGCCGGCTGGCTGGTCTCGCTCTGCCTGCACGAGTACGCGCACGCCGTGGTCGCGTACCGGGCCGGTGACCGGGACATCGCCCACCGGGGCTACCTGACGCTCAACCCGCTGAAGTACACCAGCCCGCTGCTGTCGATCGTGTTGCCGGTGGTCGTGGTGCTGCTCGGCGGCATCGGCCTGCCCGGCGGCGCGGTCTGGGTGGACCGGCACGCCATTCCCGGGCGGCTGCGGCACACCCTGGTCAGTCTCGCCGGGCCGGCCACCAACGTGGTGTTCACGCTGGTGCTGGTGGCGGCCGTGACGTGGGGGCCGGCGCTGGGCGGGCCGCTGGAGTTCTGGGCCGGCGTCGGGCTGCTCGCGTTCCTCCAGCTCATGGCCAGCGTGCTCAACCTGCTGCCGGTGCCGGGCCTGGACGGCGGCAACATGATCCAGCCCTGGCTCAGTCCCGCCTACCGGCGGATGTACGACCTGTTCGCCCCGTACGGATTCATCCTGCTCTTCGCGTTGTTGTGGAGCCCGCGCATCGGCGGCGCGTTCTTCGGCGGGGTCTTCGCGGTCGGCGACGCGCTCGGCCTCCCACCGGACCTCTACCGGCTGGGCCTCTACCTGATCCGGTTCTGGCAGGGCTGACGGGCCCGCCGGACGGGCGACCGGCCCGGCGGGGTGTGCGCCGGTCGTCCCCGGGCCGACGGCGACGCCGGCCCGGGGACGACTGACGTCACGGACGCCGCGCCGGGCTGTCCGTCTTCGCCGGGTCCCGCTCGACGACCGGCTCGACGATGTCGTCGATCGCCTTGAGCAGGCCGGCGTCGAGCTTCACGCCCGCCGCCTTCACGTTGTCGTGCACCTGCTCGGGCCGGGACGCGCCGATGATGGCCGAGGACACGTTCGGGTTCTGTAGCACCCAGGCGACCGCGAGCTGCGCCATGGTCAGCCCGGCCTGCTCGGCGAGCGGCTTGAGCTGCTGCACCCGGGTCAGCACCTCGTCGGACATCCACCGGGCGATGAAGTTCGCGCCGGACTTCTCGTCGGTGGCGCGGGAACCGGCCGGCGGCGGCTGGCCGGGCAGGTACTTGCCGGAGAGCACGCCCTGCGCCATCGGCGACCAGACGATCTGGCCGATGCCCAGCTCCTCGCTGGCCGGAATCACCTCGGCCTCGATGACCCGCCACAGCATCGAATACTGCGGTTGGCTGGAGACCAGCGGGATGCGCAGCTCACGGGCGAGCGCGTGCGCCTCGCGCAGCTGCGCCGCCGTCCACTCCGAGACGCCGATGTAGTGCGCCTTGCCGGCGTGCACGACGTCGGCGAACGCCTCCATCGTCTCTTCCAGCGGGGTGCTGACGTCGAAGCGGTGAGCCTGGTAGAGGTCGACGTGGTCGGTCTGCAGGCGGCGCAGCGAGCCGTCGATCGACTCCATGATGTGCTTGCGGGACAGGCCACGGTCGTTGCGGCCCGGCCCGGTCGGCCAGTACACCTTGGTGAAGATCTCCAGCCCCTCGCGGCGCTCGCCGGCCAGCGCGCGGCCGAGCACCGACTCGGCGCGGGTGCCGGCGTAGACGTCGGCGGTGTCGAACGTGGTGATGCCGCTGTCGAGGGCGGCGCGCACGCAGGCGACCGCCGCGTCCTCCTCGACCTGCGAGCCGTGGGTGATCCAGTTGCCGTACGAGATCTCGCTGACCATCAGGCCGGAGCGGCCCAGGTGTCGGAATTCCATGCTCCGACCCTAACTCCGCCCGGCGGCGGGCACCCGCCGTGGCTCCCCGGGTCAGAGCACCGGGTTCGCGTCGGCGAGCAGCCGGTCGATCTCGGCGGCCACCGCGGCCCGGCCCGGGTGCACCGGGTCGATCAGCGGCTCGCCGTGCCGGTCCAGCGCGCCCCAGCGACCCGCCTCGGTGGCGACCAGGAACGCCACCGGGTGGATCACCAGCGTCGGGTACGCGGGCGCCACCCGGACCCGGCCGTTGCGGTCCACCACGCCCCGCCGGCCGGCCAGCTCGACCACCGCCAGCCCCTCCTCCGTGAAGCCGTCCAGGTGCCGGCCGTCGGCCAGCGCCGTGCCGAGGCCGTGGTAGCGGGTCGGCACCACCACCTCGCCGGCGTGGTCCACTGCCCCCCAGCCGCCGTTCTGCCGCACCGCGGCCAGACCGTTGCGGAACGGCCGGACCTCCTCGTAACCGGGCGGAATCTTCACGATGTTCGTCCGGTCGACGGCCATCCACCGGCCCTTGCCGTCCATGCTCACCCACGACAGGCCCTCGGCGAACGCGCCCACCGAGCGGTAGCCGTTGTTCGCCTCGATCAGCGCCGCCCCCGAGGTGTCGATCAACGCCCAGCGGGACGCCTCCGGCCGTCGGACCCAGGCCAGTCCCTCGTGGAACGGCTGCACCTCGGCGTACCGGTGCCGGATCACCAGCTCACCGTCGGCGTCCGCGTACCCCCAGAGCTGCTGCTCCTCGTCGAACGTCGCCACCGGGTACCGCGGCGTGCCGAGCACCTCCGCCCGCCCGCGCGGTGCCGGCCCGAACCCGTCGCGCGCCGCCCGCGCCGCGACCGCGTCCAGTGCGACCAGGGTCCGCGCGTTCAGCGCCGCGTCCTCGCCCCGGCGCAGGTCCAGCGCCCGCTCGAAGTGCAGGCACGCCTCGGTCAGCCGGCCCTGGTCGTAACAGCAGCGACCGGCGTGCTCGTGCAGCAGCGCACGCAACCGGTCCGGCAGTTCCGCCGAGTTGGCCTCGGCGAAGAGCCGGTCGGCCTCCGCGTACTCGCCCCGCCACCGCAGCACCTCGGCCAGCCGGGCGCGGGCCAGCGCGGTCCGCCGCAACTCGCCGGTGGCCTCCGCGTACGTGAGGGCCAGCCGCGCGTCGGCGACCGCGTCGTCGGCGTCACCGAGGACCCGGGACGCCACCGCACGCAGGCTGAGCAGCCGGGCCCGGCTGCGGTTGTCCAGCGCGGTGTCGAGCTTGCCGGTGAGCCCGTCCCGGATCCGCCGCAGCTCCGCCGGATCGGGCGCCTCCTCGCGCAGCGTCTCCGGGTGCAGCCGCCAGCCGACCGCGGCCAGGGCCCGCTCCGGGTCCACCGGACGCGCCGGTGCCGGTTCGTCGCCCGCCGGCCCCGATTCGGGGGTACGCGCGTCAGCCGGCCCGTCGGCCTCGTCCACACGTACCGGTTCGGCGTCGGTACGTGTCGACGCCGAACCGGTCGGCTCGGATGCGCCCCGCCCTCCGCCGGCCGTGTCGGTGTTGCCGGTGCTGGCCGTGTCGTCGGCTCGGGTCGTGTCGGTGGTGCTGGTCGTGTCGGTGGTGCTGGCTGTGTCGTCGGCTCGGGCCGTGCGGGGGAGAGGAAAGCCGGCGGGCGTGGCGTGGGCCTGGGCCGTGCCGGAGACTTCGGTGCCGGTGCCGGTGCCGGTGCCGGTGCCGGTGCCGGTGCCGATGCCGCCGGCCCGGGGCGTGCCGGTGGGGCTCGTGGCGGTCGGGGTCGGGCTGCCGGCCGGGGTCGTGCCGGGGGCACGCGAGCCGGTGGTAGCGCCGTCCATCCGGGTCGGGCCGGCGGGCTCCGGGTCGGTCGCGGCGACGCTCCGGGCGGTGTCGGACGGACCCGCGGACGGCCCAACCGTATTTTCTCCGGCCGGGGTGGCGCGGGTGGAATCCACGGCGGTCGACAGCAGGGGAGCCGAATCTTCTTCGGCAGCGGCTGAACGATGCGGTTCTTCCTCAGCGCGGGTCGCCCCGACGGGGCGCTCCTCGCCGGCCGTCGTGACCCGTCGGTCCGGTACCGGTCGGAAGACGTCTCCCGGCTCACTGCCGCGCGCGACGTCCTCGACCGCCTTGTCGTCGTCGGTCGGGGCGTCGTCGGTCAGGTTGTCGTCGGTCGGGGCGTCGCCGGTCGGGACGTCGTCGGTCGCGTTGCCGGCGGCCCGCTCGTCGAGGGTCGGGCCGCCGCCGGCCCGCTCGTCACCGGTCGGGGCATCCATGATCGGCGCGGAGCCGGGTGCGGCGGCGTCAGCGGGCAGGTCGCCCGGCACCACCTGCCCGCGCCCGTCGCCGTCCGCACCGGTGCTCCCGGCCCCCGACGACGGCGTGGCCGGGTCCGCTGTCGCTCCCGAAGGGACGGTCATGCCCGCGACCGCCGTGACCTGCGCCGTGGCATCCGGGTACGCCACGGCGTCGGTCCCGGTACCCGGCTGGACGTGGGCGACCGCGAATGCCGTGGCATCGGTCTCGGCGCGCGGGTCGTCGGTGACGATCGGGTGTGGCGGGGCGCTGGCGTGCGGTGGGTCGTCGGTCACCGCGTCTGACCCGAGGTCGGTGCCCGGGCTCGCGTGCGGCGCGTCGTCGGCCACCCTGACCAGCGCGTCGTCGACCACCGTGACCGGGGCGTCGTCGGTGCCCGTGTGCGGCGTGTCACCGACCAGCGCGACCGGCTCATCGGCGGCCGCCGCGTTCGGCGTGTCGTCGGTGCCCGTGAGCGGCGCGTCGTCGGCCACCGTGACCGGGGCGTCGTCGGCCCCGGTGCGGGTCGCCGCGGCATGGCTGGTCGTGCGGGCGTCCCGGTCGTCGGCGAACGGGTCGCTACGGGTGGTGGTGCGGGCGTCCTGGTCGTCGGCCAACGCGTCGACCTGGCCGGGCCTGACGGTGTGGTCCGCGGTCGGCTCTTCGGCCGGTGCCGGTCGGTCGTGACCAGCGGATGGTACGGAGCCGGTGGCCGGGACAGCCGGCGTGGGGGTTCGAGGGTTGGCAGACGGAGAGGGCGGTGTCGGCGTCGGAGATTCGGCAGGCATCGACGCCGGGGACGCCGACGGACGCGCGTCGGGAAGCGCCACCTCGGTTGTCGCGGCGGCGACCGGTTCGGCTGCCGGCGGGTCGACATGGTCGACGGCGGTGGAGGTGGGCCCGGTGTCTTCGGCTCGGTCGGTGGTCCGGGACACGGTGCCGATTCCGGACACGACCGCCGAGTCGTTCACGCTCTCAGGTCGATAGCGGTCGCCTGTCACACCCGTCGGTTCGGCGGGCGCGATCGAAGCGACCCGACGCTCCGGTCCGGCCTGCGCGGCGGTCGGGTCCTCGTCCGCCGGCCCGACACCCGGGTCCTGATCCGCCGGTGCGGCAGTCCGGGCCTGGTCGGTCGGTCCGGCAGTCTGACGCCGGTCCGTCGGCGCGTGGCCGGTCGAGGAAGTGGCGGGGACCGGCTCTGCCGGCAAGGTCGCCCCGGCGGAAACGGACGGCGCAGCCTGTGGCTCGGCACGGGCCGTGTCGCCGGGCTGGGCGTCACGCCCGCCGGTCGTCGCCGGCTTGTTCGGCCGGAACCATGCCTCCGCACCGGAGTCCCTCGGCTGCGGTGCCGGACCCGCCTCGGGTACCGGCGGGCGGTACCGGACAGGCTCCCGCCGGTCCTGATCCGGGTCGGCAGCCGAGCCGCCCGCTGTCGCGCCGGTTGTCGGGCGTTCATTCCCGGCCGAAGCGGCCGGCGCGGTGTGTGGCGTTCGCATCTCGGCCGGACCGGAGGGGCCGGATCGGGCCGGGCCGCTTCCGGATGTCTGCCCGGATGCGGGGCCGGGATAGGCAGGCGGAGCCGGGCGGGCGGGGGCGGGCGGGGCCGGGGTCGGGGCCGGGCGAGTGGGAGTGGCCGCGGCCGGCGCGTCGACCGCCACGTCGGGCGCGGACGCCCGTGCCGCGGGTGCCGCCGGCCGGCCGGTCCCGGGCACGGCGGTTCCGGGCACGGCGGTTCCGGGCACGGCGGTTCCGGGCACGCCGGAGACCGGTCCGGTGGCGGCCGGTCCGGTGGGGACCCGGCGATCCTGTTCGGCAGCCGGCCGGCGGATCTCGTCGTAGCGACCGGGGGCCGGGGGAGCGGACCGCCGTGGCTCGTCGGGTCGGCTCGGCGGTACCGGCCGCGTCGGGGCGTCACCGGCACGGACCGGTGGGTGCTCGTCGGGGCGTACCGGCCACTGGGCCGGCCGAGCCCGGTGGTCGGGGCGCGCGGCGGGCGGTCGGGCATCCCGGGACTCGGGGCGGGGGCGGGCCGGGCCGTCCTGCTCCGGACGGTGGCCGTCGCGGCGCCGGTCGTCGGGCGGACCGCCCGGGTACCCGTCCCGCGCCGGCCGCTCCGCGTGCGGGCGGGACCGCTCGTCGGGCTGGTACGCGGCCGGCTCGGTACGCGACCGCCGTTCGATCACCGGCCACTCGCCCTGCGGCGCGTGGGTCCGGTCGAGTGGCGGGCGCTGACCGTCCCACCGCTGGTCGACCGCGGGGCGCGGGGCGCCGTACCGGTCGGTCCCGGTGGGGCCGGCGGCGTCCCGGCGCGGCGTGTCGTCGGCCCACCGTCCACCGGTCGGCTCGCGCCGGTCCGTCGGAGGCGGTCCCGGTTCGCGCCAACCGTCACGACCCGGCTCACCGCGTGCCGCGGTGCCACGCTCGCGCGCGGGGCCGGCCTGGCCGCCGTGGCGTTCCGCGGGTCGGCCCGGTACGGCATTCCGCCCCTCGTCGGCCGCCGGAGCCCAGCGACCGTCGGGTCCGGCTTCGCGACGGTCGGGTCCGGCTTCGCGACCGTCCACCGGGGCGCGGCGGTCGTCCGCCGGCCGCCGGCGTTCGGACCAGCTCGCGGCGGGTTGCGGGGCCTCGCTCGGCTCCGGCATCCAGCCCGGCGCCGGTGGGGTCGACCGGTGCGACGGCGACCCGGGGTGGGTCCAGCGCTGGTCGAAGCGTTCGGGTGTCGGGGGCGGGCCGGGCGGGGTCCGGTCCGCCGGTCGAGGCGGTCGGCCGTCCGCGCCGGGGCGGTCCGGACGGCCGCGCCACTCGCCCGCCGCACCGACCGGCCGCTGCCCGCGTCGCTCGTCCGGCCCGGCAGGGCTGACCGGGTACGTCCCATGCGGCCCGGCGGGGCTGACCGGGTACGTCCCGCGCGGCCCGGCGGGGCTGACCGGGTACGTCCCGCGCGGCCCGGCCGGGTACGCGTCGGTCGGCGCCGGGCTGGTCGGATGCGCGTCCTCGGGCGCGGGGCTGACCGGGCGCACCTCGGCGCGCCCGACCACGGCCCGGCGACGCGGCGGGGGCGTCAGGTGTTCGAGGCCGATGTCACCCGGGTAGCGCTGCCCGGGGAACTGTGGCTGCCACTCGTGGGTGGGCGCCAGCGCCCAGGCCGGTTCGGCCGGCTCACGCCAGCTGCCCCAGCCACTCATCGGCAGCCCCTTCCGCGGCTCGCGCGGCGCGGCTCCGGAACCGGCTCGCGTCGCTCGCTCACGGCGGTGTCACCTCGTTGGAAATTGTCGCGCTGGGGCGGCGGACGCGCCGGTAGAGTCGCCCGGCCAGCACGTCTTGGCTGCGGAAGGAGGGTAACGGCGTGGGCTCGGTCACCGCCACTGTGGCATCACCCACCGATGGACACGTTACCCCATGGTTTCGGACATTCGGCGCGATAGTGGCGGCCGGGTTCCGGCGGCATGCCACCTACCGCCAGGCGGCCCTGGCCGGCGTGGTGACCAACACCGTTTTCGGCTTCCTGCGCTGCTACATCTTCCTCGCCGCCACCGGCGCGGCCGGCACCGTCGCCGGCTACGACCGGGCGCAGCTCGCCACGTTCGTCTGGGCCGGGCAGGGGCTGCTGGCGGTCATCGCGATCTGGGGCTGGACCGAGCTGGCCGACCGGATCCGCTCCGGCGAGGTGGCCGCCGACCTGCTGCGACCGGTGCACCCGGTGACCAACTATCTCGCCGTCGACATGGGTCGGGCCGGGTTCGCCGCGCTCGCCCGGCTGGTGCCCCCGCTGGTGGTCGGCCCGTTCTTCTTCGCGGTGTACCTGCCCCGGCACTGGGCCACCGTGCCGCTGTTCCTGCTCTCCGCGCTGCTCGCGGTCGTGGTCTGTTTCGGCTGCCGCTACCTGGTCAACGCCACCGCCTACTGGTTGCAGGACGTCCGGGGCCCGATGATCCTCTGGACGCTCGGCTCGGGCGTGCTGGCCGGGCTCTACTTCCCGCTCGGTTTCCTGCCCGGCTGGCTGGAGGCGACCCTGCGCTACGCCACCCCGTTCCCGAGCCTCCTCCAGGTCCCGCTGGACGTGCTTGTCGAGCGGGAGCCGATGTCGACGGGGCTCGGCCTGGTCGGGCTCCAACTCGGCTGGGCGGTGCTGCTGCTGGCGCTCTGCCGGCTGGTGCAGCGCCGGGCCGAGCGCCGCCTGGTGGTGCAGGGTGGCTGAGCACGGCAGTGCGCCCAGGGTGGCTGAGCACGGCAGTGCGCCCAGGGTGGCTGAGGTCGGCGGCGGGGCGCTGCGGGCGTACCGGGCGCTGCTCGGGGCGCAGGCGCGTTCGCAGGCGGCCTACCGCACGTCGTTCGTGGTCGACCTGGTCGGCAACCTCGGCGCGACCGTGTTCGACGTGGTCACCGTCCTGGTGATCTTCGGGGTGACGCGTGAGCTGGGCGGCTTCACACTGCGCGAGACGCTTGTCGTGGTCGGGCTGTCGTCGTGCGGGTTCGCCGCCGCCGACCTGCTCGTCGGCAACGTCGAGCGGCTGCCCCGGTACGTGCGCACCGGCCTCTTCGACGCGGTGCTGGTCCGCCCGCTCGCCGCGCTGCCCCAACTGCTGCTGATGGACCTGCCACTGCGCAAGGTGTCCCGCGCGGTGTTCGGCCTGGCGGTGCTCGGGTTCGCGCTCGCCTCGGCCGGGATCGACTGGACCCCGGGCCGGATCGCACTGGCCGTGGTCGCCCCGCCGGCCGCGGTGGTCTTCTTCGCCTCGGTCTTCGTCACCACCGCCACGGTGTCGTTCTACTGGGTCGACTCGGGCGAGCTGGCCAACTCGGTCACCTACGGCGGGCGCGACTTCACCTCGTACCCGGTCACCGTCTACGGCGGGTGGTTCCGCGCGCTGTTCGCGTACGGGATGGGGTTCGCGTTCGTCAGTTACCACCCGGCGCTGGCGCTGCTCGGCCGCGCCGACCCGCTGGGCCTGCCGGCCTGGGTGGGCTGGGCGTCGCCGGGCGTCGCGCTGGTCGCGGCGGCGGTCGCGGTCGTGGCCTGGCGCGTCGGGATCCGTCACTACCGGAGTACGGGGTCATGAACGTCATCGAGATGGACGGGCTGCGCAAGGAGTTCACGGTGCGGGTCAGGACCGGGACGCTGCGCCGCGAGAAACGGACGGTGACCGCGGTCGACGGCGTCGACCTGCGGGTGGAGCGCGGCGAGATGCTCGGCTACATCGGGCCGAACGGCGCCGGGAAGTCGACCACGCTGAAGATGCTCACCGGTGTGCTCATGCCGTCGGCGGGCCGGGCCCGGGTCTGCGGGCTGCGGCCGGTGGCCGACCGGACCCGGCTGGCGCTGCGCATCGGGGTGGTGTTCGGGCAGCGGTCGCAGCTGTGGTGGGACCTGCCGCTGCGGGACTCGTTCGACCTGCTGCGGCACGTCTACCGGGTGCCGGCCGGCGCGCACGCGGCGCGGCTGGCCCGCTGCCGGGACCTGCTCGACCTGGATGCGTTCCTGGACACCCCGGTCCGGCAGCTCTCCCTGGGGCAGCGGATGCGCGGCGAGCTGACCGCGGCGCTGCTGCACGGTCCGGAGGTGCTCTTCCTGGACGAGCCGACCATCGGGCTGGACGTGGTCAGCAAGCAGGCGGTCCGGGGCTTCCTGGCCGAGCTGGGCCGGGCCGGCGACACCACGCTGGTGCTCACCACGCACGACCTGGCCGACATCGAGCGGCTCTGCCGGCGGCTCGTGGTCATCGACCACGGCCGGGTGGTGCACGACGGGTCGATCGCGGAGCTGCACCACAGGTACGGCTCACGCCGGATGGTGGTCGCCGAGCTGGACACCGCGCTGCCCGAGCCGCCGGTGCTGCCGGGCGCGCCGGTGCAGCGGGTGGAGGCGGACGGGCGGCGGCTGGTGTTCGCGCTGGACCGGGCGAGCGTCGCCGAGGTGGTGGCCGGGCTGGCCGGCCTGGCCACGCTGCGCGACATCTCGATCGTGGAGCCGGACATCGAGGAGGTCGTCGCCCGCCTCTACCAGAGCGAAAGGAAGGGCCCCCTGTTAACGCCTGGCGTATAGCAGGGGGCCCTTCTTAACGCGTTGCTCAGACCTTGTCGCCGATGTTGACCCGGGGGGCCGGGGCGCGCATCTTGCGGAACGTGATCGACCGCATGATCGCGTAGAAGTAGAGCGAGCCGAGCTTCTCGGTGCTCTTCGGGAAGCGCTGGCGGACCAGCTTCTTGATCTTCCGGGAGATCAGCACCGAGTCGATCAGGACGCCCAGGGCCAGCGCGCCCCAGAGCAGGTTGGAGAGCAACCGCACGACCGGCGGCATGGCCTGGTTGGAACCGACCAGCACGATCAGCGCGCCGCCGAAGAACCAGGTGCCGACCGTACGCCGGGAGTCGACCACGTTGCGGGCCAGCAGCCGCTCCGGCCCCCGGTCCCGCGGACCGCCCTCGCGGCGGAACTCGGCGGTGGCCTCGGCGCGCGTGGCGCGGCGCTGCTCCCGGGCCTCTTCCTTGGTCAGCGGGCGGACCGGCGCGGCGGCGCGGCGACCGGCGGCCGGACGTTTCGGAGTGGTCCGCCCCAACTCCTTCTTGCTGGGCGTGTAGCCCCGGGGGCGGGCGGCGGCGGACTCCTCGTCGGTCGTCACCGTGGTGACGGACTCCTCGACGGGGTCGGCGGACTTGCGGCGAAACAGCGACGGCACGCCGGCAAGGGTAGCCAACCGATGCGGCCCGGCGCACATCGCGGTGCGCCGGGCCGATGACCGGGTGGATCAGGGACGCTCGACGTGCGCGCCCAGGTCAGCCAACTTGGCCTCGAAGTCCTCGTAGCCCCGGTTGATCAGGTCGACGCCGTACACCCGGGAGGTGCCCTCGGCGGCGAGCGCCGCGATGAGGTGGCTGAACCCGGCCCGCAGGTCCGGAATGACCAGGTCGGCCGCGTGCAGCTTGCTCGGGCCGGCGATCACCGCCGAGTGCTTGAAGTTGCGCCGGCCGAAACGGCACGGGGTGCCACCGAGGCAGTCCCGGTAGACCTGGATGTTGGCGCCCATCGTGTTCAGCGCCTCGGTGTAGCCGAGCCGCTGCTCGTAGACCGTCTCATGGACGATCGACAGGCCCCGGGCCTGGGTGAGCGCGACCACCAGCGGCTGCTGCCAGTCGGTCATGAAGCCGGGGTGCACGTCGGTCTCCAGGGCCACCGCGTTCAGCTCGCCGCCCGGGTGCCAGAACCGGATGCCGCCCTCCTGGCCCGGGTCGCCGAGCTTCGGCGGCCGGCTGTCGGTGACCTCGTACTCGCCGCCGACGGAGCGGAAGATGTTCAGGAACGTCATCATGTCGGCCTGCTGCGCGCCGAGCACCTCGACGTGGCCGCGGGTGGCCAGCGCCGCCGCCGCCCAGCTCGCGGCCTCGATGCGGTCCGGGATCGGCCGGTGCGTGTAGCCGTGCAGCTTCTTGACGCCCTGGATCTCGATCACCCGGTCGGTGTGGACCTTGATGATCGCGCCCATCTTCTGCAGGATGCAGATCAGGTCGATGATCTCCGGCTCGACGGCGGCGTTGCGCAGCTCGGTGACGCCCTCGGCCATCACCGCGGTCAGCAGCACCTGCTCGGTGGCGCCGACGCTCGGGTACGGCAGCGCGAACTTGGTGCCGTGCAGCCCGTTCGGCGCCGACAGGTGCAGACCCTCGGGGGTCTTGTCGACGGTCGCGCCGAACTCGCGCAGCGCCTGCAGGTGGAAGTCGATCGGGCGCGGGCCGATGTGGCAGCCGCCCAGGTCGGGGATGAACGCGTGGCCGAGCCGGTGCAGCAGCGGGCCGCAGAACAGGATCGGGATCCGGCTGGACCCGGCGTGCACGTTGATCTGGTCGGTGCTGGCGCTCTCGACGTTGGACGGGTCGAAGACCAGCTCGCCGTCCTCGGTGCCGTCGGTCACCTTCACCCCGTGCAGGCCGAGCAGCCCGCGGACCACCTCGACGTCACGGATCCGCGGCACGTCGAACAGCCGGCTGGGTGTGTCGCCGAGCAGGGCGGCCACCATCGCCTTGGACACGAGGTTCTTCGCGCCGCGCACGCGGATCCGCCCTTCGAGCGGAGTGCCTCCGTGTACGACCAGGACGTCGTCGGTCAACGCAACCTCCAGCGCGTTGGGTGTTGCCGTGTAGGTGAGGGCTCGCGATTGCTCATCGCTACCCGGATCGCGGCCATGGGAAAACCGGCACGCGTATGTCGTCGCCCCGGCAGCATAGCCCTCCGTGACGAGAATGGAATCGGTCACATCGCCAGCGGGGGCACGAACCGGGGTGTCCGGTACGTTTCCGTGCCAGCGATCTCACCGAGGGTGATCAGGCGCCGGGCAGTGCCAGCATCTGGTCCAGCGCCGCGCGGGCGTGCCCGGCGGTCTCCGGGTCCACCGTGATCTGGTTGACCACCCGGCCGGCGACCAGCTCCTCCAACGCCCACACCAGGTGTGGCAGGTCGATCCGGTTCATCGTCGAGCAGTAGCAGACCGCCCGGTCGAGGAACATGATCTGCTTGTCCGGGTGGGCCAGCGCGAGCCGGCGAACCAGGTTCAGCTCGGTGCCCACCGCCCACGCCGAGCCGGCCGGGGCCGCCTCGATGGCCTTGATGATGAACTCGGTGGAGCCCACCAGGTCGGCGGCGGTGACCACCTCGTGGCGGCACTCCGGGTGCACCAGCACGTTCACGCCGGGCACCCGTGCCCGCACGTCGTGCACGCTGTCGAGGGTGAACCGGCCGTGCACCGAACAGTGCCCGCGCCACAGGATCATCTTCGCGTCGCGTACCTGCTCGGCGGTGAGCCCACCGCCCGGCTTGTGCGGGTCGTAGAGCACGCAGTCGTCGAGCGAGAAGCCCATCTCCAGCACCGCCGTGTTGCGGCCCAGGTGCTGGTCGGGCAGGAACAGCACCTTGCGGCCCTGCTCGAACGCCCAGTCCAGCGCCCGCTTGGCGTTCGACGAGGTGCAGACCACGCCGCCGTGCCGGCCGACGAAACCCTTGATGTCGGCCGAGGAGTTCATGTACGTCACCGGGACGGTGTCCGCCGCCACACCCAGGTCGGTCAGCGTGTCCCAGGCGGTCTCGACCTGCGACAACACGGCCATGTCGGCCATCGAGCAACCGGCGGCGAGGTCGGGCAGGATCACCTTCTGCGCGTCCGAGGTCAGGATGTCCGCGCTCTCGGCCATGAAGTGCACGCCGCAGAAGACGATGTACTCCGCGTCCGGGCGGGCCGCCGCCTCCCGGGCCAGCTTGAACGAGTCGCCGGTCACGTCGGCGAACTGGATCACCTCGTCGCGCTGGTAGTGGTGGCCCAGCACGAAGACTCTGGTGCCGAGCGCGGCCTTCGCGGCGGTCGCGCGGGCCACCAGGTCGGGATCGCTCGGCGCGGGGAGGTCACCCGGACACTCCACGCCACGCTCGGTGGCGGGATCGCTGCCGCGGCCGAGGAGCAGCAGCGCAGTGGCCGTGTTGGAGGGCTCAACCCAGGTCGAAGTCACGTCCCCATGGTCCCACAGCCCGGCCGCCGCGCAGCCGCCACGGATGTGGCCTGCCACACTGCTCGGCATGCGCGTGCTGCTCTGCCCGGACAAGTTCGCCGGCACCCTGTCGGCCCCGGAGGTGGCCGCCGCGGTGGCCGAGGGCTGGCGGACCGTCGCCCCCGACGACGACCTGCTGCTCCGGCCGCTCGCCGACGGCGGGCCCGGGTTCGTCGAGGTGCTCGCCGGGGCGCTGCCCGGACGACGGTTGACGGTGCCCACGGTCGACCCGCTCGGCCGTCCCGCCGCCGGTGAGATCCTGCTCACCGACGACGGCGTGGCGTACCTGGAGAGCGCGCAGGCGTGCGGCCTGCACCTGCTGTCCGCCGCCGAACGGGACCCTAAGGCCACCACGTCGTACGGGCTGGGACTGCTGGTCGCCGCCGCGGTCGAGGCGGGCGCGCGGACCGTGGTGCTCGGGCTGGGCGGCTCGGCCACCAACGACGGCGGCGCCGGGATGCTCGTCCCGCTCGGCGTCACCCCGCTCGACGCGGGCGGCCGGGCGCTGCCGTACGGCGGGGCGGCGCTGACCGGGGTCGCCGCGCTCGACGGCGTACCCCGGTTGCGGGGCGCGACGCTGGTCGCCGCCACCGACGTGGACAACCCGCTGCTCGGGCTGCACGGCGCGAGCAGCGTCTTCGGGCCGCAGAAGGGTGCCGACCGGGCGGACGTGCTGCTGCTGGACGCCGCGCTGGAGCGCTGGGCGGCCGTGCTTGTCGACACGCTCCCCGGGTGCCCGCCCGACCTCGGCGCGCTGCCCGGCGGCGGCGCGGCCGGCGGCCTCGGCGCGGCGGTGCTGGCCCTCGGCGGCCGGCGCGAGTCGGGCATCGGCCTGGTCACCCGCGCGGTCGGCCTGGACGCCGCGCTGGACGCCGCCGACCTGGTGATCACCGGCGAGGGCTCCTTCGACCACCAGTCGCTGCGCGGCAAGGTGGTGGCCGGCGTGGCCGGGGCGGCCCGCGACCGCGGTGTGCCGTGCGTGGTGCTGGCGGGGCGGGTGAGCACCGGGCGGCGGGAGGCCGCCGCGGCCGGCGTGACCGAGGCGTACAGCCTGGTCGAGCACTTCGGTGGCGAGGAGCGTGGGGGAGTGGCGGCGGCGATGGAGCGGCCGGCCGAGGGGCTGCGCGCGCTCGGCGCCCGGCTGGCCGGCCAGTGGAGCCGCTGAGGCGTTCCGCTGGTCACGCCGCCGGGTGATCACGCCGACAGCGGCGTACGATCGGAGGCGGACCACCGGGAATACTGGCGGACGTGCGGCGTTGGCCAGTACGTCCGGACCTCATACCGCGCAGGGAGACTTCCACGTGACCACGCCAGCGCAGACCGAGTCGACCGAGGCCAAGGAGGCCCCCAGCACCGTCGTCCTCACCGACGTCGCGGCGCAGAAGGTCAAGGCCCTGATCGAGCAGGAAGGCCGCGACGACCTGCGGCTCCGCGTCGCCGTGCAGCCGGGTGGCTGCTCCGGCCTGCGGTACCAGCTCTTCTTCGACGAGCGGTCGCTCGACGGTGACGTCGTCACCGACTTCGGTGGTGTCGAGGTCGTCGTCGACCGGATGAGCGCCCCGTACCTGACCGGCGCCACGATCGACTTCGCCGACCGGATCGACGCCCAGGGCTTCACCATCGACAACCCGAACGCCGGCAGCTCCTGCGCCTGCGGCGACTCGTTCAGCTGAGTCGACGGGCCGAAACGCCTGCCGAACGGCGGAACCATCCCTTCCGGGGTGGTTCCGCCGTTTTCGTTACTACGCGAACGTGCGGTGAACGGCCTCTTCAGGACCGACATCGACCGGAGCGCCGGGACGCCCGGTAGTCTGACCGCGCCGTGCTCCCGACCACGAGGGTTGACATGAAGATCGCCGTGACCGGCTCGATCGCGACCGACCACCTGATGAGCTTCCCCGGCCGCTTCGCCGACCAGCTCATCGCGGACCAGCTCGACAAGGTCTCGCTCTCCTTCCTCGTCGACGAGCTGGTGCTCCGGCGCGGCGGCACCGCGGCCAACATCGCGTTCGGCATGGCCCAGCTCGGGCTGCGTCCGGTGCTGCTCGGCGCCGTCGGGGCGGACTTCGCCGACTACCGGTCCTGGCTGGAGCGGCACGGCGTCGACTGCGACTCGGTGCACGTCAGCGACGTGGCGCACACCGCCCGCTTCGTCTGCACCACCGACACCGACATGTGCCAGATCGCGTCCTTCTACGCCGGTGCGATGAGCGAGGCCCGCAACATCGAGCTGGCCCCGGTGGCGCAGCGCCTCGGCGGCCTCGACCTGGTGCTGGTCAGCGCCAACGACCCGGCCGCCATGGTCCGGCACTCCGCCGAGTGCCGGGACCGCGGCTACGCCTTCGTCGCCGACCCGTCCCAGCAGCTCGCCCGCATGGACGGCGCGGACGTGCTCGGCCTGGTCGAGGGCGCCGAGTACCTGATGACCAACGAGTACGAGAAGTCGCTGTTGCAGAGCAAGGCCGGCCTGACCGACGAGCAACTGCTGGACCGGGTCAAGGTGCGGGTCACCACGCTGGGCAAGCACGGGGTGGAGATCGCCGGCCGGGAGATCGGCACCATCCGGGTGCCGATCGCGCGGGAGATCCAGGCGGTCGACCCGACCGGCGTCGGCGACGGCTTCCGGGCCGGCTTCTTCGCCGCGCTCGACTGGGGCGTCGGGCTGGAGCGCGCCGCCCAGGTCGGCTGCCTGCTGGCCACCCTGGTGCTGGAGAACTTCGGCGGCCAGGAGTACGAGGTCCGGCGGGACCTGTTCGTGAAGCGGCTCGCCGAGTCGTACGGGGACGCGGCCGCCGAGGACGTCCGGCCGCACCTGCTGTGAGCGTCCCGGCCGGCCCGACCGGCGGGGTGGGCCCGGCGGCGGTCCGCCCCGGCTCGGGCGGAGGGCCGGTGCTTGTCGCCTTCGCCGGGCTGCCCGGCGTGGGCAAGAGCACGCTCGCCGTGCGGGTCGGCGCCGCGCTGCGCGCCCCGGTCCTGCCGGTCGACCCGGTCGAGCGGGCCCTGGGCCGCTACGGACTGGTCGGCGACGTGCCCGGGATGGCCGCGTACGGCGCGGTCGCCGGGCTCGCCGAGGTGCAGTTCGGCCTCGGGCTGAGCGTGGTGATCGACGCGGTGAACCCGGTCGCGTCCGCCCGCGGCCTCTGGCACGACCTGGCCGAACGGGCCGGCGTCCCGCTGCGGGTGATCGAGGTGCACTGCGGTGACGAGGCGGAGCACCGGCGTCGGGTCGAGGCCCGTCCAGCCGCCGGGCAGGCCCCCGCGACCTGGGAGCAGACGCTGGTACGCCGCGCCGAGTACGAGCCGCTGATCGGCCCCCGCCTGGTGGTCGACACCGCCGTGGCGACCGACCCCCTCCCCGGCATCCTCGCCTACCTCACCTGACCCTCCTCCCCACCCCTCACCCCCACCCCCACCCATCCGCGCGCAGATTCACGGAAAGAGTGGCCTCCAGGCCGGAAATAGCCACGCTTTCCGTGAATCTGCGCGCCCGGGGTGGGGTGGGGTGGGGTGGGGTGGGGGGTGCGTGGGGGTGGGTCAGGGGGTGCGGCGGATGTCGTAGGCGGGGCCGGCGTCGGGGTGGGCGGCGAGGAACTCGTGGCCGCGCATCCGGCAGAAGGCCGGGATGTCCACGGCTGCCGCCGGGTCGTCGGCCAGCACCCGGACCACCGCCCCGGCCGGCAGGTCGGGCAGCCGGCGGGCCAGGTTGATCACCGGCAGGGGGCAGCGCTGGCCCCGACAGTCCAGCACCTCGTCCGGCTCGCTCCCCGCCCGCACCGGCTCGCCTTCGTCCGCGGCTGCGGGGCCCGCCGCACCGGGCTCGCTCCCGGCGTTCACAGGCCGGTCACTCCCGCCTCGGCGCGCAGGCCGGCGACGATGCCGGGCAGCTCGGCCAGGAACCGCTCCACGTCCGCCTCGGTGGTCTCCCGGTGCAGCGACACCCGCACGTTGCCGTGCGACAGCACCCCCATCGCCTCCAGCACGTGCGACGGGCGCAGCGTCGACGCGGTGCAGGACGAGCCGGAGGAGACCGCGAAGCCGCGCCGGTCCAGCGCGTGCAGCAGCGCCTCGCCGTCCACGTACAGGCAGGAGAACGTCACCAGGTGGGGGAGTCGGTCCACCGGGTCGCCGACCACCTCCACGTCCGGCACCTCCGCCGCCACCCGGGCCCGGATCCGGTCCACCAGCGGCGCCAGCCGGGCCGCCTCGGCCGCCGCGTCGGCCACCGCCGCGCGCAGGCTCGCCGCCGCGGCCACCACCGCCGGCAGGTTCACCACCCCCGGGGTACGCCCCGACTCCCGCTCGTCGGCCGGGTACGGCGACTCCCACCGGGTGCCCTTGCGCACCACCAGCAGGCCGACGCCGGGTGGCCCGCCCCACTTGTGCGCGCTGGCGGTCAGCACCGACCAGCCCGCCGGCAGCGGCGCCCGGCCGACCAGTTGGGCCGCGTCCACGTACAGCGGGACGCCCGCCTCGGCGCACACCTCGGCCGCCGCCGGCACCGGCTGCACGGTGCCGACCTCGTGACTGGCCCCGATCAGCGCGGCCAGCGCCACACCGGGGGCGGTCACCGCCGTCGCCCAGGCGTCCAGATCCAACCGGCCGAGCCGGTCCACGGGTACGGAGACCGCGTCGCCCCCGCCGGCGGTGTGCCGATCCGCCGCGTGCAGCACCGCCGAGTGTTCGATCGCCGAGTGCGCCAGCGTCGTACCGGCCCGGCGTCGCCCGGCCAGTCCGCCCAGCACGGCGGCGTGCGCGGCGGCCGTACCGCTGGGGGTGAAGGAGAGTTCGTCGGCGCGGACGCCGAGTGTCTGCGCGGCGGCCTCCCGGGCGGCGTCGAGGAGTTGGCGGGCCCGGCGGGCCGGCGCGTAGAGCCGGGCCGGGTCGGCCCAGCCGTCGTCCAGGGCGGCCAGCAGCGCCTGCCGCGCGACCGGATGGAGCGGGACGGCGGAGGCGGCGTCCAGGTAGACGGGGGAGGCGCTCATGGTCCTTCACGCTATCGCCCGGGTCCGCCCACGATCTCCCCGAAGGGGGCGGACAGTGACCCCAAGACCGCCTGGCCCGCCATGGTCGAGTAATCTGCGACCGTCGGTGACGCCTTTGCCGTCGGTGTCAGGAAAACAACCGCCGCGGCGCGCTAGGGAGGCAGGACCAGGTGGTCGCAAGGAGTTCGGAGGTACGGCCGTCGGCCGTACGGCACAGCGCTTCCCCGGGGGCCGGTGGGCGTCGGCGGCGTGGTGCTGGTCGACTCGCCGGGCTCGGTCTCGGCGGAGCGGCGCTGCTGGTTGCGCTCACCGGCTGTGACGTCGGCAAGACCTTCGGCGGCTTCGGCTGGCCGCAGGGCGGCATCACGCCCGAGTCGCACCGGATGTACGACCTGTGGATCGCCTCCTGCATCGCGGCGCTGGCGGTCGGCGTGTTCGTCTGGGGCCTGATCTTCTGGTGCGTGGTGCGCTACCGCAAGCGCGGCAACGAGCTGCCGGTGCAGACCCGCTACAACCTGCCGATGGAGTTCCTCTACACCATCGCGCCGATCCTCGTGGTCTCCGTGCTCTTCTACTACACCGCGGTCGTGCAGACCGACGTGAACAAGGAGACGAAGAACCCCGACGTCACCGTCGAGGTCGTCGCGTTCAAGTGGAACTGGCAGTTCAACTACCGCGACGGCCAGGGCCGGGACGCGAACACGGTCGCCTCGACGCTGGGCACCAGCGAGGTCATCCCGGTGCTGGTGCTGCCGAGCGGCCGGTCCATCCGGTTCGAGGAGCAGAGCCGCGACGTCATCCACTCGTTCTGGGTGCCGGAGCTGCTGTTCAAGCGCGACGTCATGCCGGGCAACGTCCGTAACACCTTCGAGGTCTCCAGCATCGACCAGGAGGGCGCGTTCGTCGGCCGCTGCGCCGAGCTGTGCGGCAGCTACCACGCGTTCATGAACTTCGAGCTGCGGGTCGTCTCGCCGGAGAAGTTCGACCAGTTCCTGGCCGCCAAGAAGGCCGGCAACTCGACCCAGGACGCGCTCAAGGCGATCGGTGAGCCCGAGTACGCCACCGAGACCAAGCCGTTCGACACGCGGCGCAACACCGCGAACTTCAACCCGTCCGACGCGTCGGCCGGCGCGGGAAGCTGAGGGGTTCGGCATGAAGACCGAGTGGAAGATCTTCCTCACCATCGCCACGTTCCTTCTCGGCGCGACCGTGCTCTACGGCGCCTGGACGTACGGCGACAGCGGCGGTCACGTCGAGTGGGTCGGCACCGTGGCGCTGCTGCTCTCCTTCCTGCTCTGCGCGATGTGCGGTGGCTTCTTCTGGTTCGTCTCCCGGCGGATCGACCTGCGTCCGGAGGACCGGGCGGACGGCGAGATCGCCGACGGCGCCGGTGAGATCGGCTTCTTCAGCCCGGGCAGCTACTGGCCGTTCGGTCTGGCGCTGGCCGCCGCGATCGCCGGCCTGGGGCTCGTGTTCTGGCAGTTCTGGCTGCTGGGCCTGGGCCTGGTGGCGGTGGTCTTCGCCGCCTGTGGGCTGCTTTTCGAGTACTACTCGGGCACCCGCCGCACCGCCGAGCACTGACCCGCACCAACTCCGCCGCAGGCCCGCGCCCCCTCCGGGGCCGCGGGCCTGCGGCGTTCCACGCTCCCGGTCCGCCGGGTTGGGCGTGATCAAGGGGTTTGGGCCGGCGCGGGTGGTGGGTTCCGACGCGAAGTCCTTGGTCATCGGAGTGGTGGGACCCCCGAGAGGGGTGCGGTGGGGTGCCGGGGCTCGCCGTCCTGTGGCCCCCGCGGTTACGGTCAGGTCAGGTCAGGCGGCGTGGCGGTGGGCGGGGCGCGGCATGCGCCGGCGGGACCGCGTCGCGGGGCGGAGCGTGCCGGCGGCGATCAGCACCGCCGCGCCGCAGCCGGTGCAGGCCAGCTCCGGGCAGTCGGCGCCGTGCCCGTCGCCGCAGTGCGGCGTCTCGAACAGCACGACGCCCTCACAGATGTCGCAGTAAAGCTCGCGGTCCGACACGGGCGTCTCCTCTCGCTCCGGTGCCGGCCGGGGCGGGACGCCACCGACCGACAGAGCTATCGACCGAAAACGGAAAATTACTCCCCTGTAGTTTGGCACGGGGGTCCGACAGCCACGGCTCAGGCGGAGCGCGCGACCTCCAGCCAGCGCTCCAGCGTGCTCGCGGCGGCGCCCGAGTCGACCGCCTCGGCGGCCCGGTCCAGGTTGACCCGCAGCGCCTCGTGCAGATCGCCGTCGAGCGGGCCCTGGGTGGCCAGCGCGACGGCGGCGTTCACCAGCACGGAGTCGCGTACCGGGCCGGTCTCGCCGGCCAGCAGCCGCCGGACCACGTCGGCGTTGTGGACGGCGTCTCCGCCCCGCAGGTCGGCGAGGGTGGCCCGGGGCACCCCGAGCTCCGCCGCGTCCAGCACCGACTCCCTGACGGTGCCCTGCTGCGCCACCCAGACCCGGGTCGGTGCGGCGGTGCTGAACTCGTCCAGCCCGTCCTCGCCGCGCAGCACGATCGCCGAGTCGCCGCGGGCCGCGAAGACGGCGGCCATCACCGGCGCCATCCGCCGGTCGAAGCAGCCCACCGCGCCCGCGCGGGGCCGGGCCGGGTTGGTCAGCGGGCCGAGGAAGTTGAACGCCGTGGGCACGCCGATCTCGCGCCGGACCGGGCCGGTGTGCCGCATGCCGGGGTGGAAACGGGCGGCGAAGCAGAAGCCGATCCCGGCCTCGGTGACGCAGCGGGCCACCTGCTCCGGAGCCAGGTCGAGCGGCACGCCGAGCTGCTCCAGCACGTCCGCGGTGCCGCAGGAGGAGGAGGCGGCCCGGTTGCCGTGCTTGACCACCCGGACACCCGTGCCGGCGACCACCAGCGCCGCCATGGTGGAGATGTTGACCGTGTGCGCGAGGTCACCGCCGGTGCCCACCACGTCGAGCGCGGTGGCGCGCACCTCCTCGGGCAGCTCGACCGGCACGGCGCGGGTCAGCATCGTCTCGACCAGGCCGCCCAGCTCGGCCGGGGTCTCACCCTTGGTGCGCAGCGCCACGGCGAAGCCGGCGATCTGCGCCGGCGTGGCCGAGCCGGCCATGATCTCGCCCATCGCCCAGGCGGTGTCGGCGGCGGAGAGCTCCTCGCCGCGCAGCAGCGCGTTGAGCAGAAGCGGCCAGGTCCGTTCGCCCATGGCGGGCCTCCCGAGCGGCGTGAAGTGAAGCGGTTGGGGGCGCGCCACGGCCGCGTCGCCGTGGCGCCGCAGGTGGATCAGGCCGCGGCGTGGGTGCGGCGCAGCAGCTCCGCCACGGTGCTACCGGCGATCACCGGGTCCAGCGGGTGGGTCAGCGTGGCGTCGACCTCGGCGTACGCGGCGAGCCAGCGGTCCGCCGCACGGGCCAGCACCACGCAGGTCAGCGGCGCGTCGTCCCGATCGTCCTTGATCTGCCGGGCGATGCCGATGCCGCCGCCCGGGCTCGCCTCGCCGTCGAGCAGGAGCAGGTCGATCTCGTAGTCGTCGACCAGCCGGACGCAGCCGGCGTAGTCGGACGCCTCGACGAACTCGATCTCGATGCCGGGCGCCGGTCGGGTGCCGACGGCGAGCCGCATCCGGTCCCGGACCTTCGGGTCGTCGCTGTAGAGCAGGACGGTGCAAAGACGATCGCTCATCGTGACGTGGCTCCCACCTCGTAGCTGCCCGCTGATCGTAGCGGTCGTCACATTCCGCCGGTGGGCCCGGTCCCGGCCCCGGCGCTCGTCTCGGCCGCGCGCTGGCGGGCCTCCTGGCGGTCCAGCTCGCGGTCCAGCCGGCGGGCCTCGCGCTCCGACTGTTTGATCCACTGCACGACCAGCACGGCCAGCATGGTGACGCTGACGAACTCGCCGCCGGCCCAGAGGACGCCGCCGGCGACCACCTGGTCGTTGCGCGGGTCGGACCAGGCCAGGTTCAGCGACGGGTACCAGTCACCGCCGAGCAGCGTGGTGCTCTGCATGATGGTGAGCCCGAGCACGGTGTGGAACGGCACCGAGAGCAGCATGAGCAGCGCGCGGGCCGGGTACGGCCAGCGTCCGGGCAGCGGGTCCAGGCCGAGCAGCGGCCAGAAGAAGACGCAGCCGGTCATGATGAAGTGCGCGTGCACCAGCTCGTGCGCCCACTCGTGGCGCAGCGTGAACTCGTAGAGGTTGGTGAAGTAGAGCACGAACGGGTTCGCCACGAAGATGGCGAACGCCACAAGCGGGAAGGTGTAGACCCGGGCCACCCGGCTGTGCACGACCGCGAGCAGTCGCTTGCGGGGCCGCACCGGCAGCGTGCGCAGCGCCAGCGTCACCGGGGCGCCCAGCGCCAGGAAGATCGGCGCGATCATCGACAGCACCATGTGCTGCACCATGTGCACCGAGAGCAGCGCGGTGTCGTACGCGCCGAACCCGCTGACCGTGACCGCGGCGATGCCGCCGAGCCCGGGGCCGAGGAACGCGACGGTACGCAGCACCGGCCACCGGTCGCCGCGCAGCCGCAACCGGTGCACCCCGTAGAGGTAGAGCCCGGCGGCGAGCACCAGGCCCAGCGTGAGCCAGCTCTCCAGCCGCGTCTCGGTGAGCACCCGGGCCACGGTGAACGGCGGTGGGGCGGCCTCGCCCCCCGCCGCCAGGGTCGCCGGGGCGGCGGCCGAGGTGACGGCGAGGATCTGATCGACGTGCAGCACGCTTTTCAGGGTAGGTCAGGCGAAGCGGACGACCACGATCGGGCCACTGCGGGCACCGGTTTGCCACCCCGCTGATCGTCGGTCCCGGTCAAGGGCAATAATGACCGCGTGACTGCGGCCCCAGCCATTGACAAGAGCCGGATCCACTCCCTGACGCGGCCGAACATGGTCAGCGTCGGGACGATCGTGTGGCTCTCCAGCGAACTCATGTTCTTCGCGGCGCTGTTCGCGATGTACTTCTCGATCCGCGCGGCGGCGCCGGAGCAGTGGGAGAAGCACACCGAGGTTCTCAACATCCCGTACGCGACCACCTTCACGGTGATCCTCGTGCTCTCCTCGGTGACCTGCCAGCTCGGTGTCTTCGCGGCCGAGAAGGGTGACGTGCACGCCCTGCGTCGGTGGTTCACGATCACCTTCGTGATGGGTCTGATCTTCGTGCTCGGCCAGGCGAACGAGTACCGGACCCTGGTGCACGAGGGCGTCAAGATCAACGGAGACGGTTACGGGTCGATGTTCTACCTGACCACCGGCTTCCACGGTCTGCACGTGACCGGCGGGCTGATCGCCTTCATCATCTTCATGGTCCGCACCACCATGGGTCGGTTCACCCCGGCCCAGGCGACCTCGGCGATCGTGGTGTCCTACTACTGGCACTTCGTCGACGTCGTGTGGATCGCGCTGTACGCCATGATCTACTGGCTTCAGTGATCTTGGCGCGTTCCGAACCGCGCCGCTGCTCCGTCCCCTGAGACAAGGTCCAACCGGTTAAGGACACAGGTCATGACTTCTGACAACGACCGCCGACGCGGTCTGCTCGCGCGGCTGCGCGGGCGGCCCGTGGCGCGCAGCAGGGGCCGCCGCCGGCTGGGTGCCGCGGTCCGGCTGGCCGCCGCGCTGATGCTGGCCGGCGGCGCCTACACCGTCTTCGCCCCGGGCGTGCAGGCGCAGGACAACCCGCCGCTGACCGCCGCCGGTAACGAGGGCAAGGCGCTGTTCGATGTGAGCTGCGTGACCTGTCACGGTCGCAACGCCCAGGGCGTCGAGGGTCGGGGCCCGAGCCTGATCGGCGTCGGGTCGGCCTCGGTCGAGTTCCAGGTCGGCAGCGGCCGCATGCCGATGGCCCGGCAGGAGGCGCAGGCCATGCGCAAGCCTCCGCAGTTCACCGACGAGCAGGTGCGCCAGCTCGGGCAGTACATCCAGGAGCTCGGCGGCGGCCCGCAGGTGCCGTCGGGCAACCTGCGCGACGGCGCCAACATGGCCACCGGTGGTGAGCTGTTCCGGATCAACTGCTCGCAGTGCCACGCGTTCGGCGGCGGCGGTGGGGCGCTCTCCTCCGGCAAGTACGCCCCGAGCCTCAAGCCGGCCAGCGACCGGCAGATCTACGCCGCCATGCTGAGCGGCCCGCAGAACATGCCGGTGTTCGGCGACAACCAGATCACTCCGCAGGAGAAGGCGGACATCATCGCCTACATCCAGGAGACGCTGAAGAGCGACCAGGACCAGGGCGGCTTCAACCTGGGCCGGTACGGCCCGTCGACCGAGGGTCTGGCGATCTTCCTGGTCGGCATCGTCGCGCTGGTCTTCGCGAGCCTGTGGATCGCGGGCAAGTCGTGACCCGGACGAACATCTGTATCATTGCCCTGGTGCCGGCCACCGGCGCCACGCGTAGCGAGGTGACGGCATGAGCACCCACACCGAGCACCAGGCCCCGCAGGGTCCGGAGCCGGTCGACGTGTACGACCCCCGACTCTCCCGGTTCGACATCGTCCAGGAGGGCGCCCGGCGGGACGACATCGAGATCGTCCACTACGAGGAGCAGGTCGTCCCGGGCAGCAAGGCGGAGCGCCGGCTGACCCGTACGGTCGCGTTGATGTTCCTGCTGACCGGCGTCGCCGCCACCGCCTTCCTGGTGATCTACATCTGGTGGCCGTGGCAGTGGGAGGCCGGTCGCGGCGGCGACAAGCTCTACACGCCGCTGCTCGGCCTGACCCTGGGCCTGGCCCTGCTCGGCGTCGGCTTCGGCATCCTGACCTGGGGCAAGAAGCTGCTGCCCAAGGAGGTCTCGATCCAGGACCGGCACGACCAGGGCGGCAACCCGGAGGATCGCAAGATCACCGGCGAGACCATGCTCTACCTGGCCGACGAGCTGGGCGTGAAGCGGCGTCCGCTGCTCGGCATCTCGCTGCTGGCCGGCCTGGCGCCGGTCGGCGCGGTCGCCGCGGCGCCGCTGATCGGTGGCCTGATCGAGCAGCCGCACAAGAACAACCAGATGTTCACCACCGGCTTCGCGCCGGCCGAGGGCGGTGAGAAGATCCGGCTGATCCGCGAGGACGGCCGGCCGATCCGCCCGGCGGACGTCAGCGTCGGCGGCCAGCTCACCGTGTTCCCGGGCATCGAGGGCGGCGTCAGCAACCGGCACGCCGACTCCCCGACCCTGCTGATCCACCTGCGCGAGGACGACGCGCAGAAGTCGCGCGCGGCCAACGAACGCAAGGGCCGTGGCGACTTCATGTGGGGCAACTACGTCGCGTTCTCCAAGATCTGCACGCACGCCGGTTGCCCGGCCAGCCTCTACGAGCAGCAGACCAACCGGCTGCTCTGCCCCTGCCACCAGTCCCAGTTCCTCATCACCGACAACGCCAAGCCGATCTTCGGCCCGGCGAACCGGCCGCTGCCGCAGCTGCCGATCGAGGTGGACGAGGAAGGCTTCTTCGTGGCGAGGTCCGACTACACCGAGACCATCGGTCCCGACTTCTGGGAGCGGCCATGAAGCGCCGAAAGTTCGATGCGGCCGCGCTGCCGGCCAAGACCGCCGGGGCGGTGGACGACCGTTTCCAGGTCGCCACGCCGCTGCGCAAGCTGCTGAACAAGGTCTTCCCCGACCACTGGTCCTTCCTGCTCGGCGAGATCGCGCTGTTCTCGTTCATCGTCCTGCTGCTGACCGGTGTGTTCCTGACCTTCTTCTACGAGCCGGCGATGACCGAGGTGACCTACGACGGCAGCTACGCGCCGCTGCGGGGCACCCCGATGTCGGCCGCGTACGCCTCCAGCCTGGACATCTCGTTCGACGTCCGGGGCGGTCTGATCATGCGGCAGATGCACCACTGGGCGGCCCTGCTGTTCATGGCCGCGATCGTGGTGCACATGCTCCGGGTCTTCTTCACCGGCGCGTTCCGCAAGCCGCGTGAGACCAACTGGATCATCGGCTCGCTGCTGTTCTGGGTCGGCTTCCTGGCCGGCTTCACCGGCTACTCGCTGCCCGACGACGGCCTCTCCGGCACCGGCCTGCGGATCGCCTCCGGCATCATCCTGTCGATCCCGGTGGTGGGTTCCTGGGTCAGCTCGTCGATCTTCGGCGGCGAGTTCCCCGGCATGATCATCATCAGCCGCTTCTTCATCGCCCACGTGCTGCTCATCCCGGGCCTGCTGGTGGCGCTGATCAGCGTGCACCTGGGCCTGGTGTTCAAGCAGAAGCACACCCAGTGGCCCGGCCCCGGCCGGACCAACGAGAACGTGGTCGGCGAGCGGATGTTCCCGCGCTACGCGCTCAAGCAGGGCGGCTTCTTCATGGTCGTCTTCGGCGTGATCGCGCTGATGGGTGGCCTCTTCCAGATCAACCCGATCTGGTACTTCGGCCCGTACGAGGCGTGGGTGGTCTCGGCGGCCAGCCAGCCCGACTGGTACGTCATGTTCCTCGACGGCTCGACCCGACTCATGCCGGGCTGGGAGATCCACATCCCGATCGGCAACGGGTACGTCATCCCGCCGCTGTTCTGGCCGACGGTCGTGCTCCCCGGCATCCTGGTGGGCCTGTCGACGATGTACCCGTTCCTGGAGGCCCGCCGCCTCAAGGACTACAAGCACCACAACCTGCTCCAGCGGCCCCGGGACGTGCCGGCCCGGACCGCGGTGGGCGCGATGGCGGTCGCCTTCTACGTCGTGCTGACGCTCTCCGGCGGCAACGACGTGATCGCCGACAAGTTCCACATCAGTTTGAACGCGATGACGTGGGCCGGCCGGGTCGGCCTGCTGGTCATCCCGCCGCTGGCCTACTACGTCACCTACCGGATCTGCCTGGGTCTCCAGCAGCACGACCGGGAGGTGCTGGCCCACGGCGTGGAGACCGGCATCATCAAGCGGCTGCCCGACGGCCGGTTCGTCGAGGTCCACCAGCCGCTCACGTCGGCGGACGGGCACGACGGCCACGCGCCGGCGCTGGACTACGTCGGCTGGGTGGTGCCCAAGAAGATGAACCGGCTCGGTGCCCTCGGGCCCGCCATCCGGGGCTTCTTCTACCCGATCGAGAAGCCGGCCGAGGCGCCGGTCTCGCCGGGCCACTCGCCGGTCGAGCCCCGAGGAGAGCGGGAGGAGGTCGGCAGCGGCGAGAGCCGACGCTGACCCTTCCGGGTACGACTGACCGTGGCGCCCGCCGGATTCCTCCGGCGGGCGCCACGTCCGTTTCTCCGCCCCGATCGGCGGATCGGGGCGCCCCGGACGAGTGGAATCGCAGGAATAACCCCGGTCAGCCGGGTATCCGTGCGGTCCGACGTCTCATGGGGGAGGAACGCATGTGGGGAATCAAACGCCTGGGTTTGCTGGCTGCGCTGGTGGTCGTGGGGCTGGCGCCCGCCACCGCGGCTCAGGCCGCGGCGCAGCCGTCGACGCAGGACACCCAGTATCTGCAGGCGGTGCACCAGGTCAACCTGTTCGAGATCACCGCCGGTAACCTGGCCCAGCAGAAGGGCCAGAACCAGCAGGTCAAGGACCTGGGCAAGATGTTCGTCACGGACCACACCCAACTGGACCAGACGGTCAAGTCAACCGCGCAGCAGCTCAACGTGCAGTTGCCGGCCGACCCGACCGCCGACCAGCAGAAGGTCCTCGACAAGCTGAACGGGCTCAACGGGGCCCAGTTCGACAAGGCGTGGGTGACCGCCCAGCTCGCCGGCCACGTCCAGGCCATCCAGGCCACCCAGACGGAGATCTCGCAGGGCTCCGAGCAGTCGGTGGTGCAGCTCGCCCAGGACGCGCTGCCGGTCCTGCAGGCGCACTACGACGCGCTGGTGGCGCTGGCCCAGACGCTGGGTGTCCCGGTGCCGCAGACCAGCGCCAGCGGCACGCCCAGCCCGGGCGGCACCACGTCGCCGGCACCGGGCGGCACCGAGTCGTCCGCGCCGGGCGGCACCGGGACCGAGGAGCCCGCTCCGGGCACCACGGAGACCCCGGCGCCCGCGCAGAGCTGACCCGACCGCACGACCGGCGGTGGCCGGTCCGCCCCTCGCCGGGGTGGGCCGGCCACCGGCGTCTCAGTCGGCGCTGGCCAGCCCGATCGCGAACGCCTCCTCCAGGTCGTGCTGCGAGTAGGCCCGGAACGCGATGTGCGACTCGGTGTTGAGGACACCGGGCACCTTGGAGATGCTCCCGGCGATGACCTGGGCGATCTGCTCGAACTCGCGGACCCGGACCATGGCGATCAGGTCGACGTGCCCGGCCACCGAGTAGACCTCGCTGACGCCGGGCAGGGCGGCCAGGTTCTCGGCCACCTCGGGGATGGAGTCGGTGGCGCAGTCGATCAGCACGATCGCGGTGATCACGGGACGTTTCTCCGTTCGTCGGCGACGAGCCCCATGCTAGAGCCCACGCCGGTCACCGCGCGGCCGGGACGGTCAGGTCGGCGCCGGCCCGGATCACGCCGTCGAGGCGTTCCCCGGCGGCGACCGTCGCGCCCGGCCAGATCACCGACCGGTCGACCGCGCCGTGGACCCGCGCGCCGGCGCCGACCACCGAGCGGGTGACCGGTCCGTCCACCGTCGCGGACGGGTCGACCAGCCCGGCCGGACCGGCGGCGTGCAGGTTGGCGGCCAGGTAGTCGGCCGGGGTGCCGGTGTCGTAGAACGTCCCCCGGTAGCGGACCACGGTCAGCGCCCCGGCCGCCTCCGCCGGCCGCCACACCGCCCGGACCAGCTCGTCGAACGTGGCCGGCAGGTCCCGGACCAGCCGCCAGGGCAGCAGCGACAGACCGGCGAAGCGGTGGCCGGCGAAGGTGCCGGGGGCGGCCGGGTCGTCCGCCGGCCGACCGAGCAGGCGTACGCTCCGCCCGTCCCAGCCGTCGCACAGCGCGGCCACGTCGGGGCCGGGTGGCGCCGCCGGGTCGGCCAGGTACGCGTCGGCGTTGGCGACCAGCACGCCCCGCCCGGCGATCCAGTCGCGCAGCCGGCCGACGCCGCCGGCGGTGCCCAGCGGTTCGCCCGGTTCGACGGAGAGGTGGGCCCGGTCGCCGACCCACGCGGTCACCTGGTCGCCCAGGTAGCAGGCGTTCACCGCGACCAGCTCGGGGCCGGTCAGGCCGAGGCCGGCGAGCCGGGCCAGGGCCCGGTCGAGCAGCGGCACGTTGCCGACCGGGCAGAGCGCCTTGGGCACCCGCTCGGTGAGCGGGCGCAACCGGGTGCCGGCGCCGGCCGCCAGCACCACCGCGCACACCTCGACCCCGCGTGCCGGGCCGGACGAGTCGGGGACCGGTGCGCTCACGCGCTCGGTGGCGTCGCCGGCGGGACCTCGCCGGCGCGCGGGCCGATGCCGTAGTGGGCCAGCAGGTTGGCGGTGGCGCGGCTGAGCCGGGGCAGATCGTCGAGCGGGTGCCAGGCGGCCTCCAACACCTCGGCCCCGTCCACCTTCAGCGTGGTGCTCGACGCCGGCACCGTCACCTCGAAGACCACGTCCACCCAGCCCTTGGCGTGCACCACCGCGTTCGGCACCGCGGGCCGGAGCCGGTCGGGGGAGAGCCGGACGCCGGACTCCTCGTGCAGCTCCCGGGCGGCGCCGACCACCGGGGGCTCACCGCGTTGCAGGAGGCCGGCGGGGAGGCTCCAACTGTGGCCGGGAGGTTGGCGCAGCAGCAGGATCCGTCCCGCGCCGCCGGCCTCCGCGTCCCGGACCAGCGTGACCGCACCGACGATGTACTTCGGCACGGCCAGCCGGACCAGCCGCCGCCGCAGCGGGACCGGCAACCGGTAGAAGAGGCGGTAGCCGAAGGCCCGTCCGGTGGCACGCGCGCGGGGGATCATGCGTTCAGGCTAGTGGCCGGCGGGTCGGCGGGGGCGAAGGCCCTTCACCTCACTGCCGGTGGTCGACCAGGTCGATGAGCTGCTGGACCACCGCGTCCGGCTCGACCGAGCGGTCGAAGACCGCGACCAGCAGCGTCTCCAGGTCGGGGTAGCCCAGTTCCTCGGAGAGCCGCAGCAGGGGTAGGTCGCTGGCCAGGCCCCGGTTGTGCTTGCGCAGCGCCAGGCCGACCGAGGCGCGGCCGAGCCGGACCTTGTCGGCGATCGAGATGCCCGGCTCGGTGTGCTCGGCGAACCACCTGTTGATCTGCATCTGGGCGTGTGGGGACTTGACGAAGCCCAACCACTCCCGGCGCGGACCGCGGGGCGCGACGTCGGCCTCGAAGCCGCTCTCCGCGTCGCTCTCGGTGAAGATCTCCACCACGTCGCCCTCCTCCAGTTCGGAGGAGAGCGGGGCCAGCCGGCCGTTGATCCGGGCGGCGAGGCAGTGGTCGCCGCGTTCGGTGCCCAGCTCGTACGCGAGGTCGACCGGGGTGGCCCCGGCCGGCAGCACCAACTGGCGACCGTCGGCGACCACCTGGATCTGCGCCTCCGACAGGTCACAGCGCAGCGACGCCATGAACTGGGTCGGGTCGACCGTGTCCTGCTCCCAGTCGAGCACCCGGCGCAGCCAGGACAGCTCGTCCGTCCGGTCGGCGGCCCGGCCGGCGGCGCGCGGGAAGCGGTAGTGGGCGGCCACGCCGTACTCCGCGGAGCGGTGCATCTCGGTGGTGCGGATCAGCACCTCGACCGTGCGGTCCTGCGGGCCGCAGACGCTGGTGTGCAGCGACCGGTAGAGGTTGTTCTTCGGGGAGGCGATGAAGTCCTTGAAGCGGCCCGGAACCGGTCGCCAGAGCCCGTGCACGGCGCCCAGCGCGGCGTAGCAGTCGGTCGCCGGGCCGTCCACCACGATGGCGATGCGGGGCAGGTCGTACGGGGCGGCGTGGCCACCGGCGACGGTGTCCTTCCAGATCGAGTAGAGGTGCCGCGGGCGGGGGGAGACGTCGGCGTCCACCCGGCTGCGGCGCAGCGCCGCCCGGGTGCGGGCCACCACGTCGGCGAGGTAGGCGTCCCAGCCGGGCCGGTCGTGCACGAACCGGGCGATCCGCGCGTGCTCCTCGGGCCGCAGGTGCAACAGCACCACGTCGTCCAGCTCGCGTTTGAGCGTCTGGATGCCCAGCCGGTCGCAGAGCGGGACCAGCACGTCGAGGGTCTTGCGGGCGATCCGCTCCCGCGAGGCGGCGGAGCGGACGCCGAGCGTCCGCATGTTGTGCAGCCGGTCGGCCAGCTTGATGACCAGCACCCGGACGTCCTTGCCGGCCGCCACGATCATCTTGCGGACGGTCTCCGCCTCGGCGGCCTTGCCGTAGAACGCCTTGTCGAACTTGGTCACGCCGTCGACCAGGTGGGCCACCTCGCGGCCGAAGTCCTCCTGGAGCGCCTGGAGCGTGTAGCGGGTGTCCTCCACCGTGTCGTGCAGCAGCGCGGCGACCAGCGTGGTGGTGTCCATGCCGAGGTCGGCGCAGATCTGCGCCACCGCGAACGGGTGGGTGATGTAGGGCTCGCCGCTCTTGCGGAACTGGCCGCGGTGCATGTTCTCGGCGATCGTGTACGCCCGGCGCAGCACCGAGACGTCGGCGCTGGCATGGATGCCACGATGGGCGCGGACCAGCGCGGTGACCGGGTCGCCGTCGGCGGTGGGCCAGGTGAGCAGTGAACGCAGCCGGCGGGTGAGCGGTAGCTCGCCCTGGTTCGGAAGGGCGCCGCCCAGGGCGGCGCCGTGTCCGGCGTCGACGTCCACCTGGGACACCTCCTCACCCGGCCCGCGGTCACCGGGGCCGGTGACCGGGAGCAGACCCGCGAATCGGGCAGTGCTGTACTTCTTCAACAGCCTAAGGGAGTCGGCGTCGTCCGATCGGACACTTGGTCATGAGCGTTCGGTCGAGAGTTGGTGGGATCCGCCGTTCTCGGCCTTCGCCAGCAGGTCGCGGAAGCGCCCCGCGCCGGCCACCGGCGAGGCCCACCCGGCGGTGCTCTCGACCAGCCGCGTCTCCGGCCGTTCCAACCAGGACAGGATCCGCTCGGTCTCCTCGGCGGTGGCCGCCGGCACCGGACCGTGCCCGGGCAGCACCGTCTCGGCGGTGGCCCGGATCGCCGCGATGGTCGGTCGTGGGTGGACACCGGGTGGCGACACGCCGGCCCCGGCGAGCCGCCCGTGTCGGACCAGCGCCAGCTCCCAGCCGCCCCGGGCGGCGGGCCGGGCGGCGGCCAGCTCGGCGATGCCGGTCAACGCCGCCAGGCGCTGCATCCGGACCGCCGCGCGCAGCACCGCCACCAGCCGGCCCCGCGCCACCGCCGCCTCCTCGTAGCGCTGGGCGGCGGACAGCACCTCGATCCGGGCGAGCAGGGCGTCGACCACCACGGCGGGATCGTCGCGGGTGGCGGTGCGGAACGGGGTGGCGGCGGCGTGTTCGTACTCCTCCGGGGTGATCCGGTGCTCGCAGGGCGCCGGGCAGCGGCCCAGCTCGGCCAGCGCGCAGGCCGGCATGGTGGTGCGCCGGGAGAGCCGGTGGGTGCACTGACGCAGCGGCACCGCGTCGTGGAAGCCGGCGGCGGCCAGCTCCGCGGCCTGTTTGGACCGGAACGGGCCGAGGTAGGCGGTGTCGGTGGGGCCGAGGTCGCGGACGACCGACAACCGGGGGTACGCCTCGTCGGTGAGCTTCAGCCAGACCTGGCGCTCCGGGTATTTCGACCGGCGATTGTACGGCGGGGCGTGCGCGGCGATCAGCCGCAGCTCGCGGACCTCGGCCTCCAGCGAGTGGGCGCACTCGACCGCCTCCACCCGCTCGGCGGCGGCCAGCATCTCGGAGATCCGGGCCCGTTTCTCGCCGGCGGTGAAGTAGCTGCGCACCCGGGTGGCGATGTCGACGGACGTGCCGACGTAGAGCGGTCGGTCGTCGGCGGCCCGGAAGATGTAGACGCCGGGCACCTTCGGCAGCCCCTCGGCGAGGTGCCGCTTGCGGCGCTGGGTCGGGGTGACCGCCCGGGCGAACTCGATCGCCTCGCCGATCGTGTCGACCCGGTGCCCGCCCAGGCGGCTGATCAGCCCGTGCAGCACGTCGACGGTGGCCTTGGCGTCGTCGAGCGCCCGGTGGGTGGGCTGGGTGGCGGTGCGGAAGTAGCCGGCCAGCGTGCCCAGCTTGCGGTTGGGCACCTCGTCGCGGGTGAGCACCCGCCGGGCCAGCGCGGCGGTGTCCAGCACCCGCGGGTTGGGCCAGCGGTAGCCGTGCTTCGCGCAGGCGGCCTTGAGGAAGCCCACGTCGTAGGGGGCGTTGTGGGCGACCAGCACGGCGTCGGTGAGGAACTCCAGGAAGCTCGGCAGCACCTGCTCGATCGGCGGGGCGGGCACCAGCATCGCCTGGGTGATCCCGGTCAGCACGGTGATGAACGGCGGGATCGGCACGCCCGGGTTGACCAGCGTGGCGAGCACGCCCAGCTCCTCGCCGCCGCGGACCTTCACCGCGCCGATCTCGGTGATCCCGCCGCCGTCCGGCGCGCCGCCGGTGGTCTCCAGGTCGACCACCACGAAGGTGGTCGCGTAGAGCGGCAGCGCGGGGTCGACGCCGCTGCCCGCCGCCCGGTCCAGACCGGCCAGCGACTCCTGGACGTACTCCGTTCCCGTCACCAGCGGGACGGTAGCGGCACGGTCCGACACTCGCGTCACTCCGGCCCCAGTGATACCACGGGGGTACGATGAGAGATCGGCTCACTCACCGGGCGGTGGGCCCGTTCGGGGTGGGAGACTTGCCACATGCCCCTCACCGAGCCGCACGACGACCGCTCCTCCGCGGAGGAGCCGGTGGTCGGCGCGCCCGAGCCCGGTGAGGACCCGTCGCCGCCCGAGCCCGAGCCCACGCTCCCCGAGCCGGTCCGCCAGCGGATCGTCACGCTGACCGCCGCGGTCCTGCCCGGCCTGCCCGCCGACGAGGTGCCGGTGCCGCTGCGCCGGGTCGCCAAGTTCGCCCCCAACCGCCGCGCCCGGCTCGGCGCTCCGGTGATCGCCGCCCAGCTCACCGCCGACCCGCTGTTCCGGCAGCGGGTCACCGCCCGGGTGCTGGCCGACGCCGGTGACCTCGGCGCGGCGGTGGTCGAGGGCACCGCGCCGGCTGCCGCCGACCCGGTCGAGGTGGCCGCGCTGGCCTACCTGGCCCGGCCCCGGGGCTGGCGGGAGCTGATCGAGGCCAGCGGCGAGGCGGTGCGCGCCGAGGCGGACAGCGCGGTCGTGGCCGAGCTGGTCCGGGAGGCCGAGCAGCGGGCCACCCGCGCCGAGCACGACCGGGCGGTGGCCCGGGTCGAGGCCGAGAAGCTCCGCGACGAGCTGGCCCGGGTCCGCGAGGAGCTGGGCCAGCTCCGCGAGGAGGCCCGGCAGTTGGCCCGTACCCTGCGGGAGACCCAGGCCCGGGAGCGCCGGGCCACCGAGCTGCTGGCCACCGAACGGGGCCGGGCGGCCCGCGCGGCGGCCGACGCGGACGCCGAGCTGCGCCGCGCCCGGGCCCGGCTGGCCGAGGCGGAGGCCGCCGCCGGGCTGGCCCGGGCCAGCGCCAAGGAGGCCCGCTCCGTCGACGACGCCCGGCTGTGGCTGCTGCTGGAGACGATCGGCCAGGCCGCGGTCGGGTTACGCCGGGAGCTGGCACTCGACCCGGTGGACACGCTGCCGGCGGACTTCGTCGCCGACGCGTTCGCCGACCAGCCGGGCGCCGCCCAGGCCGGACCGGCGACCCGGGCTCGCGACACCGACGACCCGGCCCGGCTCGACCAGCTCCTCGCGCTGCCCCGGGCGCACCTGGTGGTGGACGGCTACAACGTCACCAAGCGCGGCTTCGGGGAGATGTCGCTGGAGCAGCAGCGCAAGCGGCTGATCACCGGGTTGGGCGGGATCGCGGCGCAGACCGGGGACGAGGTCACGGTGGTCTTCGACGGCGCCGAGCGGATCCACGGGCTGCCGCCGGCGCCGCGCGGCGTGCGGGTGCTCTTCTCCCGCAAGGGCGAGACCGCGGACGAGCTGATCCGGCGGCTGGTCCGCGCCGAACCGGCCGGCCGCCCGGTGGTGGTCGTCTCGTCGGACCGCGAGGTCGCCGACGGGGTGCGCCGGCACGGCGCGTACCCGCTGGGCGCCGACTCGCTGCTGCGCCGGCTCGCCCGCTCCTGACCCGCTCGCGCCGCTTCGGCGGACTGGTGACTGGATGATCGTTTTCGGGGTGGGTGCTGCCTCGTTGTCCGGTTCTGTCGTACCCGACGCATAGCCTTGCGGTGACCGACGGTGGTGGTCCCTTCCCCGACCGCCACCGGCGACCGTGTCAGGAGGCGTTCATGCTCATCGACTGCGACGGCTGCGGCATCCGCGGCGCCGGCTGCGCCGGGTGCCTGGTGACCGCGCTGCTCGACCCCGAGTCCCCGGCGGCCGACCTGGGCCCGGCCGAGCACCGGGCGATCGAGGTGTTCGCCCGGGCCGGCTTCGACGTGGAGGTGCTGCCACCGGCGGCCACCCCCGCATCCGCCCCCGCACCCCGCCGCGCCACCCGCCGCCGGGTGGCCTGACCCCGCCGCCCGGGCACCGGGCCGTCCCGCCGCGCCCGGGCCATAGGATGGGCGGTCACAGCGGGAGGGGAGCGGCATGACGCGGACGGGTGGCGACGGCGGGGTGGGGTGGTGAGCCCGCGCGGCTGGGCGCTGCTGACCCTGGCCGGGCTGGCGGTGGCGCTCGTCGTCACCGTGGCGCTGCTGGTGCCGTGGAGCCGGCCGCCGGCGCCCCGCGCCGACCAGCTCGCCGCGTTGCGGGCGCTGCCGGTCGAGCAGGTGGCCCGAGGCCGGGCGTTCGGCGGCGCGTTGCGCCCGGCCGGCTGGTCGGCGCTCGTGGTCGGTCTGGTGGTGGCGCTGCTGCTCGGGCTCACCCCCCTGGGCGGGCGTCTGGTCGAGCTGGCCGGCCGGCCCTTCGGCGGGCACTGGGTGGCCCAGGCCGTGCTCGGCGGGTTGGGCGTCATGCTCCTCGCCGATCTGCTCACCCTGCCGTTCGCGGCCTGGCGGCGCACCGTGCTGGTCCGCTACGGGCTGAGCACCCAGGGCTGGGGCGGCTGGACGGTCGACCTGCTCAAGTCGTACGCGGTCAGCGCGGTCATCGGCGCGCTCGTCCTGCTCGCCTTCTACTCGGTGGTCCGGCTCGCCCCCCGGTGGTGGTGGGCGTACGGCGCGGTCGGCGCCGCCGCCCTGGTGGTGACCCTGTCGTTCGTGCTGCCGGTGCTCGTCGAACCGGTGTTCAACAGGTTCACCCCGATGGAGCCGGGCCCGCTGCGTACCGAGCTGACCACGATGGCCGCCCGGGACGGGGTCCCGGTCCGCGACGTGCTGGTCGCCGACGCGTCCCGGCGGACCCGGGCGGTGAACGCCTACGTCTCCGGGCTCGGGCCGACCCGGCGGGTGGTGGTCTACGACACGCTGCTGCGCGAGGCGGAACCGGCGGAGGTGACAAGCGTGGTCGCCCACGAGCTGGGGCACGCCAAGGACCGCGACGTCTGGACCGGCACGCTGATCGGCGCGCTCGGCGCCGCCGCCGCGGTGGTGGCGCTGTACCTGGTCGGCTCCTGGGCCCCGCTGCTGCGGCTGGCCGGCGTCGACTCCATCGCCCAGCCGCGGGCGTTCCCGCTGCTCGTCGCGCTGGTCACGGTGGTCGGGCTGGTGGCCACCCCGGTGCAGGCGCTTGTCTCCCGACGGGTGGAGGCCCGGGCCGACGCGCACGCGCTGGCGCTCACCGGCGACCCGGCGACGTTCGAGGCGATGCAGCGCCGGCTGGCCGGGGTGAACCTGGCCGACCCCGACCCGCCGCGCTGGGAGTACCTGTGGTCGGCGTCCCACCCGTCCACCGTGGAGCGGATGGCCGCCGCCCGCGCCTACGCCAGGGAGCACGGCCGATGAGCCGCACCTTGCTGATCACCAACGACTTCCCGCCCCGCCCCGGCGGCATCCAGTCCTTCGTGCACAACCTCGCGGTGCGCCAGCCGCCCGGCTCGGTGGTGGTCTACGCGTCGAGCTGGCGGGACGCGGAGAAGTTCGACGCCGACCAGCCGCTCGAGGTGGTCCGGGAACGCACCCGGGTGCTGCTGCCCACGCCGCTGGTCGCCCGTCGGGCGGCCCGGCTGGCCCGGGCGTACGACTGCGACACGGTGTGGTTCGGCGCGGCGGCGCCGCTGGGGTTGCTCGCGTCGGGGCTGCGCCGCCGGGCCGGGATCCGCCGGGCGGTGGCGCTGACGCACGGGCACGAGGTCGGGTGGGCCGCGTTGCCCGGCGCCCGGTCCGCGCTGCGACGCATCGGCCGGGGCGTGGACGTGACCACCTACCTCGGCGAGTACACCCGGGTGCGGCTGGCCCGGGCGTTGGACGGGCTGACCGAGCTGCGCCGCCTCGCGCCCGGCGTCGACGTGGAGACCTACCATCCCGGCGTCGACGGCGAGCCGGTCCGGGCGCGGCTCGGCCTCGCCGACCGGCCGGTGGTGGTGTGCGTGTCGCGACTGGTGCCGCGCAAGGGGCAGGACGCGCTGATCCGGGCGTTGCCGGAGATCCGCCGCCGGGTGCCGGACGCCGCGCTGCTGGTGGTCGGCGGCGGGCCCTACCGGGCCACCCTGGAGAAGCTGGCCCGGCAGGCCGGGGTGGAGCGGGACGTGGTCTTCACCGGCTCGGTGCCCAGCGCCGAACTGCCCGCGCACTACGCCGCCGGCGACGTCTACGCGATGCCCTGCCGCACCCGCAACCGTGGGCTGGACGTGGAGGGCCTCGGCATCGTCTACCTGGAGGCGAGCGCGACCGGGCTGCCGGTGGTGGCGGGCGACTCCGGTGGCGCGCCGGACGCGGTCCGCGAGGGGGAGACCGGGTACGTGGTCCGGGGCCGGGACGTCGCCCAGCTCGCCGACCGGGTGGCGACCCTGCTCGCCGACCGCGACCTCGCCCGCCAGCTCGGCGCGGCCGGCCGGGCCTGGGTCGAGCGGGAGTGGCGCTGGGAGACCCAGGCGGAGCGGATGGCCACGCTGCTCGCCGGCTGACCGGCGCCCGAGCGGTGCACCGGTCACCGTCGTCAGGTCTCCGCCTCACCCGTGCGCCGCTTCCGTCCGGACACGTCGAGCGCGCCGCCCGCCCGCCCCCGAACCGCGTCCCGCCCCGAGGGCGAGGTCGTGGCACTCCGGGCGGACGGCGCGGGCTCGTCGGCGGCGACGTGTCAGGCGGGGGCCGCTTCTCTCCTCGCCACGGTGGGCGGGGCCTCCTCCTGACGCTCGGCCGTGCGACGCGACGGCCGTCCCGGCCACCAGACACGCACGCCCAGATCCAGGGTCAGCGCCGGAATCAGCAGGCTGCGAACCAGGAGCGTGTCGAGCAGGATCCCGACCGCCACGATCACCCCCATCTGCACCGACGGCACCAGCGGCAGCACCAGCAGGGCGCCGAAGGTGGCCGCCAGCACCACCCCGGCGCTGGTGATCACGCCGCCGGTGACAGTGAGCGCCCGCAGCGTCCCGGGCCGGTGCCCGATCGACGCGGTCTCCTCCCGGGCCCGGGTCATCAGGAAGATCGTGTAGTCCACGCCGAGGGCGACCAGGAACAGGAACGCCTGCAACGGCACGCCGACGAACAGCCGCGGGTGCCCCAACGCGTCGAGCAGCAGCCCGGCGGCGCCCATCGCCGCCGCGTACGACAGCACCACGCTCGCCATCAGCAGCAGCGGCGCGACGAGCGCGCGCAGCAGGAGCATCAGGATCACCAGGACCACGGCGAGCACCAGCGGGATGACCACCCGGTTGTCCCGGTCCACCGTGCGTCGCTCGTCGAGCAGCGTCGCGGTGCGCCCGCCGACGAGCGCCTGCGACCCGGGCACCGCGTGCACGGCGGTGCGCAGCCGGCCCACCGTGTCCCGGGCCGCGGCGCTGTCCGGGGCGGCGGCGAGCACCGCGGTGACGCGTACCCAACGACCGTCGGCGGACCGCTGCGGACCGCCCACCTCCGCGACGCCCGGCACCGCGCGGACCGCACCCGTGACCAGGTCGGCCGTGCCGGCGGCGGCCAGCACCTCGACCGGCGCGACCGACCCGCCCGGATAGTGGGCGGCGACCAGCCGCTGACCGGCGACCGAGCCGACCTCGGTGGTGAACGACTCGTCGTCGGGCAGGCCCAGGGTGAGATTGCCGATCCCGAGGGTCAACGCGACCAGGGCGACGGCGGTGCCCACCCAGACCGGGCGCGGCCGGCGACCGACCAGGCCGGCGATCCGCTGCCACACCCCGTGGTCGGCGCCGAGGTCGCGCTCGTCCGCGCCGGGCGTGTGGCGCGGCACGAACGGCCAGAACAGCCACCGCCCGCACACCACGAGCACCGCCGGCAGCAGCGTGGTCATCGCCAGCAACGCGGCCACGATGCCGACCGCGCCGACCGGTCCGAGGCCGCGGGTGGCGGGCAGGTCCGCCGCGACGAGGCAGAGCAGCCCGAGCGCGACAGTCGCCGCGGAGGCGCAGACCGCGCCGTACGACCGGCGCAGCGCCACCGCCATCGCGGCGTGCCGGTCGGCGTGCCGGCGCAGCTCCTCGCGGTAGCGGGCGATGAGCAGCAGGGCGTAGTCCACGCCGACGCCGAAGACCAGCACGGTGAGGATGGTCTGGCTCTGGAAGTCCACCGCCAGGCCGGCGTGCCGGGCCAGCAGGTAGACGGTGGCGCCGGCGAGCTGGTTGGCGACGCCGACCGCGAGCAGCGGCACCAGCCACAGCACCGGGCTGCGGTAGGTGACGAGCAGGAGCAGGGCGACGGTGACGGCGGTGGCCAGCAGCAACGCGCCGTCCATCCCGTCGAACGCGTCCCAGACGTCGCTCTCGGCGACCGCGTCGCCGGTCAGCGCGGTCCGCAGGCCGGGCGCCGCGTCGGCGAGCCGGTCCTTCATGGCGCGTACCGCGTCGGCGCGTCGCTCCTCGTCGAGGGTGACCGGGAGCGAGAACAGCAGCGCCCGGCCGTCCGCGCTCGGCGCCGGCGCGGAGACCGCGCCGCCGTCGGCGTACCCGGCGAAGGCCGTCCGGTCGGCGTCGACCCGGGCCCGGTCGGCGGCGGTGAGGCCGGTGTCGCGGACGTACACGGCGACGGCCAACTGCCGGCGGGACTCGGGGAAGGCGGCTTCGGCCCGCTGTGCGGCGCGGCTGCTCTCGACGCCGGGCGGCAACGCGCCGAGTGTCGAGTTGTCCTGCGTCTCGCCCAGCTTCAGCGCGAGCGGCCCGGCGACCGCGAGCAGCGCCAGCCAGAGGACGAGGACGGCGTACTTGCCGCGGCGGCCGGCGGGCAGCCGGGCCGTTCGGTGCGGGGACATCAGGGTTCCTCTCACTCGTCGCCCGGCGCGGACCGCGGGCCCTGACCCGATCCTTCGGGCCGGCGGCCCGCCGGTCAGGGGTGCCGCCCCGACTCCACGGGTGGTGCCAGCACCACCGGCGGGCCGGCGGTGATACCGGAGAATGGAACTCGTGGACGCATCGGTACGGGTACTGCTCCGGACCCGGCTGCGGCCCGCCGCGGTGACCGCCGCCCAGGGGCTGCTGACCGCGCTGCTTTCGTTGACCACGCACGTGGCCCTGTTCGTGCTGTCGCTTGTCGCGCTGCTGCTGATCCCGGCGTTCGGCGTCGGCTTCGCCCTCTTCCCGGTGGTCACCGGCGCGGTCCGGATCTGCGCCGGGCTGCACCGCCGGCTGGCCCGGTGGAGCGGCGTCGAGATGCCCCCGCCCTACCTGCCCGCGCCGGCCGGTGCCCAGTTCGGCACCTGGCGGCGGTTCCGGTGGGTGGTGGGCGACCCGGCGACCTGGCGGGATCTGGCCTGGCTGCTGCCCGGCGCGGTCACCGGCGCGGTGTGCCTGGCCGCGTTCGTCCTCCCGCTGTACGGGCTGGAGGGGTTGATCGGCGTGCCGCTGGTGCTGCGTGCCGTCGGCGTCTGGTACGGCTACGGCCCGTTCTGGCCGCTCGACAACCTCGTCGAGGCGGTGCTCTGCGTCCCGTTGGGCGGGCTGCTGCTGGCCGCCGGGGTGGCCGCCGGGCGCTGGCTGGTCTGGCTGCACGTGACGTTCGCCGGGTTCTTCCTGACCCCGACCCGCGGCGCCGCGCTGGCGCTGCGGGTGCGTCAGCTCACCGTCACCCGGGCCGAGGCGGTGGACGCGCAGGCCGCCGAGCTGCGCCGGATCGAACGGGACCTGCACGACGGGGCGCAGGCCCGGCTGGTCGCGCTGAGCATGAGCATCGGGCTGGCCGAGCAACTGGTCCGTGACGACCCGGAGGCGGTCCGCCGGCTGCTCGCCGAGGCCCGGGAGGCCAGCGGCCAGGCCCTGGCCGAACTGCGCGGGCTGGTTCGGGGCATCCACCCGCCGGTGCTCGCCGAGCGCGGCCTGCCCGGCGCGGTACGGGCGCTGGCGCTGGCCGTGCCGCTGCCGGTGGAGGTCACCGTCGACCTGCCCGGCCGGGCCGCCGCCCCGGTCGAGTCGGCCGTCTACTTCGCGGTCGCCGAGGCGCTGGCCAACGTGGGCAAGCACAGCGGGGCGACCCGGGCCTGGGTGGAGCTGCGGCACGCCGACGGGCGGCTGACCGCCGTGGTCGGTGACGACGGCCGGGGCGGGGCGGCGCCGGCGGCCGGCGGCGGTCTGGCCGGGACCGGACGCCGGCTGGCCGCGTTCGATGGGACGATGGCAGTGACCAGTCCGGCCGGTGGACCCACCGTCATCAGCATGGAGCTGCCGTGCGCGTTGTCATCGCCGAGGATCTCGCCCTCCTCCGAGACGGGCTGACCAGGATCCTGGAGGCGTTCGGCTGCCAGGTGGTGGCGGCCGTCGACAACGGACCGTCAGTGCTGCCCGCGCTGGCCGCGCACCGGCCGGACGTCGCGGTGATCGACGTACGGCTGCCGCCGACGTTCACCGACGAGGGGTTGCAGGCGGCCGTGCGGGCCCGCGCCGAGCTGCCCGGGCTGCCGGTGCTCGTGCTGTCCCAGCACGTCGAGCAGCTCTACGCTCGTGAGCTGCTCGCCGACCGGCGCGGCGGCGTCGGCTACCTGCTCAAGGACCGGGTGTCGCACGTGGACCAGTTCGTCGACGCGGTGCGCCGCGTCGCCGCCGGCGGCACCGTGATGGACCCGGAGGTGGTGGCCCAGTTGCTGGCCCGCCGCGACGGCGCCGGGCCGCTCGCCGAGCTGACCGCGCGGGAACGCGAGGTGCTCGGCCTGATGGCCGAGGGCCGGTCGAACGCCGCGGTGGCGGCCCCGCTGTTCGTCACCGAGAAGGCCGTCGACAAGCACATCAACAGCATCTTCAGCAAGCTGCGGATGCCGCCGTCCGGTGACGACAACCGGCGGGTGCTGGCCGTGCTGGCCTATCTGGACGGGGCGGACACCCGCCGCCAGGCAGGCTGACCGCGTGCGGCGACCGGGTGTGGTACGTGAATCAGACGTCCGCTCAGCCCTCGGATTCGGGGCTGGCTCGCTGCCACAGCCAGACGCCCACCAGTACGCAGGCGGCTCCAGCCACCGCGACGCCAAACTTTGCCGCACCGGGGACGTCGTCCAGGAAGGGAAGGGCGCGGGAGGCTGCCAGCGCCAGGAACGCGACGACGAAGAGAACGAGGGCGAGAACGCGCTGACCGTTTATGGGTGCCTCCGGGGTCGGGAAACGCTCGGCACAGTGTTAAGCGGGGCCCCCTCCTATACCTGAAGCGTTAAGAAGGGGCCCCTCCTTACGCCGCGGGCGCGCGGGTGAGGTGTTGCAGCGCCGAGCCGGGGCGGCCGAAGTGCCAGCCCTGACCGGCGTCGCAGCCGATGGCGCGCAACCGGTCCGCCTGGCCGGCCGTCTCCACCCCCTCGGCGGTGACCGTGAGGTCCAGGGCGTGCGCCAGCGAGACCAGCGAGGCGAGGATCCGCTCGTCGGTACGGCCGCCCGGATCGCCGGCCGGCGCGCGCAACCCGGTCACGAACTCGCCGGCCACCTTCAACTCGGTCACCGGCAGGTCCCGCAGGTACGCGAGATTGCAGTAGCCGGTGCCGAAGTCGTCGATGGCCACCCGGACGCCGAGATCGCCGAGCACCCGCAGGGCCCGGACCGGCTCGACCACGGTGCTCATCATGGTGCTCTCGGTGACCTCCAGTTGCAGCCGTTCCGGGGGCAGGCCGGTACGGCCGAGCACGCCCCGCACCTCGGGCACCAGGTCGGCCCGGTGCAACTGACGTACGGCCAGGTTGACGCTGACGAACGGCGCGTCGCCACCCGCCGCCGACCAGGTGCCCGCCTCGCGGCACGCCTCGGCCAGCACCCAGCTGCCGAGCTGCACGATCAGGCCGGTCTCCTCGGCCAGCGGGATGAAGCTGTCCGGCCGGAGCACCCCCAGTTCCGGGTGGCGCCAGCGCACCAGCGCCTCCATGCCCAGCACCCGGCCGTCACGCAGCGACGTCAGCGGCTGGTAGTCGAGGTAGAACTCGCCCCGGTCCAGCGCGGCCGGGATCGCCGCGGAGAGCGCGTAGCGGGCCAGCTCGCGGCGGTTACGGTCGGCGTCGAACAACGACCAGCGGGCCCCGCCGGCGGCCTTGGCCCAGTGCAGCGTGCTGTCCGCGGCGCGCATCAGCTCCATCGGCGAGGTGCCGGCCACCGGCCGCTCCACGATGCCGATGCTCGCCGACACCGTCAGCTCGTGCCCGTCGACGAGCGCGGGCTCGCGTACCGCCTCCAGCGCCGCCTCGGCGACCTTGACCACGTCGTCGGTGCCCGCGGTGCGCTCCACCAGGATCACGAACTCGTCGCCGCCCAGGCGGGCCACCAGGTGCTCGCCGAGCGTCCGGCGCAGCCGCTGCGCCACCGCCACCAGCAGCGAGTCGCCGACCTGGTGACCGAGGGAGTCGTTGACCACCTTGAACCGGTCCAGGTCGAGGAAGCAGACCCCGATCCGGTCCGCGCCCCGGCCGGGCGCGACGATCGCGGCGGTCAGCCGCTCGGTGAACAGCGTGCGGTTCGGCAGGTCGGTCAGCGGGTCGTGGGTGGCCTGGTGCCGGAAGCGGGCCTCGCTGTCCCGCAGCGCCCGTTCGGCCTGGGCGCGCGCCATCATGGCGGCCCGCCGGATGGACTCCTGCTCGTCCAGCGTGCGGTCGCGCAGCGCCCGGGCGTACCCGGTGGCGACGGTGGCGAGCAGCCGGGACATCCGGTCCTCGACGTCGGCGACGTCCAGGTCGAGGTCGCGGACCAGCCGGAGCTGGATCACCTCGACGGTGCGGCCCAGGCCCTCGGCGGAGGCGATGTGCGACTGCACCAGCTCCGCGCCCACCTGCTGGCCGATCCGCAGGTCGAACGGGTCGGCGCGCATCGCCTGCGCGAGCCGCTCGGTGAGCCGTTGCAGCATCTCCTCCAGTTGCGCCTGGGTCATCGGCAGGTAGCTGGTCCCGGAGACCGCCTTGGCCCAGGCCCGGGCGAAGACGCCGGGGCGGCAGCGGCCGGCGGCGGTCACGGTGGCCACGTCGTCAGGCACCGAGCCGCCCGACCCCGCCCATGAAGACCGCCCGTTCGGCGTGTTCCGCCTGGTCGGGGGCGTCCGGTCGCCACTGCGGCACCCACACCACGCCCGGGTCGACCAGCTCGAACCCGGCGAACAGCGCGGTCAGCTCGGCCCGACCGCGGATGAAGAGTTGGCTGTCGGTGCGCCGGTAGACCCGTTCCGCCTCGGCCCGCTCGCCGGTGCCGTCCCGGCCGTCGTCGCTGGCCTGGGAGAGCACCAGGTGGCTGCCGGGCGCCAGCGCCGCGCGCAGCGTCCGCAGGATCTCCTCCGGGCGGTCGGAGTCCGGGATGAAGTGCAGCACCGCCACGATCATCACCGCGACCGGCTCGGTGAAGTCGATCAACCGGGTGACGTCCGGGTGGCGCAGGATCGCCACCGGGTCGCGCAGGTCCTCCCGGACCACGGCGGCCCGCTCGTTGCCGGCCAGGATCTCCTGGCTGTGCGCGACCGCCACCGGGTCCACGTCGACGTAGACCACCCGGGAGTCGGGGTCGATGCCCTGGGCGATCTCGTGCACGTTGCCCACGGTCGGGATGCCGGAGCCGATGTCCAGGAACTGCCGCACCCCGGTCTCGGCCAGGTAGTGCACCGCCCGGCGGAGGAAGGCGCGGTTGGCCTGGGCCATCAGCGGGGCCTCCGGCACCGCCTCGACCATCGCCCGCGCGGCGACCCGGTCGGCCGCGAAGTTGTGCGAACCGCCCAGGTAGTAGTCGTACATGCGGGCCACGCTCGGGCGCTCGATGTCGATGGTGTCGGGTGCCCAGTCCGGCCGCTGCATGTCCCTGCCCCTTGGGTGTCGGCGACGCGCGGCGTCACCGCCGCGCGGATCACCCGGGTATTCTGCCCGGCCGCTGACGCGGTGCAAAGACCACCGCCGTTCCGCGTCCGGCCGTTCACCGTACGCGGTCGGCTCGTGCCCGAAATGCCGGAGAGGCCCGCGTCCGGCGTGCGGACGGGGCCTCTCCGGCGGTGCCGTCAGAACTTCGGCGCGTCGGGGGCCTCCAGCAGCCCCAGCCGCAGCGCGGTCATCAGCGCCTGGGCCCGGTTGGCCGCGCCCAGCTTCTCGTAGAGCTTGGAGATGTGGGTCTTGGCGGTCGACTCGCTGACGAAGAGCTGCTTGGCGATGCCGGCGACGCTCATGCCGTCGGCGAGCAGCCGCAGCACCTGCCCCTCGCGGGGGGAGAGCTGCGGGCCGGACGGGGCCAGCCGGCGCTTCATCGCCTCGGCCAGGTCGGCCGCGGTGAACGCGCTGGGGGAGGAGGCGGCGTGCCGGGCCGCGGCCACCACCTCGTCGGCCGGGGCGGTCTTCGGGACGAACGCGCTCGCCCCCGCCTCCAGCGCGCCGAAGAGCTGGTCGTCGCCGGCGTACATGGTCAGTACGACGATGCCCATCGAGGCGCTGGACTTGCGCAGCGCGCGGGTGGCCTCCAGACCGCTGCCGTCGGGCAGTCGCAAATCCATGATCACCACGTCGGGCTGGAGCGCGCCGGCCTGGCGCACGCCCTCCGCGGCCGTGGCGGCCTCACCCACGACCTCGAACTGCCGGTCCCGCTCGAAGGCGTGCCGCAGACCCTTGCGGATCAGGTCGTGATCGTCGACAAGGAGGACCTTGGTCCGGGTGGCCGGTGTCGGGCTAGTGGTCATCCTCGGGTTACTCCCCTTCTGCTGCTGCGGCGCTGCCGCGCACCTTATCGCGCCGGGGCGACGAGCCGAGTACCACCGCCACGGTTGTGCCGCTGGGTTGCCGCGGCCTGATCTCCAACCGGCCTCGGATACGTTCCGCCCTCTCCGCCATGATCGCAAGACCATAGTGCCCCTCGGGCCGCTGGTCACCGATGCCGTGACCGTCATCCGACACTTCGATCCGGGCGTACGGGGGATCCACCTCACAGGTGACCCAGAGGTTCGACGCGCCGGCGTGCTTGCGCGCGTTGGTCACCGCCTCCTGGGCGATGCGCAGCAACTCGGCCTCGGTGGCGGCCGGCAGCCGGGCGGTGGACTCGTCCAGGGACAGGTTCACCCGCAGTCCGCCGGAGGCGCCGACGGTGCGGGCGTACTCGGCGATCGCCGCCGCCAGGCCACCGTGCCGGTCCACCTCGCTGCGCAGCTCGAACAGGCTCAACCGCAGCTCCTGGATCACCCGGGTGACCTCGTGCCGCAGCGTACGCAGCGCCTCGGCGGTCTCCTTCGGGTCCTCGTCGACGTACGCCAGCGCGTTGTCGATGCCGTACCCGACCATCACCAGCTCCTGGGCGACCCCGTCGTGGATCTCCCGGGCCAGCCGCTGCCGCTCCTCGTTGGTGGCCAGCGAGCGCACCTCGTCGAAGAGCAGCGCGGCCTCCAGCCGCAGCGCCGCCGGGCCGGTCAGCGCGGTCACCCGGGACACCACCGGCGGCGGGTACGCGGCGCCGGTGTCCGCCTCGATCACCACCAGGCCGACCGTGCGTACGCCGGCGACCAGCGGCACGATCAGCGCGGACACCTCACCGGAGTGCCGGGACCGGGCCTGCGAGCGGGCCGAGACCGTCGGCTGCTGGCTGGCCCAGGCGTCGGCGATGGCCGAGTCGGCGTCGAGCGTGGTCTCCCAGTCGACCCGGTCCGCGCCGATCTGGGCGAGCACCACCAGCCGGCCGCCGCCGCTGGCGGAGAGCACCGCGCCCCGGTCGGTCTTCGCCACCACCCGCAGCTCCTCCAGCAGGTGCTCGGAGATGCCGCCCGGGTCCAGGGTGGCGCCGGGGAGCTGCCGGGCCACCGTCCGGAGCTGGGTCAACAGCCGGGTGGCCTCGGCGTACGGCTGGGGTTTGCCCTCGCCGCGGACCCGCATCACCCGCTGGAGCGTGCCGGCGGTGTAGAGGCCGAGGCCGGCCAGGATCAGCCACTGCGCGCAGACCGCGAGGTAACCGAGCTGGCCGAGCTGCGGCTCGCCGCCGACCTCGGTGAACGCGGCGCTGACCAGCAGCGTCGCCGCGGTGACCGCGAGCAGCGCGGCGCCCTCGGAGAACCGGCGGCGCAGCGCGGTCACGGTGACCGGCACGGCCAGGTACGGCAGCACCGCCGACGCGCCCAGCCCGTCGGTGACGCCGGTGAGGTGGGCGCCGGCGGCGACCTGGCTGGCGGCCAGCCCGAGCACCACCACCTCGGCGAAGCGGCTGATCGGGGTGAGCAGCCGGTGCTGCGGGGCCAGGACGGCGGGTAGCCCGGCGATGCCGAGCAGGGCGATCCACCAGAGTTCGGTGGCGTCGCGGGTGGCGAACAGGGTCAGGGCGGCGACCAGCGCGAGGAGAACCGCGCGGGCCGCGACCGCGAGGAGCTGCGTCTGCGGCTGTCCGGATGTGGAGGCGGGCACCTGACGGATCGTAGTCAGCGCCGGTAGATCTCCGCGATCTCCGTGGCGTACGTCTTGTGGACGACCTGCCGCTTGACCTTCAGCGAGGGGGTCAGCTCTCCGGTCGCCTCGGTGAAGTCCTGGGGCAGGATCCGGAACACCTTGATCGCCTCGGCCTTGGAGACGGACTGGTTGGCCTGGTCGACCGCGCCCTGCACCTCGGCCCGCAGCGCCTCGTCGTCGCGCAGCTCGGCGGCGCTCGTGGTCTCCGGGCGCCCGTGCCCGGCCAGCCACTTCGGCAGCGCCTCCTCGTCGATGGTGACAAGCGCCGCGATGAACGGCTGCCGGTCGCCGACCACCACGCACTGGCTGATCAACGGGTGCGCCCGGACCTGGTCCTCCAGCACCGCCGGGGCGACGTTCTTGCCGCCGGCGGTCACGATGATCTCCTTCTTCCGGCCGGTGATGCTGAGGTAGCCGTCCGCGTCGAGCTGGCCCAGGTCGCCGGTGCGGAACCAGCCGTCGGTGGTGAGCGCCTCGGCGGTGGCCGCCTCGTTGTGCCAGTACCCCTGGAAGACGATGTCGCCGGAGATCAGGATCTCGCCGTCGTCGTCGATCCGGACGGTGACGCCGGGCAGCGGGCGGCCGACCGTGCCGATCCGGGTGCCGGTGGGCAGGTTCGCGGCGGCGGCCGGCGACGTCTCGGTGAGGCCGTACCCCTCGCAGACGGTCACCCCGACGCCCCGGAAGAAGTGCCCGAGCCGGGCGCCGAGCGGTGCGCCGCCGGAGATCGCGTCGCGGCACCGGCCGCCCAGCGCCGCCCGCAGCTTGCCGTAGACCAGCCGGTCGAAGAGCGCGTGCTGGGCGCGCAGCGCCAGGCCCGGGCCGCCCGGCGTCTCCAGCGCCTCGCTCCAGGCGATGGCGACCTTCTCCGCGCGGTCGAAGATCTTGCCCTTGCCGTCCGCCTCGGCCTTCTGCCGCGCGCCGTTGTAGACCTTCTCGAAGACCCGGGGTACGGAGAGCACGAACGTCGGCTTGAACTCCTGGAGCGCGCCCACCAGGTCGCTGGTGTCCGCGCAGTGCGACATGGTGGCGCGGGCCTGCACCACGCCGACCTGGATCAGCCGGGCGAACGCGTGTGCCAGCGGCAGGAAGAGCAGGGTGGAGGCGCCCTGGCGGAACAGGTTCGGCAGCACCGGCACCGCGTTGGCGATGTCGGCGTAGATGTTGCGGTGGGTCAGCACGCAGCCCTTCGGCCGGCCGGTGGTGCCGCTGGTGTAGATGATCGTGGCGAGGTCGTCGGCCCGGAGCGTCGAGCGGCGCACCTCGACCTCGGCCGGGTCCACCGAGGCGCCGGCGGTGACCAGCTCGTGCACCGCGTCCAGTTCGATCTGCCAGACCTCGCGCAGGTCGGGCAGCCGGTCCCGGACGCCGGCGACGAGCGTCGCGTGCGCGGTGCTCTCCACCACCACTGCCACCGCGCCCGAGTCGCCGAGGATCCAGGCGGCCTGCTCGGCGCTGGAGGTCTCGTAGATCGGCACGGTGACCGCGCCGGCCGCCCAGATGGCGTAGTCGAGCAGGGTCCACTCGTAGCGGGTGCGGCTCATCAGCCCGACCCGGTCGCCGGGGGACACGCCCGCCGCGATCAGGCCCCGGGCCACCGCGACCACCTCGTCGCGGAACTGCCGGCAGGTCACCTCGACCGGCCCCGCGTCGCCGGCCGGCCGGACGAACTGCACGGTGTCCGGGGCGACCTCGGCGTTTTCCCAGACCGGGTCGGTCAGGTTGGCCGCGTCGCCGACGGTGACGATCGGCGGGACGGAGAACTCGCGCACCTGCACTCCCTCGTGCTCGCACCGGCGCCGGGCCGGCCTGGTCGGCTCTGTCGAAACCTACCCGCCCGCCCGGGTGAGGAGCCGGGTAGCCTCCCCCCATGGCGGACTCCTCCACCCAGTCGATCATCGTCGGCGCGTCACCGGAGCAGGTGGCGGCCGTCATCTGTGACTTCCCCCGTTACCCGGAGTGGACCGAGTCGGTGCGCCGGGCCGAGGTGATCGAGGAGTACGAGGACGGCTACGCCAGCCAGGTCCGGTTCACGCTGGACGCGGGCGTGCTGGCCGACGAGTACGTGCTGGCGTACGAGTACGCCGAGGACATCTCCCGGATCGAGTGGCACCTGGTCGCGCCGTCGACGATGCAGCGGTCCCAGCGCGGGTCGTACGACCTGGTCGGCAACCCGGACGGGACGACCACGGTGACCTACACGCTGGAGGTGGAGCTGTCCGTGGCGATGCTCGGCATGTTCCGCCGCAAGGCCGAAAAAATGATCATGGATACGGCGTTGAAGCAGCTCAAGCGCCGGGTAGAAGCACCCGGTGCGGCCAACTGATCCGATCGCCGTCCCGGTCGTCACGCTGGAGGAGCCGAACCATGGGCACCACTGATCCGGGTTCGGCCCGGGAAGAGGCCGAGCGCCTCGTCGTCACGCTGCTGGCCACCGCGCGGATGGCCGCCGCCTCGTCCGGCGCCGGGGGCCGCGGCCCGCTCGGTGGGATCCTCTCGGGTGTCCTCGGTCACATCCCGACCGGCACCGGCGCCGGTTTCGCCACCGGCTCGCCGGAATGCTGCGTCTGCCCGGTCTGCCGGGGGATCGCGGCGTTGCGGGACCCGAGTCCGGAATTCGCCGAGCGGCTCGCCACCGGCGCCGCTGACCTGGCGGCCGGTGTGGCCAGCCTGCTGCGGGCGTTCGCCCCGGCGGAACCGGCCGGTCCGGGGACACCGGCCGACCCGCCGGCACCGGCGGCGTCGACCGGCCCCGGCGGCCCCGCGCCGACCGGGTCGGGAGATCACGTGTGGCGCGAGGCGACCCGTACCGGGCATGATTCTCAGCCGGCACCCGAGCAGGACGTGTGGTCCGCCGCCACCCGGGGGGAGGGCGCGGCCGATCCGGGTGCTTCCGACGGCTCGGGGTCGCGGCGTGGCGGCAGGCACGCCGAGCCGGAGCCGCCGCAGCCGCCCGTCGACGCCGCCGGGCCGGCGGGGCCGGCGCCGAGCCGGCCGCCGGCCGGCCGGCCCACGGTGCCCGCCTCGCGGGCGCCCGGCGAGGCGGGCGCGGACGCACCAGGCGACGGGGCCTGACCACCGGACATCCCGGATCGCACGGCCGGTTCGGCCGGCGCCCGGGGCAGCACAGCAGAGGGGAGTGGCAGCGGTGACGCTGACCATCGGAGTCGACGTCGGTGGCACGAAGGTGGCCGGCGGTGTCGTGGACGACACCGGCGCGGTACTCGTGCAGACGCGACGGGACACCCCCGCCGACGACGTGGCCAAGACCCGGGACGTCATCATCGAGGTGGTCACGGAGCTGACCGCCGGCCGGACCGTCGAGGCGGTCGGCATCGGCGCGGCCGGCTGGATCGACGCCACCCGCTCCACCGTGCTCTTCGCGCCCAACCTGGCCTGGCGGGACGAGCCGCTGCGCGAGTACGTCAGCAACGCCACCGGGCTGCCGGTGATCGTGGAGAACGACGGGAACGTGGCCGCCTGGGCGGAGTTCCGCTACGGCGCGGCCCGGGACGCCGACGACTCGATGGTCATGTTCACCATCGGCACCGGCGTCGGCGGCGGCATCGTGCTCGGCGGCGAGCTGGTCCGCGGCGCCAACGGCATCGCCGCCGAGCTGGGGCACATGCTCACCGTGCCGGACGGCCACCAGTGCGGCTGCGGCCGGCTCGGCTGCATCGAGCAGTACGCCAGCGGCAGCGCGCTGGTCCGCTTCGCCCGCGCCGCCGCCCGGCAGGAGCCGCACCGGGCCACCGCGTTGCTGAAGCTGGCCGACGGCGAGGCGGAGGCGATCACCGGTCCGATGGTGACCGCCGCGGCCAAGGACGGCGACCCGGTCTCCACCGAGGCGTTCGCCCAGGTCGGGCGCTGGCTCGGCACCAGCCTCGCGGACATGGCGCAGATCCTGGACCCGCAGGTGCTGGTGGTCGGCGGCGGCGTGATCGACGCCGGCGACCTGCTGCTCGGCCCGACCCGGCGGTCGTTCACCGACGCGCTGGCCCAGCGCAGCCGCCTGCCCGTCGCCGAGGTGCGCCCGGCCGAGCTGGGCAACACCGCCGGCGTGATCGGCGCCGCCGACCTGGCCCGGAGGATCTGACGTGTCGGGTGTGCCGTTGCGGGTGCTGTCCTACAACGTCCACAGCCAGCGTGACGACACCGCCGCGCTGGCCGAGGTGGTCCGCGAGGCCGCGCCGGACGTGGTGATCGTCCAGGAGGGGCCGCGCCGGTTCCGGTGGCGGCAGAAGTGCGCCACGCTTGCCGACTCGTTCGGCCTGGTGGTCGCCGCCGGCGGCCTGCCGTCGCTTGGCAACCTGCTGCTGACCAGCCTCCGGGTACGGGTCACCGAGACCCGGTGCACGCGCTACCCGCTGACGCCGGGCCGGCACCTGCGCGGGGCCGCGTACGCGCGGTGCCGGGTGGGCGGCGTCGACTTCCTGCTGGCCGGCTCGCACCTGTCCACCGACCCGGCGGAGCGGCCGGCCCAGGCGGCGGCGTTCAAGCGGGAGCTGGCCGCGTCCCCGCTGCCGGTGGTGGCCGGCGCCGACCTCAACGAGGGGCCGGACGGACCGGCCTGGCGGACCGTGGCCGAGGGGCTGACCGACACCGCGGTCGCCGCCGACCGGGCCGACCGACACACGTTCTCCTGCGCCGATCCCCGGCGCCGCATCGACGCGCTCTTCGTCGACCCGCGGATCACCGTGGTCGACTACGACGTGGTGGACACGCCGCGCACCCGCCTCGCCAGCGACCACTTCCCGGTCCTGGTCGACCTGCTGCTGCCCGCCGCCGGCTGACCGCCGCGGCGGCCGGACCGGCGGTCCGGGGCGAAATCCGGCCGGTGGCCCGCTCCGGTCCGACCGTGGCTCGGGCCGGCGGACGGGGCTCGGAGCGGGTGCGTTGGTGGTCGCGACCCGGCCGTGACGGAACGTGAGGTGTCGGCGGTCGGGGTAGCCGACCTGTCGGCGCCTTTGCTCTGCAGCCGCATAAGCACCGGCTACCCATGGTGATCGACGGGAAGCGGCCCGTTGTCGCGGCCCTTCGGTACCTGACCAGCTCACGCCAGTGCTGCGTCCGTAGCTGCAGAGCAAAGGCGTCGGACCGACAGGACCGCCGCGCCACGCGGCGCTCACCGTGCGTGAAGAGGTGGGCGGTCACCCAGTGTCAGGCGGTCCGCCCGGGTGAGCCGTGCCGGCTTCCGGGCGGCTGGACAACGGCGGGCATTCTCGGCAGGATTTCGCACCGACCCGGCACGCGTGCCGCACAAAGGAGATTTCCCGGTGTCCTCCTCCACCGATCTCGGCCGCCCCGAACCGGACCCCACGGCCGTCCCGAGCCGGGACGACCGCCCGGTCTCCGACCGGGGCGACACGGTCTGCGTCATCGGCGCCGGCGCCAGCGGGCTGACCGCCGTCAAGAACCTCCGCGAGGCCGGCTTCGGCGTGGACTGCTACGAGCGGGAGACCGGCGTCGGCGGGGCGTGGAACTGGCGGCACGACCGCAGCCCGGTCTACGGCAGCACACACCTCATCTCCTCCCGCCCGTTCACCCAGTTCCCGGACTTCCCGATGCCGGACGACTGGCCGGACTACCCGCACCACAGCCAACTGCTGTCCTACTTCGAGCGCTACGCCGACCACTTCGACCTGCGCCAGCACGTCTGGTTCGGCACCGAGGTGATCCGGGTCGAGCCGGTCGAGGGGGACCGCTGGGACGTGACCACCCGCAGCACCGGCGGCTACGGCCCGGAGCGCACCTCCCGCTACGCCGCCGTGGTGCTGGCCAACGGCCACAACTGGTCGCCCAAACTGCCCCGGTACGAGGGGCTGGCGGAGTTCCGGGGCGAGGTCATGCACGCCTCGTCCTACAAGGACCCGGCCCAGTTGCGCGGCAAGCGGGTGCTGGTGGTCGGCGCCGGCAACACTGGCTGTGACATCGCGGTCGAGGCGGCCCAGCAGGCGTCCCACTGCTGGCACTCCACCCGGCGCGGCTACTGGTACGCCCCCAAGTACGTCCTCGGCCGCCCGGCCGACCAGGTCAACGACACGTTGCTGGCGCTGCGGGTGCCGCTGCGGGTGCGGCAGTGGCTCTACCACTGGACACTGCGGCTGACCGTCGGCGACCTGACCCGGTTCGGCCTGCCGAAGCCCGACCACCGGGTGTACGAGACGCACCCGATCGCCAACAGCCAACTCGTGTACTACGTCGGGCACGGCGAGATCACCCCGGTGCCGGACGTGACCCGCTTCCACGACCGCACGGTGGAGCTGAGCGACGGCCGGCGGATCGACCCGGAACTGGTCGTCTTCGCCACCGGCTATCTGCCGCGTTTCGAGTTCCTGCACGGCCGGGTGCTCGGCGACGAGGACGGCTCCGGCCGGCCCCGCCTGTGGCTGAACGCGTTCACCGCCGGTCATCCCACGCTGGCCGTGGTCGGCCTGGTGCAGCCGGACTCCGGCATCTTCACCATCTCGCACTGGCAGAGCGTGCTCTTCGCCCGGCTGCTCACGCTGCGCATCGCCCGGCCGGAGCGGGTCGCCGCGTTCGACCGCCGGGTCCGCGCCGGCCTCGGCGAGCGGTACTCGGCGAAGGTCAAGGACAGCACCCGGCACTGGTTCGAGGTCGGGCACGCCGACTACCTGCGCGCGTTGCAGCGTGCCCTGCACGAGCTGGAGGACGACAAATGACCAGCGAGCGGGTGCGGGTGGTCCGGGCCTGGGAGTGGGCCCGGCCGGAGCGGCCGGTACGCCGCGAGGTGCTGGCCGCGCTGCCCGAGCAGGAGGAGGCCAAGCCACCGCTGCTGTTCGTGCCCGGCTTCGGCCACGGCGCGTGGGCGTTCGCCGAACACTGGCTGGGCCACGCCGCCGGTCGCGGCTTCCCGGCGTACGCGCTGAGCCTGCGCGGGCACGGCGACAGCGAGCCGGCGCCGGACGCGACGCTGCGCGCGTACACCCATGACGTGACGCAGGTGGCGGCGAGCCTGCCGCGGCAGGCGGTGCTGGTGGGGCACGGCGCCGGCGCCCGGGTGGTGGCGCATGCGATGTCCCGCTACCCGGCGCGGGCCGCGGTGCTGGTGGCGCCGGTGCTCGGCGGCTGGGGGACGTTCGGCGCGGCGCTGCGGCGCAACCCGGCCGGCACGGTGCCGGCGGTCTTCGGCGCCGGGCTGCGGCTCAACCGGCGGCAACTGTTCAGCCGGGAACTGCCCGACGCCGTCGCGCGCCGGCACGTGGCCCGGCTCGGTCGGGCCGGCCGTCGCGCGCAGTGGCAACTGCTCACCGGCCGGCAGCCGGAGCCGGCGGTGGGCCGGCCGCCGGTGCTGGTGCTCGGCAGCCCCGACGACCGGGTGCTGCCGGCGACGGCGCTCACCCGGGCGGCCCGCCGGTACGCCTCGGCTCCGCTGCTCTTCCCCGGCATGGGTCACGACCTGATGCTCGACGCCCGCTGGCGGGAGCCGATCGACGCGATCCTGGACTGGCTGGACAAGGACCCGGCGCCCACCCCGGGCTGAGCGCCGGGCGCCGGGTCACCGCAGGGTGGCCCGGCGGCCGACAAGCGACCCGCTCTCCTCCAGCGCGCTCAGGTAGGACGCCGCCCAGGCGTGGATGTCGTTGTGGGCCAGGTGTTCCCGCATCGCACGCATCCGGGTCGCGACGTCCTCCGGGCCGGCCCGCAGCGCGGCGAGCAGCCCCTGCTTGAGCCCGTCCAGGTCGTGCGGGTTCACCAGGTACGCCTGTTCCAGCTCGGCGGCCGCGCCGGCGAACTCGCTGAGCAGCAGCGCGCCGGTGCCGTCCACCCGGGCCGCCACGTACTCCTTCGCCACCAGGTTCATCCCGTCGCGCAGCGGCGTCACCGCCATCACGTCCGCGACCCGGTAGAGCGCCACCAGCTCGGCCCGGTCGAAGGGCTGGGTGAGGTAGTGGATCGCCGGCTCGCCGACCCGGCCGAACTCGCCGTTGATCCGCCCCACCTGGTGCTCCACCCGGTCGCGCAGGATCTGGTACTGCGCGACCCGGTCCCGGCTGGGCACCGCCACCTGCACCAGCACGGTGTCCCGTACCTTGACGTCGCCGCTGGCCAGCAGTTCCCGGTACGCCTTGAGGCGCTGTTCGATGCCCTTGGTGTAGTCCATCCGGTCGACGCTGAGGATCACCTGCTCGGGCTGGCCGAGATCCTGCCGGAGCCGACGGGCCCGCTCGGCCACCTCGGGTCGGGCGGCGAGCGCGGACATCTCGGCGGTGTCGATGGCGACCGGGAACGCGCCGATGCGCACCACCCGGTCGTCGACGCCGATCCGCCGGTCGCTCGCGGACAGGCCGAGCACCTTGGCGGCGAGCTGGGCGAAGTTGTGCGCGGCCTGGGCCCGCTGGAAGCCGATCAGGTCGGCGCCGAGCATCCCGCGCAGCAGTTCGGCCCGGCGGGGGAGCTGCATGAACAGCTCCGGCGGGGGGAACGGCACGTGCAGGAAGAAGCCGATCCGCAGGTCCGGGCGGAGCGCGCGGAGCATCCCGGGCACCAGTTGCAGGTGGTAGTCCTGCACCCAGACCAGCCCGCTCGGCTCGGCCACCTCGGCGGCGGCCTCGGCGAACCGCTGGTTGACCCGCTGGTACGCCTCCCACCAGCGGCGGTGGTACTCCGGTTGCTCGACCGCGTCGTGGTAGAGCGGCCAGAGGGTGGCGTTGGCGAAGCCCTCGTAGTGGTCGCGGAAGTCCTCGGCGCTCAGCGGGACGCTGCGCATCCGGACACCGTCCACGTCGGGCAGGGCGGGTGCCGGGCCGGTGCCGCCGGCCCAACCCACCCAGGTCGCGGGCGTGTGTCGGAGCAGGGGGTGCAGGGCGCTCACCAGTCCGCCAGGGCTGCGGCGCCACTCGAAGGCGCCGTCCGGCGCCACACTGTCGTCGATGGGGAGGCGGTTGGCCACCACCACGAGGGGGCTCTGTCGCATCTCGGGCAATCCGCTCAGCAGGGGTACCGGCCACCCGGGGAAAGCGCAAACCGGACAGCCGGTGCGGGACGTGACGTTCAGCGGTATTCCTACTGACCGTAAGTTACACCCCTGTTACCGGATCGCCGCGGGGCGTACCGCGTCCCGCGATCCGGGCAACCGCCGTGGCGGCTCAGACGACCGCGCCGTCGTCCGGGTCGTGGTCGTCCCGGTCGCCGGGGCGCAGCCGCCAGATCAGCATCACGAAACCGGCCAGGATGCCGGTGAAGCCGAGCACGGTCACCACCGACGGGTCGACGAGCGACATCACGGTCGGCGAGAGGAAGAACAGGAACCCGACCACGATGCAGAGCACGCCCAGCGCCGCGTACTTCGAGAAGCGCGGCAACGGCGGCGGCGGGGGCGGGGTGTAGTGCTCCTCCTCCGCGTCCTCCGGCAGGTCGGCGCCGAACGTGTCCAGCCCGTCCAGCAGGGACGGCTCGTCGTGCCGACCGCGGCTCACCGAGACGCCTGACACGTCCGCGGCGAAGGGCAGGCGGCGCACGTCCGTGGCGGTCGGCCCGGCCGGCTCCTCGGCGCGGCCGGCGGCAGCGCCGCCCGGCGCGGCCGGGTCCTCGACGTCCTCGGCGGCCGGCCAGGGGTGGCTGCCGGCGGCCGGCGCGGTGTGGAAACCCGCCACGATCTTGGCCCACTCGGCCTCGATGTCGGGCTCGTCGGCACGGGACGACCCGGCCCCCTCGTCGGCGAGTTGGGTGAGGTAGTCCCGGGCGGTGGTGAGGTGGGACCGGTCGACGTAGAGCCGGTCGACCGGTCGGGCCGGCACCGTGGTGGTGCGGGTCACCGGGTTGAGGTCGGCGGAGGGCTGGAGGTAGGCGGCGATGCCGCCGGCGGCCAGCACGTCGAGCAGGTGCTCACCGACGCGCGGATCCACGTCGCCCGCGACCGCGTACTCGGCCGCGTCGAGCCCGTTGTCCCGCCGCCCTCGACGGGCCCCGCCCCCTGACACCGGCCACCCCCTTCGCCACGGCCTGACGTCGTGCCCTGAATCCTGACACGTCGGAGGCCGGTTCCGGGAGTGCGTTGTGGCGCGGCGTACGTGGTTCGTACCCTCTTTCCGCACGATCCCGCGTGTCGCCACCTCTCCCGGAAGGACCCCGGTGCTGTACTGGCTGCTGAAGTACATCATCCTCGGCCCGTTGCTGCGGTTGGTCTTCCGCCCGCAGGTCGAGGGGCTGGAGCACGTGCCGGCCACCGGCCCGGTGATCCTGGCCAGCAATCACCTCTCGTTCTCCGACTCGATCTTCACGCCGTTGATCGTCAAGCGAAAAGTCACCTTCATCGCGAAAGCCGAATACTTCACCGGCAAGGGCCTGAAGGGGTGGCTGACCAAGATGTTCTTCGTCGGCTCCGGCACCATCCCGGTCGACCGCTCCGGCGGCCAGGCCGCCCGGGCGGCCCTCGACACCCAGCTCCGGGTGCTGCGCGCCGGGGGCATCGCCGGCATCTACCCGGAGGGCACCCGATCCCCGGACGGCCGGCTCTACCGGGGCAAGACCGGGGTGGCCCGGCTCGCGCTGGCCAGCGGCGCCCCGGTGGTCCCGATGGCCATGCTCAACTCCGACGCCATCCAACCCACCGGCCAGATCGTGCCCAACCTGGGTCGGGTCCGGATCCGCTTCGGCCCGCCGCTGGACTTCTCCCGCTACGCCGGCCTGGCCGGCGACCGGTTCGTCGAGCGGGCGGTCACCGACGAGATCATGTACGAGTTGATGGAGCTGTCCGGTCGCGAGTACGTCGACACGTACGCGCAGAAGGCGAAGCGCCCGCACCGGCAGCCGGTCCCCGCCTGACGCTCAACCCGCCCCGGCGACCCGGAGCAGGCCGGCGGCGGCGTGCCGGTCCGCGAACCCGCGTACCCGGGCCAGCGTCGCCGCCGCGGCCGGCGGATCCGCCTCGGTCAGCGGTCCCACCGCCAGCGCGGAGGCGATCACCTGGTCGGTGACGTCGGTCATCGCCGCGTAGTCCGCCGCCGCGCTGGTGAACAGCCGGCCCGCCCGGGCGGCGTCCCCGTCGCGCCGGGCCAGCGCCGCGTCGGCGGACCGCCCGGCCGCACGCGCCCAGCGGGTGGCGCGCGGGGCGCGGGCCAGCAGGTCGCGCACCAGCACCGCCGCGTCGCCGCCGAGCAGGCCGGCGACGTGACCGACCGCCGGCACCCACTCGGCGAACGGGATCATCCGGGTCCGCCGCCAGTCCTCGTCCAACTCGGCGAGCAGCGCCAGCGCCTCGTCCCGCCGACCCTGCACCGCCCGGCAGAGCGCGGCGTGCGCCACGGTGGACCGCAGCACCCGGTGGAAGCCGCTGCGCCGGGCCGCGACCAGCGCCTGGTCCACCAGGTCCGGGGTGGCGTCGCCGGCGTCGGGGTCGTCGCCGAGCGCCCTGATCCAGCCGGAGACCGCCACGATGTGCAGGTCCCACTCGTCGGTCGGCCGCCGCGTGGACCCCTCGGCCATCCGCAGCGCCGCGGTCCAGTCGCCGCGGTAGTACGAGCGGGCCCACTGGTCGCTGAAGCTGACCGTCAGGCCGTGCTCGTCGGCGAGGTCGAGCGAGCGCTGCTCGTCGACCAGGCGGGAGGAACCGGCCAGGTCCCCCTCCTCCTGCAACGCCCAGGCCAGGTTGTGCACCGCGCGGCGGCGGCTGGTGAGCCGCTCCACCCGGCACTCCTCGGTGACCTCGGCCAGCTCGGCGTACGCCTCCTCGGCGCCGGCCTGGTAGCGGACGACCGCCAGTGTGATCCGGGCGTTGGCCCGCGCCTCCCGCAGCTCCAGCCGTTCGGCCAGCTCGGCGGCGCTGCGCGCGGCGGCGCAGGCCGGCTCCGTCTCCGCGTCGAGCATGTGCGCCCGGGCCAGCTCCAGCAGCGCGCCGACCTTGTCCTCGCTGTCCGGCAGCTCGGCGTGCAGCCGGATCGCCCGGTCCAGGCAGCGCCGCATCTCCGACCGGTCGGCGCGGGCCCAGGCGGCCGTGGACAGCAGCCGCCACGCCTTCGCCGCGCCGGGCAGGTCGCCGGCGTCGGCCAGCCGCCCGGCCAGGCCGGTGAGGAGTTCCGCGCCGCCGTCGACCAGGAAGCCGTCGCGGTCGGTGTAGAACGCCAGCTCGGCCTGGAACAGCTCAAGCGCCGGGTCCGGCCCGCACTCGACACTCAGCGCGCGCCCGACAAGCGTGGCCGCGGTCTCCAGCGCGTGCAGCTCGTACGCCCGGCGGGCGGCCCGGTGCAGCGCGGACCGGGTGGCGACGGCGTACGGCGCCTGGTCCAGCCCCACCGTCCGGGCGATCTCGTGGGCCGCCCACCGATGGTTGGCCAGCACCTCGGCCAGGTCGTGCTGCCGGCCGTCGGCGAGCTGTTCCAGCCAGTCGGCGGCGCGTTGGTGCCGGACGACCCGCTCCGCCCGGGGCAGTCGCTGGTAGCAGACGTCCCGGACCAGCACGTGCCGGAAGCGGTACTCCGACTGGTCGGGCATGGTCGAGACCGGCAGTTCGAAGACCAGGTCGCGGCGCTGGAGGCGGTGCAGCGCCCGCTCCACCCACTCCGTCGGCCGGCCCAGGGCCAGCGCCACCGGGGCCGCCCAGAACTGCACCCCGACCACCGAGGCGGCCTGGAGCACCGCGCGGTCCGCCGGGTCGAGCAGGTCCAGCCGGTTGGCGATGACCGCCTGGACGGTACGTGGCATCCCGGCGCCCGCGGCCGGATCGAGCCGCCCGATGCCGGCCGAGCGCTCGACCAGCCCGCCGTCGAGCAGCATCCGGGCGTACTCCTGGGCGTAGAGCGGGTTGCCGTCGGCGAACTCGATCAACGGCGCGCGGGCCTCGCTGGGCAGCGTGGCCTGGCCGAGCAGCAGCGAGTAGAGCGTGTCGATGTCCCCGTCGTGCATCGGCGGCACCGAGATGGACATCGCGCCGCTGATCGTCCCGGTCCAGGCCGGGTGCCGCTCGCGCAGCTCCGGGCGGGCGGTCGCGACGACCAGCAGCGGCACGTTGCGGGCCGCCGCGCCGAGCTGCTCGACGAAGGAGAGCATCGCCTCGTCCGCCCAGTGCATGTCCTCGAAGACGAGCACGGTGGGGCCGGTCGCGGCCAGCGCCAGCAGGAAGCGCCGCCACGCCGCCTCGGTCTCGGCCGAGGTCAGCCGCTCGCCGGAGACGCCGACGAGCGGGCCGAGCGCCTCGGCGAGCCGGACCGCGTGCGGGTCGGCGAGCCGGCCCAGGCGCTCGCGCAGGCGCTCCCGGGTGCCGGCCTGGTCGTCGGCGCCGGTCAGCCCGGCCCAGCTTCGGACGATGTCGGCGAGCGCGGCGTAGGTGACGTTCTCGCCGAACGGCGGGCACTGGCCGGTCAGCCAGGTGACCCGCGCGCCGGGCAGGTTCGCCGCGTGCCGGGCCAGCTCGCGCAGCAGCCGGCTCTTGCCCACCCCGGCCGGGCCGAACACGGTCAGCAGTTGGGAGGTGCGCTCGGTGACGGTGCGGTGCAGCGCGCTGACCAGCAACCCCCGCTCATGGTCCCGGTCGACCATCGGGGTCAGCTCGGCGCCCTGCCCGTCACGCCGGGGCCGGGCCCGCACCGCCAGCCAGATCCGGCTCACCGCCGACCGGCCGCGCAACGTCACCGGGGGCTGGTCGGCGTACTCCATCTCGCGTCGGGTGGCGGACCAGGTGCTCTCGTCGACCACCACGCCGCCGGTCGGGGCCAGCGCCTGCAACCGGCTCGCGGTGTTGACCACGTCGCCGGTGACGAAGGCCTGCCCGCCGTCGCGCGCCGCGGCCAGGTCGACAAGGGCCTCGCCGGTGGCGACGCCGACCCGGAAACCGAGCGGCGGGTGCGGGCCGGCCGGCTGCTTGGCCAGGCTCCGTTGCAGCTCCAGACCGGCGCGTACGCAGCGCAGCGCGTCGTTGTCGGTCGCCACCGGCGCCCCGAACAGCGCCATCACCGCGTCGCCGATGTACTTCTCCACCACGCCGCCGTACTGGTGCACCAGCCGGCGCACCGTGGCGAAGTAGACCTGTTGCAGGCCGCGGGCCTGTTCCGGGTCGGCCCGCTCGGCGTAGGTGGTGAAGTCGACGATGTCGATGAAGAGCACGCTGACCTGCCGGCGGTCCTCCTGCACCGCGACCGCGTGGTCGCGCAACGGCTGGCCGCAGCTGGTGCAGAAGTTGGCGCCGACGTCGTTGGCGTGCCCGCAGCCCGGACAGGCCGCCGCGAGCGGCCGGCCGCACCCGCCGCAGAAGCGGTCGTCCGGCCCGGCGGTCCGGGCGCAGTGTCCACAGGTGAGGTCGATGTCCGGCTCCGTACGCGTGAGGTCCCCATTGTCCCGCGCGGTCGGCCAGTCGGGTACCCGACGGGTCGGCGGGACGTCGCCGCTGTTCGGCCGGGTCTAGTCTCCCCTAGCAGGAAGTCCCGTCGACAGGGAGAGTGCCGTGCACGTCCGGCTTTCCGCCTCATGGACCGATCCACGGGGGACGGTGTGGGCCTCGGGCGACACGGTCGACGTGGACGCCGTCACACTCGCCGAACTGGAGGAAAAAGGCATGGTGGAGCAGCCCACGGGCACCGGATCGACCGAGACCACGACGACCACCACGACCACGCCGCCGAAGAAGACCGACCCGTCGAAGATCGGGCCCGGCCCGAGCGCGCCTCCGGCGGACACCAAGGACGACTGACGCGGCACGACGGTGCCATCGGGTGGGGTCCGGCGGGGTGACCGCCGGGCCCCGCCGTCGTCCGGCGGGCCCGTTCGTCGTCCGGCTGCCAGCTCGTCGCCCGGCCGTCGTCCTGCTGCCGGCCCTGGTCGGGCTAGCGGTCGCTCATGCCGGCGCGGCGGCGCAGCGCGGCCACGTCGGTGACCACGATCCGGCGCCCCTCGGTGCGCAGCCAGCCGCGGCTGGCGAACGAGCCGATGGCCTGGTTGACGCTCTGCCGCGAGCCGCCGGCCATCTCGGCGAGCTGGCTCTGGTTCAGCTCGATCGTGATCATCGGGGCCTGGCTCTCGCCGGCCAGCCGGACCAGCGTCTTGGCCACCCGGCCGGGCAGGTCGAGGAAGACGTGGTCGGCGTTCTGCTCGGTGAGCCGGCGGATGAGCTGGCCGAGCGAGCGCATCACCGCGTCCAGGATGCGCGGGTTGGAGTGCACCAGCTCCATGAAGGCGGGCCGGGACAGCGCCAGCGCGGCGCAGTCCTCGATCGCCTCCGCCGAGGCCGACCGGGTCGAGGCGTCCAGCAGGGAGACCTCCCCGAGCACGTCCGGGGGTCGGATCACCGACAGTACGGCGCGCTCGCCGGTGGGCGCGGTGCGGAACACCGCCACCGCGCCGCGACGCAGCACGATCAGCGACTCGCCGGGGTCGTTCTCGACGAAGAGGAGCTGGCCCTTGCGGTACGTGCGCGGCACGGCCGCGGCGATGACCCGCTGCCGCACCTCCGGCTCCAGCCCGGCGAACATCTCCACGCCCGTGAGCGCGTCACCCGGCTCCGGCAGGCGAGACTCCACGGCTCAACCCCTCCCCGGTCAGAAGTCACCAGCTCGCACACCGGGTGAAGCGGTCAGTCCCGGTACGAGGCAGTTCAACCGGTTCGGCGCCCGACGGCGGTACACATCAGATCATGACGCGCCGGTAGCGTGCTGTACACCCCCGGAGACACTTCCGTGACCATGGCCGACCGGGTGGCCGGTCCGCGCCGACCTCGGTGGACGCCCCGGCGACGGCCCGGCGGAGCCGATGGGCGAGGATGGGACCGATGGTCTACCGCTACTTCTACGACTGCGAATTCATCGAGGACGGCCGCACCGTCGATCTGGTGTCGATCGGCGTCGTCGACGAGTACGGCCGCGAGTTCTACGCGGTCTCCACCGAGTTCGACGACTCCCGGGCGGTGCCCTGGGTGCGGCGCAACGTGCTGGACAAGCTCCCCTCGCCGGCCGACCGGGCCTGGCGTTCCCGGGAGCGGATCCGGGACGACCTGCACGAGTTCCTGCTGGCCCCGGTGCGGGACCGTCCGGGCGAGCAGTTGGAGCTGTGGGCCTGGTACGCCGCGTACGACCACGTGGTGCTGGCCCAGCTCTGGGGCGCCATGCCGGCGCTGCCCCGGGAGATCCCCCGGTTCACCAAGGAGCTGCGGCAACTCTGGGACGACCGGGGCCGGCCGCGGCTGCCGGAGGCCGAGGCCGGCCGGCACGACGCGCTCGTTGACGCCCGGCACAACCTGGCCCGCTGGCGGGCGATGATCACGCGCTGAGCGCCGGCCCGGTTGGCACGGCAGGTTTGACCCGTTCTGCCCGGGGCACCGGAGGCGGCATCACGCCGATCCGAGACAGGAGTGCCCCATGAGCAACGAACCGACCAGCGCCGCGGACGCCCGGCGCAAGGTCACCGAGCTGATCCGGGACGTCCGGATCTGCCTGCTCACCACCAGCGCCGTCGACGGGCGACTGGTCAGCCGGCCGATGGGCCTCCAGGAGGCCGACTTCGACGGCGACCTGTGGTTCTTCGCGTACGCCGACTCCGCCAAGATCCGGCAGATCCGGGTGAACCCGCAGGTCAATGTCGGCTTCTCCGACCAGAAGCACAACGCCTGGGTGTCGGTGGCCGGCACCGCCACCGAGGAGTGGGACGCCGACCGCGCGAAGGACCTGTGGAACCCGCTGCTCAAGGCATGGTTCCCGGACGGCCTCCAGACGCCGGGGATCACCCTGATCAAGGTGCACGCCGGCTCGGCGGAGTACTGGGACTCGCCCGGCAGCACGGTGGTCAACCTGCTCGGTTTCGCCAAGGCGGCGGTGACCGGGAAGCCGCCGAAGGCGGGGGAGAACCACGAGGTCGGCTACTGACCGGTAGTCGGTCCGGCGGCGGGACGGGCCGGGGCGCGGTGCCGGCGTACACGTGCGCCGACTACAGTTCGCAGTGACGGCCCGCCCCGGGCCGGCAATGGCGCCGATGGTCTGATCCGACACATATCCTGGGGCTTAATCCGGGCTTCACCTGATGCTTCAGGAGGATGAGCAGATCATGCGTATCGGCGTGCTCACCGGCGGCGGCGACTGCCCTGGTCTCAACGCGGTGATTCGGGCGGTGGTCCGCAAGGGCGTCGCCACCTACGGTCACGAGTTCGTGGGCTTCCGGGACGGCTGGAAGGGCCCGCTCGAGGGGCTGACCAAGCCGCTGGGCATCGCGGAGGTCCGCGGCATCCTGCCGCGCGGCGGCACCATCCTCGGCTCGTCCCGCACCAACCCGTTCAAGATCGAGAACGGCGTGGAGCGGATCAAGGAGAACCTGGCCGCGCAGGGCGTGGACGCGCTGGTCGCGATCGGCGGCGAGGACACGCTCGGCGTCGCCACCAAGCTCCACGAGCTGGGCGTCAACGTGGTCGGCGTGCCGAAGACGATCGACAACGACCTGGGCGCCACCGACTACACGTTCGGCTTCGACACCGCGGTCAACATCGCGATGGAGGCGATCGACCGGCTGCACACCACCGCGGAGAGCCACCACCGCACGCTCGTCGTCGAGGTGATGGGCCGGCACGCCGGCTGGATCGCCCTGCACGCCGGCCTCGCCGGTGGCGCCAACGTGATCCTGCTGCCGGAGCGGCAGTTCGACGTCGAGCAGGTCGCCGGCTACGTCGAGAAGCGCTTCCAGCACCAGTACGCCCCGATCGTCGTGGTCGCCGAGGGCGCCCAGCCGCTGGACGGCCAGATGGTGCTGCACAACCAGGAGCTGGACTCCTTCGGCCACGTCCGCCTCGGCGGCATCGGCCAGTGGCTCGCCGAGCAGTTGGAGGCGAAGACCGGCAAGGAGGCCCGCACCGTGGTGCTCGGCCACATCCAGCGCGGCGGCACCCCGACCGCGTTCGACCGGGTGCTCGCCACCCGGCTCGGCCTCCAGGCCATCGACGCGGTGCACGAGGGCGACTGGGGCAAGATGGTCGCGATGCAGAGCACCGACATCGTCCGCGTCCCGCTGGCCGAGGCCACCCGCGAGCTGAAGACCGTGCCGCTGGAGCGCTACGAAGAGGCCGAGGTCTTCTTCGGCAGTTGAGGTGCGAAGGAGGGGCCCCTTGTTAACGCCTCGTGCATAGCAGGGGCCCCTTCTCACAGTCGTCTGACGAGGAGGCGCGGTGGGCGGGAACACGGTCGCGGTGATCGGCGCGGGCAAGATCGGCGAGTTGATGCTCTCCGGGCTGCTGCGCTCCGGCTGGCCGGTGGACCGGCTGCTCGCCACCGCGCGCCGGCCGGCCCGCGCGCAGGAGCTGACCGAGCGCTACGGCGTACGGGTGGTGGACAACCCGACCGCCGTGAACGAGGCCGATGTGCTGGCCGTCTCGGTCAAGCCGCAGGACGCCGCCGCCCTGCTCGACGAGATCGGCCCGAAGGTCCCCGCCGGCAAGCTGGTCATCTCGCTCTGCGCCGGCCTGCCCACCGGCTTCTTCAACCGGCGGCTGCCCGAGGGCACCCCGGTGGTCCGGGTGATGACCAACACCCCGGCGCTCGTCGACCAGGCGATGAGCGCGATCTCGCCCGGCGCGCACGCCACCGCGGCGCACCTGGCGCTGGCCGAGGAGATGTTCTCCCCGCTCGGCGCCACCATCCGGGTGCCCGAGTCGCAGCAGGACGCGGTGACCGCGCTCTCCGGCTCCGGTCCCGCCTATTTCTACCTGCTCGTCGAGGCCATGATCGACGCCGGCATCCTGCTCGGCCTGCCGCGTCAGGTGGCGCACGAGCTGATCGTGCAGACCGCGATCGGCTCCGCGATGATGCTGCGCGACTCCGGCGAACACCCGGTGAAGCTGCGCGAGGCGGTCACCTCGCCGGCCGGCACCACCATCTCCGCGATCCGGGAGCTGGAGAACCACGGCGTACGCGCGGCCATGCTGGCGGCGCTGGAGGCGGCCCGCGACCGCGCCCGCGAACTCGCCGCCCAGGTGTGAGGCCGGGCCCCGCTCAACGTTTCCGGTAGAGGCGGGGCCCCGCTCGACAACTCGCTGTGCGTCGCCTGCTGGTGCTCCCGGGCCGCCGATCGCCTGCAAAGGCTCCAGCGACAGGGGCGGAGCACGTGTCGCATACTGACCCGGTGTTCACTCTCGCCCAGGCGCGACACCTGGTGGCCACCCTGCGTCCCCGCGTCGATGAGCTGATCAGGTTGCGGGCCGATCTCGCCGAGCTGCGGGTCGACCTGGCCGACCACGGCGCCAGCACGCTCGGCGGGCTCGCCGAGGTGAAGGCCATCGAGGCCCGACTGCACGCCGTGGTGGACGAGTTCCACCAGCACGACATCGAGGTCAAGGGCATCGCACCGGTGCTGCTCGACTTCCCGGGTGAGCGCGACGGCCGCGCGGTGCTCTGGTGCTGGCTGGAGGGGGACACCGACGTCCGCTGGTACCACCGGGTGGAGTGCGGCTTCGCTGGCCGCCGCCCGGTCTGAACCGGTCACCGGCGGGCCGGTCTGAACCGGCCACCGGCGGGCCGGTCTGAACCGGCCACCGGCGGGCCGGTCTGAACCGGTCACCGGCGGGCCCGGCGCCGCCCGGCGACCGGGTGTGACCGGCCGCCGGACGGATGTGCGTCAGCCGTCGGCGTAGCGGCGGGCGGCGGCGAGTGCGGCGCGCAACCGCTGCGCGCCGGCCGGCGCCGGCCGCTCCCAGTCGCCGTCGGTGGTGTAGAGACCGGCGTACGCGGTGGTGTCCCGCTGGAACCGCCAGCCCTCGGCGAGCGGCCCGACGTCGACGGCGTCGTAGCCCAGCGAGTCGAGGAACGCGGTGACGGTGGCCTTGGCGGCCTCGTCGTCGCCGGCGATCGGCAGGGCGGTCCGGTCCGCGGCGCCGGCCGGGCGGCCCAGCGCCCGCAGGTGCCCGAAGTAGATGTTGTTGAAGCCCTTGACCACGCGTGACTCCGGCAGGTGCCGCTGGAGCAGTTCGCTGGTGGTGGTCGACTCGTCGTCCAGCTCGGGGACGCTGCCGTCGCGTTCCGGGTAGTAGTTGTTCGTGTCGATCACGATCTTGCCGGCGAGCGGTGCGGCCGGCACCTGGCGGTAGGCCCGCAGCGGGATCGTGACGACCACCAGGTCGCCGGCGGTCGCCGCCTCCTCGGGGGTGGCCGCCCGGGCCCGGGGGCCCAGCTCGGTCACCAGGTCCTGGAGCGTCTCCGGGCCCCGCGAGTTGCTGAGCACCACCTGGTGGCCCGCGTCCACCGCGAGCCGGGCCACGGTGCCGCCGATGTTACCGCTGCCGATCAGTCCCACAGTTGTCATGTCCGGTCCCAACCCGGTCGAGGCCCCACCACATTCCCGACCGCGAAGGTAGGTTGTTCGCCCGGCGGAAACCTTCAGGTTGCTGTCTCGGGCCGGCAACGATTTGTAACGACAAGTCTCTATGGGCAGGTACAGCGAATCGATGATCTTCCCTGTTTAGTGATCTCATTGATATCAATCTCTCACCACCACTTCCCACCCCCAGGAGTGCGACGTGCGGAGATCCCGTCTTGCCACCCTCGCCCTGTCCCTGGCCGCCTCGATCGGGGTCTCGCTGTCCCTGGCCGCCGCGCCCGCCCAGGCGTCCCCGTCCGACCGGTACGTCGCGCTCGGCGACTCGTACGCCTCCGGCGTCGGCGCCGACAGCTACACCTCGGAGAGCGGCAACTGCCTACGCAGCACCAACGCCTACCCGGCGCTCTACAACGCCAACATTCGGCCGGCCTCGTACCGCTCGGTCGCCTGCTCCGGCGCCACCACGGCGGACGTGATCAACGGCCAACTCTCCGCGCTCTCCTCGACCACCACGCTGGTCAGCGTCACGATCGGCGGCAACGACGTCGGCTTCGCCAACATCATGAGCACCTGCGTGCTCCAGGGTGAGACGCAGTGCGTGTCGGCCGTGAACGCGGCCATGAACGTGGCCCGCACCCAGATGCCCGGCCGGCTCGCCAACGTCTACAACGGCATCAAGAGCCGGGCCCCCTCGGCGCGTGTCGTGGTGGTCGGCTACCCGGTCTTCTACCAGCTCGGCACCGTCTGCGTCGGACTCACCGCCACCTCCCGGGCGAAGATCAACGAGGGCATCAACCTGCTCGACGACATCACCCGCACGGCCGCCACCTCCGCCGGCTTCACGTTCGCCGACGTCCGGTCCATTTTCGTCGGGCACCAGCTGTGCAGCTACGGCACCAAGTGGCTGCACGCGTTGAACGTGCTGAACCTGACCATCTCGTACCACCCGACGGCCGCCGGGCAGTCCGGCGGCTACTACCCGGTCTTCCGGTCCGCGGCCGGCTGACCCGCGCACCGCGAGCGGCGTGCCTCCGGCGGGAGGTACGCCGCTGCGGCGTGCGCTCAGGCCGGCAGCACCTTCTCGATCGCCGCCCGCAGCTCGGGGTCGTCGGGCGTGACCTGGGGGGCGAACCGGGCGGCCACCGCGCCGTCCGGCGCGACCAGGAACTTCTCGAAGTTCCAGCGCACGTCGCCGGTGTGCCCCTCGGCGTCCGGCGCGCCCACCAGTTCGGCGTAGAGCGGGTGCCGGTCCGCGCCGTTGACGTCGACCTTCTCCGTGAGCGGGAAGGTCACGCCGTAGTTCACCTGGCAGAACTCCTCGATCTCGGCCGCGCCGCCCGGCTCCTGGCCGGCGAACTGGTTGCACGGCACCCCGAGCACGGTGAGCCCGCGCTGCGCGTACGCGTCGGCGAGCGCCTGGAGGCCCGCGTACTGCGGGGTGAGGCCGCAGTGGGAGGCCACGTTGACCACCAGCAGGGCGCGGCCGCGGTAGCGGTCGAGGTCGGCCGGGCCGCCGGTGAGGGCATCGATCTGCACGTCGAAAACGGTCATGCGACGAGGCTACGGGCCGTCGTCGGTGTCGCCCCGCGCCACCCGTGAAATCGACGCATCTGCATCTTGACGAACTGATGACGGCGTGAGTAGCGTCTCAGCAATCGATTTGGAAAGTTTCCTAACTGTTTGGGGAGACGCCGTATGAAGAGATCGCTCCGCCGGGCCCTCTGGGCCACCGGCGCCGTGGTCGCGCTCGCGGTCGCCGCGGTGCCCATGACCACCGCGTCGGCTGCCGGCAGCGTCACCGCCACGTTCACCAAGGTGCAGGACTGGGGGACCGGTCACGAGGGGCGGGTGACCGTCACCAACGGCACCGGCGCCAGCGTGAACGGCTGGCGCATCGAGTTCGACCTGCCCTCCGGCACCTCGATCAGCAGCTCCTGGGACGCCGACGTGACCCGCACCGGCGACCACTACGTGGCGGTCAACAAGAGCTGGGCCGGGTCGCTCGCGCCCGGGGCCAGCTTCAACTGGGGCTACAACGGCACCGGGGCGTACAAGGGGCCGCTGAACTGCACCGTCAACGGCGGCTCCTGCGCCGGTGGCGGCACCCCGACGACCGCCCCGCCGACCACCACCGCACCGACCACCAAGCCGCCGACGACGACGGCGCCGCCCACCACGCCGCCGCCGACCACGCCGCCCCCCACCACCACGCCGCCGACCGGTGGCAAGAAGGTGGTCGGCTACTTCGCCGAGTGGGGCGTCTACGGCCGCAACTACCACGTCAAGAACATCCACACCAGCGGCTCCGCCGCGAAGCTGACCCACATCCTGTACGCCTTCGGCAACACCACCGGCGGACGGTGCAGCATCGGGGACAGCTACGCCGACTACGACAAGGCGTACACCGCGGCGGACAGCGTCGACGGCGTGGCCGACACCTGGGACCAGCCGCTGCGCGGCAGCTTCAACCAGCTCCGCAAGCTGAAGAAGATGTACCCGAACCTGAAGGTGCTCTGGTCCTTCGGCGGCTGGACCTGGTCGGCCGGCTTCACCCAGGCCGCGCAGAACCCGGCCGCGTTCGCCGACTCCTGCTACTCGCTGGTCAAGGACCCGCGCTGGGCGGACGTCTTCGACGGCATCGACGTCGACTGGGAGTACCCGAACGCCTGCGGCCTCCAGTGCGACGCCAGCGGCCCGAACGCGTTCAAGAACGTGGTCTCGGCGCTGCGGAGCAAGTTCGGCTCCAGCTTCCTGGTCACCGCGGCGATCACCGCCGACGGCAGCAACGGCGGCAAGATCGACGCGACCGACTACGCCGGCGCGGCGACCAACCTCAACTGGCTGATGCCGATGACGTACGACTACTTCGGCGCGTTCAACGCACAGGGGCCGACCGCCCCGCACTCCCCGCTCTACTCCTACAGCGGCATCCCGCAGCAGGGCTTCTGGTCCGACGCGGCCATCCAGAAGCTCAAGTCCAAGGGCGTGCCGGCCAACAAGCTGCTGCTCGGCATCGGCTTCTACGGACGCGGCTGGACCGGCGTGACCCAGACCGCACCCGGCGGCACCGCCACCGGCGCGGCCCCGGGCACCTACGAGGCCGGCATCGAGGACTACAAGGTCCTCAAGAACACCTGCCCGGCCACGGCCACGGTCGGCGGCACGGCGTACGCCAAGTGCGGCAGCAACTGGTGGAGCTACGACACCCCGGCCACCATCGGCGGGAAGATGAGCTACGCCAACACCCAGGGCCTCGGTGGCGCCTTCTTCTGGGAGCTCTCCGGAGACACCAGCAACGGTGAGCTGATCGGCGCCATCAAGGGCGGTCTCGGCTGAGCCGAGGGCCGACGCACCACCCACCCGGCGGGGAGGGGCCGCACCAGCCCCTCCCCGCCCGCGTGGTCAACCCCGGGCGGCCCGTTGCCGGTGCTCGCCCGGGGACCACCCGTAGGCGCTCCGGAACACGCGGCTGAAGTGCGCCGGGTGCGTGAACCCGCACCGGGCGCCGATCTGCGCGACGGTCAGCCGCCGCAGCGCCGGGTCGGCCAGGTCCCGGGCCGCCCGCTCCAGCCGGCCGGCGCGGATCAGGCCACCGACCGTCGTACCGGTGCCCTCGAAGAGCCGGTGCAGCGACCGCAACGACAGGTGGTGCGCCGCCGCGACGGCGGCCGGGGAGAGCCCCGGATCGGTCAGGTGCCGCCGGACGAACGCCGCCACCCGCACCCGGAGCCCGGTGACCCGGGTGTCGACAGGCAGCTCCCGCGTGACGTCCAGCCGCCCGGCCAGGGCGCCGGCGATCAGGTCCAGCGCGATCCGGTCGAGGTGCGGGACGTCGGCCGTCGCGTACTGCTCCGGATGCGCGACGATCCGCCGCAGGAACGCGGCGAGCAGCGCGCCCATCCCGGTGCGCGCCGGGATCCCGGCGGCGAACAGCTCCGCCAGCCGGTGCGGGGCCACCGGCAACGCCCGGTGCGGCACCAGGACGGTCAACGTCTCCACCGCCGCCGACGGCGTCGCGCCGTCCGCCCGCAACCGGGAGCCGTGTGGTCGGACGGTGTCGACGAGGGTGAACGCCGACGGGTCGAGCGGCGCCTCGCGGCGCTGCTGGGTCACCACCCCGCGCCCGGACAACGGCAGGGCGAGGTGGTACAGCTCCGGATCGCCGCTGTCGATCATGCGCGCGGAGCGGATGAGTTCCAGGGGCGGGTAACGCCACACGCCGAGGCGGAGCGTGCCGAGATCGAGCACGCGGGCCGAGGCGGTGAAGTCGTCCGTGTACGCGCTCCGGATCGTGGCCGTCGTCGACTGCCGCGCGACGAGGTCCTGCCAGAAGTCGAACCGTTCGGCCGGGGGCAGCCACGCGGTGTCGACGGATGTCACGGTGAGGATGGTTCGTCACCTCCGGGAAGCGCGGTCCGGGGCCGCCGCGCCACCCGAGACTAGTGACCGTCCGGCCGGGTCGGGGCCGGCAGGCGCGCCGCCTGGCCGAACGGGGTGATCGAGGCGAGGATGGGGGAGGCCGGCGACCGGCGCGGGTCGGTGTGACACACTCGCCGGCCGGGCACGTCACGGTGCCCCGGCGCCGATGGGAGGATCGATGGGTCAGCAGCACCGGAGGGTGGTGACCGCCGCCGTCGCGCTCGCGCTCCTGCCGGTCGCGCTGACCGCCTGCGGCGACGACAAGAGCGCCGGGAGCGCCGAGGGTTCCGCGTCCGCGACCCAGCAGGCGCCGGCGCAGGAGGCGGCCACCAAGAGCCGGGAGCGGGTGCAGGCGTACCTCGAGGCGCTGGCCGCCCGCGACGTCGCCGCCGGCCGCAGCCAGCTCTGCGCCCCGCTCCAGGCCGCTTTCGACACGGCCGCCACCGGGCCCAACGGCGACTTCGCCGACCATTTCACGGTGTCGCGGGCCACCATCACCGACGTCCGGACCGGGCCGCGTGGCCAGGAGGTGAGCGCCTCGATCACGGTCGCCGCCGGCTCCGAGACGGCCACCCGCGCGCTGCTGTTCACGGTCACCCGCACCGGCGCGGACTGGTGCATCGCCGGCGAGGCACAGGGCGGCAACTCCGCCCAGCCGGCCGGCACACCCTGACCCGGGGCGCCGGCTGGCGTGGATCTCCCACGCACCGGAACCGTCCCCCTCGGGGTGGAGCGTCCCCGGCGGTCGCCGTACGCTTCCCTTCATGCGCCATGAGTGGCATCAGCTGAGTCACCCCGCCGTGGGCAGCACTGGTCTGCAGACCAGCCGCCCGACCGCCGACTCCGCCGAGGACGTGGCCCTCGGCCTCGACCGCTGGCGGGAGTTGCCGCGCGCGCAGACCCCGCCGTGGAACGATCCCGCGCAGGTCGCCGAGGTCTGCACCGTGCTCGACACGGTGCCGTCCGTGGTCGCGCCCTACGAGGTCGACCAGCTGCGGCGGCGACTGGCCATGGTCTGCGAGGGCAAGGCGTTCCTGCTCCAGGGCGGCGACTGCGCGGAGACGTTCGCCGACAACACCGAGAGCCACCTGCTGGCCAACGCCCGCACCCTGCTCCAGATGGCGATCGTGCTCACCTACGGCGCGTCGCTGCCGGTGATCAAGGTGGCCCGGGTCGCCGGGCAGTACACCAAGCCCCGGTCGCTGCCCACCGACGCGCGAGGCCTGCCCGCCTACCGTGGCGACATGATCAACTCGCTGGAGGCCACGCCGGAGGCGCGGGTCGCCGACCCGCAGCGCATGATCCGGGCGTACGCGAACTCGGCCGCCGCGATGAACATGATGCGGGCCTACCTGGCCGGCGGGCTGGCCGACCTGCACGCGGTGCACGACTGGAACAAGGACTTCGTCCGGCAGTCCCCGGCCGGTGAGCGCTACGAGGCGATCGCCCGGGAGATCGACCGCGCCATCGCCTTCATCCGGGCCTGCGGGATGACCGACGAGGAGGCCCTGCGCACGGTCACGCTCTACTGCTCCCACGAGGCGCTCGCGCTGGAGTACGACCGGGCCCTCACCCGGATCTCCGACCGCCGGGCGTACGGCCTGTCCGGGCACTTCCTCTGGATCGGCGAGCGGACCCGGCAGATCGACGGGGCGCACATCGACTTCATCTCCCGGATCGCCAACCCGATCGGCGTCAAGCTCGGCCCCACCACCACGCCGGACGAGGCGATCGAGCTGTGCGAGAAGCTCAACCCGGACAATGTCCCCGGCCGGCTCACGCTGATCAGCCGGATGGGCAACCACCGGGTCCGGGACGCCCTGCCGCCGATCGTCGCCAAGGTCACCGCGACCGGCGCGAAGGTGGTCTGGCAGTGCGACCCGATGCACGGCAACACGCACGAGTCCTCCAACGGCTACAAGACCCGGCACTTCGACCGGATCGTCGACGAGGTGCTCGGCTACTTCGAGGTGCACCGCGGTCTGGAGACCCACCCGGGCGGTCTGCACGTCGAGCTGACCGGTGAGGACGTCACCGAGTGCCTGGGCGGTGCCCAGGGCATCGAGGACCTCGACCTGCCCGACCGGTACGAGACCGCCTGCGACCCGCGCCTGAACACCCAGCAGTCGCTGGAGCTGGCGTTCCTGGTGGCGGAGATGCTCCGTGGCTGACGCGAGGAGTGAGCTTGCGAGCCCCGCAGTCGGCAGCCGAAGGGATGACAGTGGCTGACGCGAGGAGTGAGCTTGCGAGCCCCGCAGTCGGCAGCCGAAGGGAATACCGTGGATAGTGTGATCGATCTTCGGACGGACACCGTGACCCGGCCGACGCCGGCGATGCGGGAGGCGATGGCCACTGCCGAGGTGGGCGACGACGTCTACGGCGAGGACCCGACCGTCACCGCGCTCGAGGCCGAGGTGGCCGCCCGGTTCGGGCACGAGGCGGCGCTGTTCGCCCCGAGCGGCTCGATGGCCAACCAGCTCGCGCTCCAGCTTCTCGTTCCTCCCGGTGACGAGCTGCTCTGCGACGCCGACGCCCACGTGGTCACGTACGAGGTCGGCGCCGCCGCCGCGTACGCCGGAATCTCCACCCGGACCTGGCCGGCGGTCGGCGCGGAGCTGGACCCCGACGTGGTCGTCGGGATGATCCGGCCGGACGGCTACTTCGCGGTGCCGACCCGGGCGATCGCGGTCGAGCAGACCCACAACCGGGGCGGCGGCGGGGTGATCCCGCTGTCGACGCTGCGCCGGATGCGCGAGGTCGCCGACGAGCACGGGGTGGCGCTGCACTGCGACGGCGCCCGGATCTGGCACGCGCACGTGGCCGACGGGGTGCCGCTGGCCGAGTACGGCGTGCTGTTCGACACGCTGTCGGTGTGTCTCTCCAAGGGGCTGGGCGCGCCGGTCGGCTCGCTGGTGGTGGGCAGCGCCGAGAAGATCGCCCGGGCCCGGTTCCTGCGCAAGCGGATGGGCGGCGGCATGCGGCAGGTCGGCGTCCTCGCCGCCGCCGGCCGGTACGCGCTGGCGCACCACGTCGAGCGGCTCGCCGACGATCACGCCAAGGCCGCCCGGCTGGCCGAGGCGGTCGCCCCGCACGGCGTGCTCGCGGCCGGGGTGCGGACCAACATCGTGCCGCTGGACCTCACCAAGCATCCGCTCGACGCGCACGCCCTCGCGGCCGCCGCCCGGGCGGAGGGCCTGTTGATCTCGGTGCTCGGCCCGCGTACCGCCCGGCTGGTCACCCACCTGGACGTCACCGACGCCCAGGTCGACCGCGCCGCCGAGATCCTGACCGCCGCCCTGCGCGCCTGACGGTCGTCAGGCACGCCTGGCCGGCACTCCGCGCCGCCTCGGTGATCAAGGAGTTCGGGTCGGTTCCGGCGCGGACCGGGACGCAAACTCCTTGATCAACCGGGCGGGCCTGGCTGGCGGCGGGTGTTTTTCTTCCCGGTCAGGGGTGCAGGCGCCTGAGGGTGGCGATGTCGGCGGCGTGGCCGACGTGCTTCTCCGTGGGCGTCTCCACGAGCACCGGCACGCCGGCGGTCGCCGGATGGCGCATCAGCTCGGCGAACGCCGGCTCGCCGATGCTGCCCTTGCCGATGTTCTCGTGCCGGTCCCGGGTGGAGCCGCACAGGTCCTTCGAGTCGTTGGCGTGCACCAGCCGCAGCCGGTCGGCGCCCACCGTGGCGACCAGTGTGTCCAGCGTGGCGGTCATGCCGCCCTCGGCGGCCAGGTCGTGCCCGGCGGCCCAGGCGTGACAGGTGTCGAAGCAGACCCCGAGCATCGGATGCCGGTCCACCGCGTCCAGGTAGGGGCCGAGGTGCTCGACCCGGGAGGCCAGCGACCGGCCGCCCCCGGCGCTCGGCTCGACCAGCAGCGTCGGCCCGCCGACGGCCGCGGTCTCGTCCAGCAACGGGAGCAGCGACTCCCGGACCTGCCGCAGCGCCGCCTCCGCGTGCCCGGCGTCGACCGAGCTGCCCGCGTGGAACACCACGCCCTCAGCACCGATGGCCCGGCCCCGGCGCAGCGCGTGGGCCAACGTCTCGGCCGACCGGGCGACCGTCGCCGGGGTGGGGGAGCCGAGGTTGACCAGCAGCGAGGCGTGGATGAACACCGGCAGGCCACGCTCGCCGCAGCCGTCGCGGAACAACGCGTCCTGCGCCGGGTCGCCCGCCGGCAACGCCCAGCCCCGCGAGTTGGAGACGTAGACCTGCACCACCTCGGACGCGGTGGCCTCGGCGTACGGCAGCGCCGCCCGCGCCAGCCCACCCGAGGTGGGCGTGTGCGAGCCCACCCGCCGACGCCCGCCGGTCGCCTCCGCCGGGCTCACAGGCAGGTCACCGTGACCGTGGTGCCCGGTGGCACCGGCGTGTTCTCGGCCGGGTTCTGCAACCGGGCGATGCCGTTCGGGTTGAGCTGGACATTGACCGGGAAGCCCTGGCTCTCCAGCGTCTGCTTGGCCTGCTGGCAGGGCATGTCGATGACGCGGGGGACGGCCACCTGGGGCGGGCCCTTGCTGATCTCCAGCTTGACCTTCGCGCCCTTCTCCACGCCGGTGCCGTCGGCCGGACTCTGGCCGAGGATCTCGTCCTTCGGCTTGTCGGAGTCCTTGTAGTTCTCCTCCGCCGTCAGCCCGAGCTTCCCGAGGATGCCCCGGGCCTCGTTGATGTTCTTGCCGACCAGGTTGGGCACGGTCACCGGGGCGCGGCCCTTGCTGAGGATCAGCGTCACCTTCGACCCGGGCTTGACCACGGTGCCCACCTTGGGGTCGGTGGCCAGCACCACCCCGGCCGGCAACGCGTCGTCGTAGCGGGAGGCGCCCTTGGCCGGGGCCAGCTTGGCGTCGGTCAGCTCGGTCTGGGCGAGTTCGAAGTCCTTGCCCACCACGTCCGGCACCGGCAGTCGCTCCGGGCCCAGGGACAGCGTCAGTGTGATGGTGCCGCCCTTGACGATCCGGGCGGCCGAGCCCGGCGCCTGCCCGAGCACGGTGTCCTTGGGCACCTTCTCGTCGTAGCGGGCGTCGGCGTAGCGCAGCGTGAAGCCGCCGCGCTGGGCCTGCGCCTCCGCCTCGGCCTTGGTCAGGCTCACCAGTTGCGGCGCGACCGTGTACCGGCCCACCCCGAACCACCAGCCGCCCCCCGCGGCCACCAGGCCGAGCACCACGACCACCGCGGCGACCGCCAGCCGACCGCGCGGCGAGCCCATGATCCGGGTACGCAGGGCGGCCAGCCGTTCACCCGGCCCCGCCGGCTCGTCGGCGCGCCGCCGGTGCGGCTGCTGTGCGCCGCCCCCCTCCGGCAGCCGGGCCCAGGCCGGCCGCTCGGCCGGGCGGACGGCGGCCACCACCTGGGTCGGCTGGCTCAACACGGCGGTGTCGTCGCTGAGCTGGCGCAGCACCGCGGTGTGCGCGTGCGGGTCGCCCAGCTCCTCGCGTGCGGACCGGACCTCGGTCAGCAGCGCCCCGGCGTCGGCCGGGCGGGCCGCCGGGTCCCGTCGGGTGGCCCGGGCGACGAGCGCGTCGAGGGCCGGCGGCAGCGCCGGGACCAGGGTCGACGGCGCCGGCACGTCCCGGTCGACGTGCTGCCAGGCGACCTCCACCGGACGGTCGCCGTCGTAGGGCACTCGGCCGGTGAGCATCTCGAACAGCACGATGCCGGCCGAGTAGACGTCGGTGCGCGGATCGGCGTGCCCCTGGGTGACCAGCTCCGGCGCCACGTAGGCCACGGTCGCCATGAGCTGGTTGCCGTTGTCCTCCTCGGCGCTGGCCTCGACGGCCCGCGCCAGCCCGAAGTCCGCCACCTTGACCACGCTGTCGACGAGGTTGCCGCCGGCGCCGGTGGGCGCCTCGGCGACCAGGACGTTCTCCGGCTTGACGTCGCGGTGCACGAGACCGGCCCGGTGGGCGGCGGCGATCGCGGCGAGCATCTGCTCGGCGATGGCGAGCGCCTCGTCCGGGCGGAGCCGCCGCCGCTCGGCGAGCACGTCGCGCAGCGTGCGGCCACGGACGTACTCCATGACCAGGTACGGCAGGCCGGCGTGGATGCCCTGGTCGTAGACCGCGACCACGTTCGGGTGGGTGAGCCGGGCGATGGTCTTCGCCTCGTCGGTGAAGCGCTCGACGAAGCCGGCCATCCGGGCCCGCGCCTGCGGCGCCTGGGTGGGATGAATGATCTTGACCGCCACGGTGCGCTCGAGGCGCTCGTCGGTGGCGGTGTACACGGTCGCCATGCCGCCACGAGCCACGCGACCGCGAATGCGGTAGCGCCCGTCGATCAGCGAGCCCAGCAACGTGTCGGCGACCTGTGTGTCCATCGGCAGGCAGTCTATGTGTCGGGAGGGTGAAGGTTGAACAGGATGCTACCGCCGGGGTACGACGCGGGTGGACCGCCACACGCCACGGGCCGGTCCGGGGGTGCCGTGCGCCGGGTGCGTCGGGCACGTGGCAGGGTGTTCTGGTGACCGATTCCGTACCCGCCGAGACCGGTGCCGACCTGCCCGGACCGACCGACCCGGCCGGCTGGCTGACGCTGCCGGACGTGGCCGAGCGCCTCGACCTGCCGATCAGCAAGGTGCACCAGATGATCCGGGACCGGGAACTGCTCGCGGTACGCCGCGACGGCGTCCGCCGGATCCCGGCCGACCTGGTGGCCAACCAGATCGTGCTCAAGCACCTGCCTGGCGTGCTCAACCTGCTCGCCGACGCCGGGTACGACGACGAGGAGGCGCTGCGCTGGCTCTACCGGGAGGACCCGTCCCTCCCCGGCACGCCCGCCGCCGCCCTCTCCGGCGACCTGGCCCGCGAGGTCAAGCGCCGAGCCCAAGCCGTCGCCTTCTAACCCACCCCCCGCCCCCTCATCCACCCACCCCACCCCACCCACCGGCCCCGCAGATTCCCGGAAAGCGTGCCCATTTCGCGCTCGACAGCCACGCTTTCCGGGAATCTGCGCGGATCTTGGGTGGGGGTGACGGAGGGGGCGGGTCAGTCGGCGCGGCGGGTGGCGGCGATGGCCAGGTCGACCAGGGCCTGGCGGGCCTCGGTGTCCAGGTCGACGGCGGTCAGCGCGGCCAGCGCGCTCTCGGTCAGCGTGGCGATCCGGCGCTCGGTGCGCTCCAGCGCGCCGCTCGTGGTGATCAGCTCGCGGAGCCGGGTCACCCCGGCGGCGTCCAGACCCGGCTCGCCGAGCCCGGCCAGCAACAGCTCCCGGCCGGCCGGGTCGAGCGTCTCCAGCGCGGCCGCCACCAGGTACGTCCGCTTGCCCTCGCGCAGGTCGTCGCCGGCCGGCTTGCCGGTGCGCTCCGGGTCGCCGAACACCCCCAGCACGTCGTCGCGGAGCTGGAACGCCTCACCCAGCGGCAACCCGTACGCCGAATAGGCCGCGTGCACCTCGGCCGGGGCGTTGGCCAGCGCGGCGCCCAGCAGCAGCGGACGCTCGACGGTGTACTTCGCCGACTTGTACCGGGCCACCTTGCCGGCCCGCTCCAGCGAGGTGTCGCCGGTGGCCTGGGTCAGCACGTCCAGGTACTGCCCGACGGTCACCTCGGTGCGCATCTCGTCGAAGACCGGCCGGGCCCGCGCCACCGTCGCCGGCGGCAGGCCGGCGGAGTGCAGCAACTCGTCGGACCAGACCAGGCAGAGGTCGCCCAGCAGGATCGCGGCGGCGTCGCCGAAGGAGTCGGCGTCGCCGCCCCAGCCCGCCGCGCGGTGCCGGGCGGCGAACCGCCGGTGCACCGCCGGCTCCCCCCGCCGGGTGTCCGACCGATCCATCAGGTCGTCGTGGATCAGTGCGCTGGCCTGGACGAACTCCAGCGCGGCCAGGGTGGCGACGACCTGGTCGGAGTCGACCCCGCCGGCCCCCCGGAAGCCCCAGTAGCCGAACGCCGGGCGCAGCCGCTTCCCGCCACCCAGCACAAATGCCTCGATCGCCTCGGCGACCGGAAGCAGACCGTCGTCGACGGTGGTCAGCCAGGCGCGCTGGCCGGCGAGGAACTCGGTGAGCGCCTTGTCGATCCGCTGGCGCAGGCCGGCGCGGTCGACGGGGGAGACGGGAGCAGCGTGGGTCACGCCACGACGCTAGTCGGTTCCCGCCGGACCCGTCTCGTCGCCGCCCCGGCGCGCCGTCCGGCGCGGGACGGCCCGTGCCCGCCCCGACCCGGGCCCGCCCGGCTGCGGGGGTCGGCCGGTACGGGCGGGGGGACGCGGGCGACCCCGGCGGGCGCCGGAGTGCCGACCCGGGCGACCGGCGGCCCGGGCGCCGCCACGCGCCCGCGCGGGCCGACCGGCCGCATCGGCGGTATCGGCCGCACCGGCCGCACCGGCGGGTTCGGGCGGGGGACCGGCGGCCGGGTTGCCGGTTCGGGTCGGGGCGGGCCGACCGTTCGCATCTGTCACCTCAGTCGCACCGGTGGGTCCGGTGGGTCCGGCGGCCGGCTCGGGCCGGTGAACGGAGGTGTCGGTCGCACCGGTGGAGCCGGTGGCCGGCTCGGGCCGGCGACCGGCCGGCCCGCGGCGGAGTCGGCGGCTGCGGGCCGCGGCCTCGGTGATCAGCTCGCCCGGGACGCCGAGGACCCGGGCCAGCCAGACGGACCAGAAGTCGCCGGGGAGCCGGAGTTGGCGCTCCCACCGGGACACCTCGTGCCGGGTGAGCGTGGGCACGCCGGCGGCGGCGCACAGCTCGGCGGCGATCCGCTGCTGGCTCCAGCCGCGGGCGGCCCGCAACTCGGCCAGGAGCGGCCCGAGCTGGCGGGGGCCGGACGGCGGGGACGGGGACATCGGGACCTCCGGGGCGACGGCGCGGTGGCGACGCGGACGCCCGGCCGTGCCGCGCCGGCGCGTCGCCGTCGGGACGACCCCCGCGCGGGCCCCCGGGCCGGCCACCCGCCGCCCCACCGCGCTGCCGTCGTTCCTACTCCGGGGGTGCGACGTTCCGGATCGACCCGTTCGTGGACTGGGAAGGTTCTCGGCACAGCGGGCCGGTCCGGCTACAGTCGGTCCGTGGCGCTCGGTCTACCCTCGGTCCTCCCCAACCCCCAGCCGGCCATCGGGGAGCTGATCCGTGACGGCCAACCGACCTTCTCGTTCGAGTTCTTCCCACCGAAGACCGACGCCGGGGAGAAGCTGCTCTGGCAGGCGATCCGCGAGCTGGAGTCGCTGCGTCCCTCGTTCGTCTCGATCACCTACGGCGCCGGCGGCTCGACCCGGGACACCACGGTCGCGGTGACCGAACGGATCGCCACCGAGACCACGCTGCTGCCGATGGCGCACCTCACCGCCGTCAACCACTCGACCGCCGAGTTGCGCCACGTGATCGGTCGGCTGGCGTCGGTCGGGGTGCGCAACGTGCTCGCCGTGCGGGGCGACCCGCCGGGCGACCCGGGTGGCGAGTGGATCGCGCACCCCGAGGGCGTCCGGTACGCCGAGGACCTGGTCCGCGTGGTCCGCGACAGCGGTGACTTCAGCGTCGGCGTGGCCGCCTTCCCGTACAAGCACCCGCGCTCGCCGGACGTGGACAGCGACACCGCGCACTTCGTCCGCAAGTGCCGGGCCGGCGCCGAGTTCGCCATCACCCAGATGTTCTTCGACGCCGACGACTACCTGCGGCTGCGCGACCGGGTCGCCGCCGCCGGCTGCGACACCCCGATCCTCGCCGGGGTGATGCCGGTGACCCAGATCGGCACCATCGCGCGTTCGGTGCAGCTCTCCGGCGCGCCGTTCCCGCCGGCGCTGGCCGAGCGGTTCGAGCGGGTCGCCGACGACCCCGAGGCGGTCCGCCGGCTCGGCGTCGAGCAGGCCGGGGAGATGTGCGGGAAGCTTTTGGACGAGGGCGTGCCGGGGATCCACTTCATCACGCTCAACCGGTCCACCGCGACCCGCGAGGTGTGGCAGCGGCTGCGGGCCGACGCTCGGGTGTGACGACCACCCGCCACACACGACACCCGGGCCACCCTTCTACGGTTGATCCGTGGTGGGCACACAGCTGAACTGGGACCAGTACGCGACCGCGTGGGCGCGGCTGCACGGTGGGTTCGATCCCCGTAGCGCCGCGCCGGTGGTGCGCGCCTGGCTGCGCTTCGCCTATCACGTGGGCTTCGTGCTGGGCCGGCTGCGCGTCGGCCCGACCGCGGTGACCGTGTTCGGGGTGCTGCTCTGCCTCTGCGTACCCCTGTTGGTGGGGCGGGCCGGCGACGGGCCGTTCCTGGGCGCGTTGTTCGTGCTGCTGGCCGCCGTGGCGGACAGTGTCGACGGCGCGGTGGCGGTGGCCACCGGCCGCACCACCCGGCTGGGCTACGTCTACGACTCGGTCGCCGACCGGCTCGGCGAGGTGGCCTGGCTGGTCGCGTTCTGGCTGCTCGGTGCGCCCGGCGCGTTGGTCGCGGCGGCCGGCGGCCTGTCCTGGCTGCACGAGTACGTGCGGGCCCGGTCCGTCTCGGCCGGGATGCGGGAGATCGGCGCGGTCACCGTGGGGGAGCGGCCCACCCGGGTCTCCGTGGCCCTGGTCGGGCTGCTGGTCGTCGGGCTCACCGGGCTGATCGACGCCGATCTGACCGCCGGCACCATCACCATGGCCACCACGGTCTGGGTGCTGCTCGCCGGCTTCGGGCTCGGGCAGTTGCTCGCCGCGGTCCGCCGCGCCCTCGTCGACGCCGGCTGACCGCCCGTCGAGGTGTTAAGCGGGGGCCCCGCCTCTACCGAAAACGTTAAGCGGGGCCCCTCCTTTCACCAGGCCGGGCCGATGGCGGTGGCGACGATCTCCGCGGACATCGTGACCATCGGGAGGCCGCCGCCGGGGTGGGTGGAGCCGCCGACCAGCCACAGGCCGGCCACCGGGCCCCGGTTGGCCGGGCGCAGCAGGCCGCCCGCGGTGCCGTAGATCGCCCCGCCCGGCGCGCCGGTGGCCGCGTCCAGGTCGGCCGGGGTGCGGATCTCCGAGAACACCAGCCGGTCCCGGACGTCCACGCCGCGCTCGGCCAGCACGTCCAGGATCCGGTCCGCGTACGCCTCGGCCAGCCCCGGCCGCCGCCAGTCCACCGCGTCCGGGGCGGTGCCGTGCCGGGGCGCGTTGACCAGCACGAACCACGCCTCGTGGCCGTCCGGCCGGACCGCCGGGTCGTCGGCGGCGGTGACGAACACGGTCGGGTCGGGCGCCGGGCGGGCCCGTACGCCGCGACCGGGAGCGCCGAACACGGCGTCGAACTCGGCGTCGTAGTCGCGCGGGAAGAAGACGTTGTGGTGGGCCAGCCCGGAGTCGCCGCGCACGCCGAGCAGCAGCACGAAACCGGCCAGGCTGCGGTCGGTGAGCGCGGCCAGCCGGCGCGGGTCGGGCAGCAGGTCCCGGTAGACGGTGAGCGCGTCGGTGTTGGCCACCACCACGTCGGCGGGGACCGGCGCGGCCGAGCCGGCGACGCGTACCCCGTGCACCCGGCCGCCGGCCGCGTCGATGCCGGTGACCGCCGCGCCGGTGCGGATCCGCACGCCCAGGTCCAGGCAGCGCGACAGCAGCGCGTCGGCGAGCGTGCCCAGCCCGCCGCGCAGGTACCAGCCGCCGTACGCCAGCTCGGCGTAGGGCACGGCGACCAGCGCGGCCGGCGCGCGGCGCGGGTCGGCGCCGGTGTAGGTGGCGTACCGGTCCAGCAGCATCCGCAGCCGCCGGTCGGACAGGTAGCTGCGGCCCAACCCGCGCAGCGTGCGGCCGGGGCCGATGGCGGCGAGGTCACCCAGCCGCCAGGCCAGCGCGGCCAGGTCGCGCGGCGAGTCCACGGTGCGGCGCAGGATGTCCCGGTGCGAGGCCGCCCAGACCCGCTCGGCCCGGCGCCACAGCCGCCGCCAGTCGGCGGCGGACCGGTCGCCGAACACGGCGCCGATCCGCGCGGCGAACTCGTCCGGGTCGGCGCACGAGTCCAGCGCGGGACCGCCGCCGGGGAAGACGTGCCGCACGATCGGGTCCAGCGGGACCAGGTCGAGGTACTCGTCGAGCTTCGCGCCGGTGGCCTCGAACAGGTCGGAGAAGACCTGCGGCAGGGTGACCAGGCTCGGCCCGGTGTCGAAACGCCACGCCCCCTCCGGGGTGTGGTGCGTGTAGCGGCCGAGTTTGCCGCCGACCGTGCCGGCCCGTTCCAGGACGGTGACCTCGTGCCCGGTGACCGCGAGCCGGGCGGCGGTGGCGAGCCCGCCCACGCCGGCGCCGATGACCACGATGCGCGCCATGGGGTGCCCCTCCTAGGTGACCGGGCGACCCCGCCAGGTGAGCCGGCGTCGCTTCCGCAGATGGTACGACCGGACGGTCAGCCAACCCAGGACCACGACCGACACGGGGTGCGCCAGCGCGTCGGGCCAGGCCCGGCCACCGGTGGCCCGGGCGCTGACCACGCGTCCCGCGACGCCGGCCAGGTAGGCGCCGAACGCCACCCCGGCCACCGCCGGCGCGCCGGCCACCAGCGCGGCCACGGCCAGCAGCGGCGGCGCGGTGTAGAGCAGGAGCAGCAGGGCCAGCACGACGGCCGCGCCGGCCGGATGCCCGAACGAGGCCCAGAGCGACTTGGTGTAGCCGTCGCGTAGCTGCGGCCAGTCCTCGTACATCCGGCAGGAGGCGAGCCGGGAGCCGTCGGCCAGCGCGATCCGGCCGCCGGACCGCTTCACCGCCCGGGCCAGCTCGATGTCCTCCAGCACCTTGTCGGCCACCGCCGCGTGCCCGCCGGCCCGCAGGTAGCCGGCCCGGTCCACGACCAGGAACTGCCCCCCGGCGGCGGCCAGCGAGGGCCGCCGCGAGCGTTCCATCGCGCGCAGCGGCAGGAACGTCAGCCACAACCACTGCAACAACGGCTGCACCAGCCGGTCGGCCGCCGTCCGCACCACGATCCGGGGGTACGGCGACAGCAGCGTCGCGCCGGCCGCGCGCAACTCGGTCACCGCCGCCGCGACCGCGTACGGGGTGAGCACGACGTCGGCGTCGACGAACGCCAGCACGGTCAGCTCCGGGTCGGCGCGGGTGGCGAGCTGCCAGCAGGCGTGCGGCTTGCCCAGCCAGCCGGGCGGCGGCGTGACGCCGGTGAGCAGCGTGACCCGACTGTCGGCGCCGGCCACCGCGCGGACCACGTCGGCGGTGCCGTCGGTGGACCCGTCGTCGAGCACCACGATCCGCAGCCCGGGCACGCCGCGTTGGGCGAGCAGCGCGCGCAGGCACGGGGTGACCCGCTCGGCCTCGTCGCGCAGCGGCAGCAGCACCGCCACCGGCTCGGTCACCTCGGCCGGGCCGCCGGTCGGGCGGCGCAGCCAGGCGACGGCGTTGACGAGCGTGTGCCCGGTGAGCGCGGCGACCGCCACCACCAGCGCGAGCGCGGCGGTCATGCCGGCGCGTCGACCCGGGGCGCGGGATCCGGGGCGGCGGCGCGGTCGCGTCGGGCCCGCCACAGCACCACCGCCAGCGGCACCGCGGCCACCGCCATGCCGGCCGCGCCCCACAGCGCGGACGCGGGCAGCCGGAGGAAGACCGCGTGCGCCAGCACGCTGGAGGCGTACGTCCAGAGGTAGAGCGCGAACATCGGGCCGTCCCGGCCGTCCACCCGGTCGACGGACGGCCCGGCGAGCGGGGGCAGCGCGGCGGCGAGCAGCACCGCGAAGCCCAGCCAGCCGAGATAGTTGCTGACCGGGATGCCGGGCAGGCCGGGCAGCGCCGGGGTGGCGTCGAGCCAGGTCCAGTAGCCCTCGGCCACCATCTGCGGGTCGAGGAACAGGTCCCACGCCGCGAGCCCCACCGCCGCCAGCGCGACCCGGGCGGCGCGGGATCGGGTGAGCCGGACCGCGGTGAGCCACGCCGGCCAGGCCATCCAGGTCCAGGCCAGCGGGATGATCAGTGGTACGCCGGCCAGCTTCGGGCCCAGCTCGCCGGAGTAGTCGTAGCTGCCGAACGGGAACCCGGTGGCCACGCCGAGCGCCTCGACCGCGAACCCGCCGCCGGTGACGAGCGCGACCAGCGCGGCGGCGACCCGGGCGCCCCGGGTGAGCAGCGCGTGACCGACGGAGAGCAGCCAGCCGAGCACCACGGTGGCCACGGTCAGCCCGGCGCGGGTCGTGCCGCCGGTGAGCGGGTAGCAGATCTGGGCGAGGACCAGCACGGCCAGCAGCGCCCAGGGCACCCGGGCGCGGCTCACGTCGTCCCCGGCTCGGGGGCGGGCAGCGGCAGGTCCCGGCCGAGCACGCCGAACGGCCGCTCGTCACCGGGGAAGTGGAAGTGCCGCAGCACGTCGACGAAGCCGAACCGGCGGTAGAGCCGCCAGGCCCGCGACGCCTGCTCGTCCGCCTCCGGGGTGGAGAGCAGGGTGGTGTCGCCCTCGGCCATGGTGAGCAGCGCGCGGAGCTGACGGGCGCCCACACCGTGCCCCTGCGCGGGCGGGCGGACGTGCAGTTCGACCACCTCGAACGGGCGGGCCAGCCAGCGTTGCCGGGCCTGCGCGTTCAACGCCCGGTACACCTGGTCGTGCCACCACTGGCCGGTGGCGCCGAGGTAGCCGTACCCGAAGCCGGCCAGGTGCCCCTCGGTGGTCAGGCTGGCGACGGCCCGGAACCCGGGTCGGCGGACGTGGGTGGCGATGTAGCCGCGCCGGGCCTCCAGCAGATCGGCGCGGTAGCCCATCGCCTCGCCGTAGACGGCGACCACGTCGTCCAGCCGCCGGACCAGGTCGTTCGGCGTCCACCGCACCAGCCTCATGCGTTCCCTCTCGCGGAGTCGGGGTCGCCCTCGGCGGCGACCCAGCCGAGCACCGTACGGTCGCCGCGGACGTCGCCCACCGCGAACCGCGCGAACAGTTCCTCCGCGTACCAGCCCTCGGTCGGGGTACGGGTGATCGCGGCGCGGTGCTCGGGGGAACGGTACGCGAACGCGACGAGGTCCGCCGGATCACGCCACACGCTCACCGTGCCCTGCCAGCCCAGCGGCGCCTCGCCGACGCCGAACCGGGCGAGCAGCCCCGGCGCGGCGTGCAGCTCACCGGCGACCGGCGGGATGGCCCGCCAGAACGTGGCCGCCCGACGGGCCCGCAGTCGGGCCCGGGTCAGCGCCAGCACCGGCCCGGTGACCCGCCCGCCGGCCGGGGTGCCGAACGGCTCCCGGCCGGACCACCGGCCCCGACTGGTCAGCGGGCGCAGGTCCACCCGGACGGCGGCGTCGGCGATCCGGGCCCAGGAACGGGCGACCGGGGAGGTGTCGAAGCGGGCCGCGTCGGCCGGGGAGTCCCAGACCACCAGCGCGGCCCACCGGGCCAGGTCGGCGTCGCCCGGCCCGAAGCCGGTGCCGGTCCCGGTGCCGAGCAGCTTGGCGAAGCGGACGCCGGACAGCCGGCGCAGCCGCGCCGGGTGGGTCGCCATCCGGGCCAGCGCCCCGGGCACGGCCCGCCGGGGGACGCGCCACACGTGCAGCGTGACCAGGTCGGGGTTCACGCCACCCCGGCCGGGTCGCCGCCGGTGATCCGCAGCAGTTCCGCGTACGTGGTGGGGAACACCGCCTGCGGCACGCCGCCGGCCGCCCACAGCTCCGGGTACCCCTCGAGGGCGGTGTCGACCAGGGTGCGCAGCGGCCCGGGGTGGCCGACCGGGGCGACCCCGCCGATCACCTGCCCGGTGTGCCGCCTGACGAAGTCGGGGGTGGCCCGGCGCAGGTGGGTCACGCCCAGCGTGGCGGCCAGCCCGGCGGTGTCCACCCGGTGCGCGCCGGAGGTGAGCACCAGCAGCGGCTTGCCGTCCGCGTCGAAGACCAGCGAGTTGGCGATGGCGCCGACGTCGACGCCGAGCGCCGCGGCCGCCGCGGCGGCGGTGTGCACCGCCTCGGGCAGCAGCCGGACGGCGCTGCCCCGGCCGGACCCGTCCCGTGCTCCCGCGTCGTCGAGCGCCCGCTGCACCGCCCGCACGTTCGGATGTGGCTGTGACTGCATGCCCCGATTCTCCCCCACCCGGTCCCCACCCGGTTCCCGGCCGGACCCGGGTGTGTTGATCATGAGGTTGGCGGTGCCGCCCCGCGGCGTGTCGGACCGTCAACCTCATGATCGACCGGTGGGTGGCGGGTGGGGTGCGGGGTGCGGGTGTGGAGCAGGGTCTGGATGCCGTCGAGGATGCGGGCGAGGCCGAAGTCCAGGGTGGGGGCGGGGGCGGGTCGGGGGGCGGGGTCGGACAGGGCGGCGGCGAGGGCCGGGAAGCGGTCCTCGCGGCCGTGCACCAGCGCGCCGAACGCCGCCTCCCGGCCGGATCCGGGCGGGAGGCCGGCCAGGTTGCGGGCGTGCCCGACCAGCAGCGTGGCCACGTCGAGCCGCTCGGACGCGGTGAGCCCGGTGCCGGCGAGCGCGGCGACGACGCGTTCCACCCAGGCCAGCTCGTTCGGGCCGGGCAGCCGCGCGCCGACGGCCGCCGCCTGCGCCCAGGGATGCCGGCGGAACCGCTCGACCAGCCGCCGGGTCCAGTCGTCGAGCTGCCCGCGCCAGCCCGCCCCAACCGGCGCCGGAACACCGGGCGCGGCCCGGTCGGGGCTCAGGGCCGGCGTCGGCCCACCCCGCGCCGGTACGTCGGGTGCGGCCGGGGCCGGGGGCGGCTCGCCCAGCGCCGCGTCCAGCATCAGGGCGACCAGCTCGGCCCGGCCCGGCACGTAGCGGTAGAGCGCCATCTTGGTCACCGCCAGCGACTCGGCGACCCGCTGCATGGTCAGCCCGTCGAGCCCGTCCGCGTCGGCGACGGCGATGCCGGCGCGGGCCACGACGGCGGGTGAGAGCGTGGGACGCGGCCCGCGCCGAGGCCCGACGGGCGTGCCCCAGAGCAACTCGAACAGCCGCTTCTTGTCGACCTCACCGGTCCCCACGAGTTCATCCTCCCCGGCATCCGTCCGTCAGCGGAGAAGATACGGCCCGGGAGCCGGGCCAGCCCGGGGTGGCCCGGACCCGGCCGGCGGCGTCCACCAGCAGGGCCGCGTACCCGTCCAGGGTGGCCAGCCAGTCCAGCGCGTCCGTGCCGCGGGCGACGGCCGCGGTCGCGTACACGTCGGCCCAGAGCAGTTCGGGACCGACCACGGTGACCGACCGGACCGCCTCGGCCGGCCGCCCGGCGCGCGGGTCGGTGATGTGCGCGCCGCGCCGCGCGGTGCCGGAGGTGGCGATTGCGCCGGCGGCCCGCTCGACCACGTCGAGCACCAGGTCCGGACGGTCGGGGTCCTCGATCCCGATCCGCCAGGCCGGCCGGCCCGGCCCGGCCCGCAGCAGCACGTCCCCGCCGGCGTTCAGGCACAGGTCGTGGTCGGCCAGGTCGGTCAGGTGCCGGGCCGCCCGTTCCGCCGCCCAGCCCTTGACCAGGCCGGACGGGTCGTAGCCGGTGCCGCCCCGCGGTAGCGGCAGGCGGCGGGCGTCGAACCAGCCGCCGGTCCGCACGCGGGCCGTCTCGCAGAGCCCGGCCACCTCGCGCACCAGCGGGTCGGCGGTGGCCGCCGGCCCGGGCGGCGCACCGCGCAGGCGGCCCAGCACGCTGTCCGGCCGGTACGTGCTGAACACCGCGTCGACCGCGCGCAGCTCGGCGAAGAGCCGGGCCACCCGCTCCTCGACCGCCCCGGTACGCACCCGCGGGCCGCGCAGGTGCACGCTGACCGGCAGCCCCATCACCTGGGCCACCCAGGCCCGCCGGTCGCTCATCCGAGGTGCGCCGCGTCGATGGCGGACTGGAGCGACTCCCGGTAGCCGTCGCTGGTGACGGTGGCTCCGGAGACGCTGTCGATCCGGGCGCTCTGTGCCGCGAGCGCCTCCTGCCGCAGGATCGGCACCGCGTAGTCGTTGATCTCCTGGTCCCGCCGGTTGCCGTCGGGCACCTGCACGGCGGTGACGTCGGTGATCTTCCCGCCGGAGACGGTGATCTTCACCTGCACCGGTCCCCACCGGGTCTGCGCCACCGACCCGGTGGCCGTGCCGCTGTCGCCGCCGGTGCCGGTGCCGCTGTCGCCGGTGCCGCCGTCGGTCGCGCCGCTGCCGGCGGACGGGTCGGCGCCGGTGCCGCCGTCCGTGCCGCTCCACGAGCCGCCGCCCGGGTCGGGTTCGGCCGCGACCGCGCCGCTCTCCCCGGCGCCCATGGTGCTGGTCCGGTAGCTGAACAGCAGCACCAACGCGGCCACGGTGGACAGCAGCCAGATGGTGATCCGTCGCACGGATCCTCCCTTCGCGCCTTTCACCAGGCGAAACGTTCGTGATGGACATGCGCGTCGGGCACTCCGGCCGCGCGGGTCGCGGCGCGGACGGCGTCGACCCAGCCGTCCGGGCCGCAGAGGAAGACGTCGTGCCCGGCCACGTCGGGGGAGAGCCGGCGCAACGCCTCGGCCTCGGCGAGCCCCTCGGCGTACGCCGGCAGCCAGGACGGCCGCGCCGCCCGAGGGCCGACCAGGTGGTGCACCACCAGCCCGCGCTCCGCGACGAGCCGGTCCAGCTCGGCGGAGAAGGCCAGGTCCTCCCCGGTACGCGCGCGGTAGGCGAGCACCGCCTGCCCCGGCGCGTACGGCAGTTCCCAGAGCAACGCCAGCAGCGGGGTGAGGCCGACGCCGCAGGCCAGCATGGTGATCCCGCCGCCCCGCCAGTGCTGCCCGGTGAGCCGCCCGTACGGCCCCTCGATCAGCACCCGGGTGCCGGGGCGCAGGGCGGCCACCCGGGCGCTGTCGTCGCCCAGGTCCTTGACCGTGATCCGCATCAGGTCGCCGCGCGGCGGCGCGGACAGCGAGTACGGGTGGGCCCGGGACCAGCCCGGCCCGTCCAGGAACCGCCAGAGCAGGAACTGCCCGGCCCGGACCGGCAGCCGGTGCAGGTCCCGCCCGCGCAGCCAGACCGAGGTGACCCCGGGCGCCTCGGGCACCACCGCGGCCACCTCGATCCGGTGCCGCAGCGAGCGCCAGGCCGGCAGGCCGAGCCGCCAGATCAGCACGCTGGCCAGCGCCAGCAGGTAGACCGTCCACCAGTAGGCGCGGGCGAGCGGCGAGGCGACGAAGTCGGCGCCGGTCCAGAGCTGGTGCGGCAGCGCCAGCGCGACGCCCAGGTAGGCGTAGAGGTGCAGCAGGTGCCAGGACTCGTAGCGCAGCCGCCGTCGGGCCGCGCGGACCGAGGTGACCACCACCAGCACCAGCAGCGCCAGCGCCGCGGTGGCCAACAGCATCCCCGGGTACGTGACGACCAGGTCCCATGCCTCGGCGAGCACCCCCTGGCGGGCGGTGCCGGCGTACCCGAGGACGGTCAGCAGCACGTGCGCCAGGAGCAGGTGGAACGAGGTGAAACCGGCGAGCCGGTGCCAACGGGCGATCCGGTCCTGGCCGAAACGACGCTCCAGCAGGGGCACCCGGGCCATCAGCACCACCTGGATCAGCATCAGGTCGGCGCTGACCAGGCCGGTGAGCCGGCCGAGCGAGGTGAGCCCGGTGGCCGTGCCGGCCCACAGCTCCTGCACGCCACGGTCGGCGGTCCAGAGGGCGGTGACGACCAGCAGGCTGAGCGCCGCGAGGCCGCCGGCGACGTCGGCCCACCAGGCGGGGGCGGTCGGCGGGGTGCGGCCCACCGTGCGCCGGCCGGCCACGGTGGCGGTCACCGGAGGAGCTTTTCGGTGCGGCTGACGTTCATGGGGGTAACCCTGGTCCGACGAGTTCCGGGCCGCCTTTGCCGCGGCTGTGCGCCGGCTGGGAATCCGGCCGCCCGCCCCGGCGTGTCCCGGGCACGTCACACGTTGCGTTTTCGTCGGTGGGGAGGTGTACTGTCAGGGTAGTTAGAACGAGTGTTCGATTGGATCGCGTTTGACGCGGGTCGCGGTTGACCCGCTCCGCACGCGCTCGGGTCGCCCACCCGTTCCCCAGCTCCGGAAGCGGTGTTTCGCGGCGCCGACTTCCGGACAAGGTGCGGCTCCGCGGGCCGCACCGGGCTTCGGACAGTCGCGAGTCCGAGCCCGTCAGGCAGGTCGTCGCCCGCCGCCCACGACCCCCGGGCGGCGGGCGACGGACCCGCCGGCACGTCGGCCGGGTGTGGGTGTGGGGAAGCGTCCACATCCGGCCGGCCGCCACCTGAGGTGCGTCTTCCTCCGCACCGACCGCTCCGGGCGACCGGGCGACGGTTCCCCCGTCGCGCGACCGCCCGCCCCGGCCACACGCGGAGGAGACACCCATGCCGACCAGTCCGGCCCAGGCGCCCACGGTGCCCGCGCACGTGCTGCCGCACCGCACCCCCGCCCAGTTGCTCGCGGTGGCCCGCGAGGGGTTGGCCGAGGCCGCCCGCACCCGCCCCGACGGTCTCCGGTACGCCGCCGCCCATCTCGCGGCGCTGCGCGCCGCCGCCGCCGTGCTGGCCGCCCGGGCCCGGCCCGCACCCACCCGGCGCAACCGGATCACCAGCGTCTGGGTGCTGCTCGCCACCGTCGCCCCCGAGCTGGACGAGTGGGCCGCCTACTTCGCCGCCGGCGCCGGCAAGCGAGCCGCCGCCGAGGCCGGCATCCCCCGGGTGGTCACCGCCCGGGAGGCCGACGACCTGCTCCGGGCCGCCGAACAGTTCGTGACCGTGGTGGAGACCGCGCTCGGCCGGCCGCACCAGCCGGCACTCGACGGCCTGCCCCGGCCCCTGCACCTCGGCGGCTCCGACACCGCGCCACGAGCCGGGTCGGCTGCCGCGCCACGAGCCGGGTCGGCTGCCGCGCCACGAGCCGGGTCGGCTGCCGCGCCGCGAGCCGGGGCGGCCGCCGCCTGAAGTCGTGGCGTCCGGCCGCCATCGGCGGGACCCGGGGGGCCGGACGCCGCACCACACGGTCCAGCGCACCACATGATCCACAGCACCAACCACGGGCCGGCCCGTGGCGAAACACGACGGGGGGTTGGTCCGATGGCGGGCCGCATGGTGGTCGGCTCCGCCGCCCTGGCCGAACTGGTGCGTCCGGCGAGTGCGCCCGACGCGGCCGGTGGCCACCGGGTGCTCCCCGTCCGGGCCGAGCTGACCGGGCTGCTGCCCAACCGTGGGCTGCGACGCGGCAGCACCGTCGCGGTCGGCGTCGGCCGACCCCGGCACAGCGGCGCCACCTCGCTGATCCTCGCGCTGCTCGCCGAGGCGTCCCGGGCCGGCTCGTGGTGCGCCGTGGTCGGTGTGCCCACGTTCGGGGCCGGCGCGGCGGCCGAGGCCGGGATCGCCCTGGACCGGCTCGCCCTGGTGCCCGATCCCGGGCCGGAGTGGCCCACCGTCGTCGCCGCGCTCATCGACGGGGTCGACGTGGTGGTCACCGCCGTGCCGGCCGCGGTCTCCGCCGCGGTCTCCGCCCGGCTGGCCGCCCGGGCCCGGCAACGTGGCAGCGTGCTGGTCCCGTACGGCCGGTGGGACGGTGCGGACGTGACGCTCCAGGTGGTCCGGGGCGTCTGGCAGGGGCTCGGGCCGGGGCGCGGGCGGCTGCGCCGCCGCGAGGTGACCGTCTCGGCCCGTGGTCGGGGCGCCGCCGCCCGGCCCAAGGAGATCAAGGTGTGGCTGCCCGGCGACGAGCTGACCCGGGTGATCCCCCGCTCGGTCGGGTCCGGCACCCCCGCCGCCCCGAGCCGCCGGCTGCGCGTGGTCGCCCCGGTGGCCGGGCCGTGAGCGCCCCGGCACGGGCGCTGCTGCTGTGGTGCCCGGACTGGCCCGTCCTCGCCGCCGAGATCGTCGACGGCGTGCCCGCCACCGGCCCGGTCGTGGTGCTGCACGCCAATCGGGTGGTGGCCTGCTCCGAGCGGGCCCGGGCCGAGGGGATCCGGCGCGGGCTGCGCCGGCGGGAGGCCCAGGGCCGCTGCCCGCAGGTCACCGTGGTCGACCACGATCCCGGGCGGGACGCGCGGGCGTTCGAGCCGGTGGTGGCCGCGGTCGAGGAGGTGGTCGCCGGCGTCGAGGTGATCCGTCCCGGCGCCTGCGCGACCGCCGCCCGGGGGCCGAGCCGCTACCTCGGCGGTGAGGAGGCGGCGGCCGAACGGATCGTCGAGCACGTGGCCCAGAGCTGCGCGGTGGAGAGCCAGGTCGGCATCGCCGACGGGGTCTTCGCGGCCGGCCTGGCCGCCCGGGAGGGGCGGATCGTGCCTCCGGGCGGCACCGCGGCGTTCCTGGCCACCCGGCCGGTGGAGGCGCTCGGCCGGCCCGCCCTGGTCGACCTGCTGCGCCGCCTCGGCGTACGCACCCTCGGCGACTTCGCCGCGTTGCCCGCCGGGGACGTCCTGGCCCGGTTCGGCTTCGACGGGGCGCTGGCGCACCGGCTCGCCGCCGGGCGGGACGACCGACCGCTCGCGGTCCGGCAACCGCCCGCCGACCTGACCGTCACCGCCGAGCACGACGAGCCGATCGACCGGGTCGACGCCGCCGCGTTCGCCGCGCGGACGCTGGCCGAGCGACTGCACGAGCGGCTCGCCGCGTACGGGCTGGCCTGTACCCGGCTCGGGATCGAGGCGGTCACCGCGCACGGCCAGGAACTGCACCGGGTCTGGCGGCACGACGGCCTGCTCACCGCCGCGGCCATCGCCGACCGGGTCCGCTGGCAGCTCGACGGGTGGCTCTCCGGCAGCAACGGCCGGGGTGGGGCCCGCCCGGCCCGCCCGACCGCCGGCATCATCCGGCTGCGGCTGGTGCCGGACGGGGTGCTCGCCCAGGCCGGCCTGCAACCGGGGCTGTGGGGGGAGACCGGCGCGGAGCGGGAGCGGGCACACCGCGCGTTGAACCGGGTGCAGGGCATCCTCGGCCCCGAGGCGGTGGTCACCGCCGTCCTGGGCGGGGGACGCTCCCCGGCCGACCAGGTGCGTCTGGTCCCGTGGGGCGACGAGCGGGTGCCCGCCCGTCCCGGGCCGCCACCCCTGCCGGCCCTCCCGCCGCCGGGCGCCGCGTCATCCGTCCCGTCCACTGGGCCGGAGCCGTCCGTCGTGTCAGCCCCGGCCGTCCTGTCGATCCCGGGCCTCGTGCCGGTCCCGTCCGCCGGTCCGGCCCGGTCCGTTCCGTCCGCCGGTCCGGTTACGTCCGTCGCTGCGTCCGCCGGGCCGGTTGCGTCCGCCGGTCCGGTTGCGTCCGTCGCTTCGGTTGCCTCTTCCGGTCCGGTCGGGGCCGCCGAGTCGGCCCTCGCGCCGGTGTCCGCCGAGTCGGCCCTCGCGCCGGTCGGGGCCGTCGAGTCGGGCCGGATGGCGGTGCGGGCCGGTCGTCGGACCGGCCGGGCCAGGGCGGTGCCCGAGCCGCCGTGGCCGGGGCGGATCCCGCCGCCGGCGCCGGCCGTGGTGCTGCCCACCCCGCTGGCGGCCGAGGTGCACGACGCGGCTGGGGAACCGGTCGTGGTGAGCGCCCGGCTGGCGGTCAGCGCGGCGCCGGCCCGGCTGACCGTGGGCACCGGCCGGCCGGCCGAGATCACCGGATGGGTCGGCCCGTGGCCGGTGGACGAGCGCTGGTGGGCGCCGGCCGAGGCCCGCCGCCGGGCCCGGTTCCAGGTCTGCCTGGTCGACGGCACGGCCCTGCTGCTCGCCGTCGAGGGCGGGCAGTGGCTGGTGGAGGCCATCTATGACTGAGCGGCGGGCCCTCGTCCGGCCGTTCCGTCCGCAGCTGACCCGCGGGGGCCGGCGCGTGCCCACCGCCCCGCCCCCGCCCGCCCGCCGGCACCTCCACCCGCTGCCTTTTCCCGCTGTCCGGGCTGCGTGTCCCACCTGCCAGGAAGCAGAAGAATCTTGGTACGAAAGTGCCCCGATGAGGGCCGTTTCGTACCAAGATCTCGGCCGGTGGGGGAGCGCGGCATGAGCTTTCACAACCCGAGGATGCCCTGGTCGAAGCTGGAGCAGGTGCTCTCCGGGCGGGCGAAGGGGGAGGGAGCCCGGGGTGAGCGGCACCTGCACGTGGTGGACCCGCTCGCGGTCGACGCCGACGGCGGTGACGCCCCGGCCTGGAGCCGCCGACGCGAGGAGTACCGGCCGCCGGAGCTGACCCGCCCGGACGGCACGGTGCCCTACGCGGAGCTGCACGCGCACTCCAACTTCAGTTTCCTCGACGGGGCCAGCCATCCCGAGGAGATGGCCGAGGAGGCGGCCCGGCTGGGGCTCACCGCGCTCGCCGTCACCGACCACGACGGCTTCTACGGCGTGGTGCGCTTCGCCGAGGCGGCCCGCGCGTTGCGGCTGCCGACGATCTTCGGGGCGGAGCTGTCGCTCGGGCTGCCCGGCCCGCAGAACGGCGAACCCGACCCGCTCGGCCGGCACCTGCTGGTGCTCGCGCACGGCCACGAGGGGTACGCGCGCCTCGCCGCCACCATCTCGCGGGCCCAGTTGCGCGGCGGGGAGAAGGGCCGCCCGGTCTACGGCGAGCTGGAGCAGATCGCCGCCGAGCTGAAGGACCACGTGCTGGTGCTCACCGGCTGCCGCAAGGGGCACGTGCCGGCCGCGCTGCTCACCGACGGGGTCGACGCGGCGGCCCGGGAACTGGACCGGTTGACCGCGTTGTTCGGCGCGGAGACGGTGGCGGTGGAGCTGACCGACCACGGCCACCCGGTCGACGCCGACCGCAACGACGCGCTGGCCGAGCTGGCCGCCGCCGCCGGGCTGCCCACGGTGGCCACCAACAACGTGCACTACGCCACGCCGGGGCGACGTCGGCTGGCCACCACCCTGGCGGCGGTGCGGGCCCGGCGCAGCCTGGACGAGATCGACGGCTGGCTGCCCGCCGCGGCCACCGCCCACCTGCGCAGCGGCGCGGAGATGGCGGCGCGGTTCGCCGCGTACCCCGGGGCGGTGGCGCGGGCCGCCGAGTTCGGCGCGGAACTCGCGTTCGACCTGCACCTGGTCGCGCCGCGACTGCCGGCGTACCCGGTGCCGGCCGGGCACACGGAGATGAGCTGGCTGCGGCGGCTGACCATGGACGGCGCCCGGGAGCGCTACGGCCCGCCCGAGGCGCACCCGGAGGCGTACGCGCAGTTGGAGCACGAGCTGCGGATGATCGACGAGCTGGGCTTCCCCGGCTACTTCCTGGTGGTCTACGACATCGTCACGTTCTGCCGGCAGCAGGACATCTACTGCCAGGGGCGGGGCTCGGCGGCCAACTCGGCGGTCTGCTACGCGCTGCGCATCACCAACGTGGACGCGGTCCGGCACCGGCTGCTGTTCGAGCGGTTCCTCGCCCCGGAACGGGACGGCCCGCCCGACATCGACGTGGACATCGAGTCCGACCGGCGGGAGGAGGTGATCCAGCACGTCTACGCCCGCTACGGCCGGGAGCACACCGCCCAGGTCGCCAACGTCATCTCGTACCGGCCCCGGTCGGCGGTGCGGGACGTGGCCAAGGCGTTCGGCTTCTCGCCCGGCCAGCAGGACGCCTGGAGCAAGCAGATCGACAGGTGGGGCTCGGTCGCCGCGGTCGACGTGGCGGACATCCCCGAGCAGGTGGTCGCGTACGCGAACGAGTTGCAGACGTTCCCCCGGCACCTGGGCATCCACTCCGGCGGCATGGTGATCTGCGACCGCCCGGTGATCGAGGTGTGCCCGGTGGAGTGGGGTCGGATGCCCGGCCGCAGCGTGCTCCAGTGGGACAAGGACGACTGCGCCGCGGTCGGCCTGGTCAAGTTCGACCTGCTCGGCCTCGGCATGCTGTCCGCGCTGCACTACGGCTACGACATGATCGGGATGAGCCTGGACCTGGGCGGGATGACGCTCGACGACCCCGAGGTCTACGACATGCTCTGCCGGGCCGACTCGGTCGGCGTGTTCCAGGTGGAGAGTCGGGCCCAGATGGCCACGTTGCCCCGGCTCAAGCCCCGCGAGTTCTACGACCTGGTGGTGGAGGTGGCGCTGATCCGGCCCGGCCCGATCCAGGGCGGCTCGGTGCACCCGTACATCCGGCGCAAGAACGGCCAGGAGCCGGTCACGTACGCGCACCCGCTGATGCGCAACGCGCTGGAGAAGACGCTCGGTGTGCCGCTGTTCCAGGAGCAGCTCATGCAGCTCGCCATCGACCTGGCCGGCTTCGACGCGGCCGGCGCGGACCAGTTGCGCCGGGCCATGGGCGCGAAACGCTCGGTGGAGCGGATGGCCCGGATCGCCGACCGGCTCTACGCCGGGATGGCCGAGCGGGGCATCACCGGGGAGCTGGCCGACGACGTCTACCGCAAGCTCACCGCGTTCGCCAGCTACGGCTTCCCGGAGAGCCACGCGATGAGCTTCGCGTACCTGGTGTACGCCAGCTCGTGGCTGAAGCGCTACCACCCGGGCCCGTTCCTGGCCGCGCTGCTCAACGCGCAGCCGATGGGTTTCTACTCGCCGCAGACGCTGGCCGACGACGCCCGCCGGCACGGGGTGGAGGTGCGCCGGCCGGACATCAACGCCAGCGGCGCCAGGGCGGTGCTGGAGTCGACGCCGGAGACCCGGTGGGGGAGCCTGCCGGGGGAGCCGCCGCACGCCTGGGGGCTGGGCGGGCCGGCGGTCCGGCTCGGGCTGGGCAGTGTCCGTACCCTCGGCGACGACGCGGCCGAGCGGATCGAGGCGGAGCGGGCCGCGCACGGGCCGTACCGGGACATGCCGGACCTGGCCCGGCGGACCGGTCTGACCGCCGCGCAGCTGGAGGCGCTGGCCACCGCGGACGCGTTCGCCGGTTTCGGGCTGACCCGGCGGCAGGCGCTCTGGGCCGCCGGCGCGGCGGCGCAGGACCGGCCCGGCCGGCTGCCCGGCACGGTGACCGGCGCGGACCCGCCCACGCTGCCCGGGATGGCGGCGGTGGACCGGCTGGTCGCCGACGTCTGGGCCACCGGCCTGTCCCCGGAGAGCCACCCGGCGCGGTTCATCCGGGGCCGGCTGGACGCGCTGGGCGCGGTGCCGATCGCCCGCCTCGGCCAGGTGCCGCCCGGGCAGCGGATCCGGGTCGGCGGGATCGTCACCCACCGGCAGCGGCCGGCGACCGCCGGCGGGGTCACGTTCCTCAACCTGGAGGACGAGACCGGCATGCTCAACGTCACGTGTTCGCCGGGGCTGTGGCAGAGATACCGTCGAATCGCCCGCACCAGCGGAGCACTGGTGGTGCGGGGCCGGTTGCAGCGGCACGAGGGCGTCACGAACCTCACCGCGGACCGGCTGGACGCGATCGAGCCGCCCGTCACGCCGGCGTCCCGGGATTTCCGTTGACCGTAGTGATCCACATTACGGTTTCCCGGGGCCGGACACGGGAGACTCCCGGACACGGGTGGGCAGAGTGGCTCACCCGGGTATGGGGGATGAACCAGATGACCTTTCACAGCACGTACCCCGGTGGCGTGGCCAACGTCCGACGGACCCGGCTCGGCGCCGGGTGGGCGCCCACCCACGAGATCGAGCCGCGCGAGCACCAGGTGACCGACGGCCCGGTGGCCAACGCCCAGCGCTCCCGCGCCGAGGAGGACCCGGCCGGCGGCGGCGAGTCCTGACCCCGGGCCGGGGGATGACCGGCGCTGACGACCATGGCTAGGCTCCCCTCGTGGAGCAGACCCGAACCCTCACCCCCCGCACCGCCGTGATCTGGTCGGTGCTCCGGGCCGAGCTGAGCCGGCGGGCCGACGGACGGCTCGCCGTGCTCGACGTCGGCGGCGGGACCGGCGGCTTCGCCGTCCCGCTAGCCGAGGCCGGCCACCGGGTCACCGTGGTCGACGCCAGCCCCGACGCGCTCGCCGCGCTGACCCGCCGGGCCGCCGAGGCCGGGGTCGCCGATCGGGTACGCGCGACGCAGGGCGACGCCGACGCGCTCGCCGGGCTGGTCGAACCGGCCTCGGTGGACCTGGTGCTCTGCCACTCCGTCCTGGAGGTGGTCGACGACCCGCAGCCGGTGACGGCGGCGCTGGTCGCCGCGCTGCGTCCCGGCGGCGCGGCCAGCGTGCTGGTCGCCGCGCGGGCCGCCGCGGTGCTCGGCCGGGCGATGAACGGGCAGCTCGACGCCGCCGCCGCGCTCGCCGCCGACCCGCACGGCACCGCCGGCGGCCGGGACACGCTGCGCCGCCGCTACGACGCCGACGGCGCGACCGCGCTGCTCACCGCCGCCGGGCTCGTCGTCGAGGAGATCCACGGCGTACGCGTGCTCGCCGACCTGTTGCCGGCCGCCGTGGCCGACGGTCAGCCGGCCGCCCTGGTGGAGTTGGAACGGGCCCTGGCCGGTCGGCCGCCGTACCGGGACCTGGCCGCCCAACTGCACCTGTTCGCCCGCCGCCCGGCATGACCGGCCCCGTCCCGGCCCCACTGGACCGGGTCGCGCCCCGCTACGACGGCGGCGGCCTGGTCGACGTGCTGCCCAGCGCGTTGTCGCTGCTCGGCGTGCCCGGTGCGGTCGACCGGCTCGACCTGACGTCCCGGCTCGCCGGGGTACGCCGGATCGCCGTGCTGCTCGTCGACGGCCTCGGCTGGCACCAGATCCCCACCGCCGCCCGGTACGCGCCGACGCTGGCCGGGCTGGCCGCCACCACCGGCACGCCGCTCACCGTGGGCTTCCCCTCCACCACCCCGACCAGCCTGGTCGGCCTCGGCACCGGCGCCCCGTCGGGCGCGCACGGCGTGCTCGGCTTCACGGTCCGGGTGCCCGGCACCGACCGGGTGCTCACCCACGTCGACTGGGCCGGCGACCCCGACCCGCTCCGCTGGCAACCGGTCCCCACCTGGTACGAGCGGGCCCGCGCCGCCGGCGTGGCGGTGACCGTGGTGAGCCGCCCCGAGTTCGCCGGCAGTGGCCTGACGCTGGCCGCCAACCGGGGCGGCGACTACCGGGGCGCGGCGGGGATCGACGCGCTCGCCGCCCGGATGCTCACCGCGGTGGCCGCCGGCGTCGGGCCCACGCTGGTCTCCGGTTACCACCCCGACCTGGACCGGCACGGGCACCTCAGTGGCGTCGACTCGGCGCCCTGGCGGGTGGCCGCCGCCGAGGTGGACGCGCTGCTGGCCCGCCTGGTGGACGGGTTGCCGCCGGACGCCGCGCTGCTGGTCACCGCCGACCACGGCCAGCTCGACATTCCCGCCGGGCACCGGATCGACCTGGACGCCGATCCCCGGCTGCGGGCCGGGGTGCGGGTGGTGGCCGGCGAGCCCCGGGTCCGTTACCTGCACGTCGAGCCGGGCGCCGAGGCCGACGTGGTGGCCGCCTGGCGTGGGGTGCTGGGCGGGGCGGCCGACGTGCTGACCCGGGCGGAGGCGGTGGCCACCGGCTGGTTCGGGCCGGTGCCGGAGGCACACCTGGCCCGGATCGGCGACGTGGTGGTGGTCTGCCGGGACACGTACGCGGTGGTCGCCACCCGGTCCGAGCCGCCGATGGTGTCGCGGCTGGTGGCGTACCACGGTGCGGACACCGCCGCGGAGATGACCGTCCCGCTGCTGGTGGTCCGGGGCTGACCGGTCCGGTCGCGCCCGGCCGGACGGGGCTGGCCGGACGGGGCTGGCCGGTGGGGTTGTCGGACCGGCGGGCTAGCCTGCGGGGCATGGGCCGCAGCCAGTCGTTGCCCCGGGGCGGCGGTGACCCGCGCTTCGGGCCGGACGCCGACGACACCGGCTGTTCCATCCTGCACGTCGACATGGACGCGTTCTTCGCCTCGGTGGAGGTGCGTCGCCGCCCCGAGCTGCGTGGCCGGCCGGTGGTGGTGGGCGGCGTCGGGCCACGCGGCGTGGTCAGCTCCGCCAGCTACGAGGCCCGGGAGTTCGGGGTCCGCAGCGCGATGCCCACCGCCCGGGCGCGGGCGCTCTGTCCGGGCGCGGTCTACCTGCCGCCCGACTTCACCGCCTACTCGGCCGCGTCCCGGGCGGTCATGCAGATCTTCCGGGACGTCACCCCGCTGGTCGAGCCACTCTCCCTGGACGAGGCGTTCCTCGACGTGGCCGGTGCCCGCCGGCTGTTCGGGCGACCGGCGGCCATCGCCGCGCTGATCCGTCGCCGGGTGGCCGAGGAGCAGCGGCTGACCTGCTCGGTCGGGGTGGGGCCGACGAAGTTCGTGGCCAAGCTGGGCTCCACCCGGGCCAAGCCGGACGGCCTGCTCGTGGTGCCCGCCGACCGGGTGCTGGACTTCCTGCACCCGCTGCCGGTGTCGGCGCTGTGGGGGGTGGGGGAACGCTCGGCGGAGGCGTTGCGCCGGCTCGGCCTGCGTACGGTGCGCGACCTGGCGGAGGCGCCGGCCGGTCTGCTGCGCCGGGCGGTGGGCGAGGCGTCCGCGACGCACCTGCACGAGCTGGCCCGGGGGCGGGACCCGCGCGGGGTCTCCCCGGAGCAGGTGGAGAAGTCGATCGGGGCGGAGGTCACGTTCGACACCGACGTCACCGACCCGGTCGAGATCCGGCGCGCGCTGCTCGCCCTGGCCGAGAAGGCGGGCGCCCGGCTGCGGGCGGCCGGTCAGGTGGGTCGCACGGTGTCGCTGAAGGTCCGGTTCGCCGATTTCCGCACGATCAGTCGTTCCCGTACGCTCGGCGTGCCGACCGATACCGCACGGGAGATGTTCGACACGGCCTGGGCGCTCTGGCTCGCTCTCGCCCCTGGCGAGGCGGTTCGTCTGGTCGGCGTACGGATGGAGGGGTTGGCCGTGGCGGATCAGACGCCGCAGCAGCTCACCCTGGGTGCGCCGGAGCGGGGGTGGCGGGAGGCGGAAGCGGCGGCGGACGCGGCGGCCGCCCGTTTCGGGCGGTCCGTCATAGGTCCGGCCAGTCTTCTCGGCCGGCGCGATCCACGACAAGTCGAAAAACCGACCCGGCCGTAGGTCGTCCCGCTTTCCGACGCGCGAGCCCCCTCGTAGACTTGCGGGTAAGCAGCCGGTTGGCTGCCACGGTCTGTCGGCCCGCCCGGGCCGACCAACGTGACCGGGGAGGAGTGCCGTGCCGCTCTCGGAGCACGAGCAGCGGCTGTTCGAGCAGATCGAGCGGTCGCTTGCCGAGGATCCCAAGTTCGCCTCGGCCGTGCGCGCCAGCGACCCGCGTTTCCACGCGCGGCGTCGCGTGCTCGTCGCTGCCGGCGTGGTCGTCGCTGGTCTGGCACTGTTGATCTACGGTGCCGTGATCAAGATTCCTGCGGTGGCCGTGGCGGGCTTCGTCGTCATGCTGGCCTCGTTGGGCTACGCGGTGCAGTCGCACCGCCGGTCCCAGTCGCCCGACCTGCACGTGGTGGGCGGCACAACGACAAGTCGGCGTCGTCCCCGTGGCCGCAGTGGCCGCCGGGGCTCCTTCCTCGATCGGATGGAGGACCGCTGGCGGCAGCGCCCGGAGGGCCACCGCTGACCACGCCCCGCCCCTGACCCGGGCGGGGCCGCGACGGACGCTTGCCGGCGTGTGCCGGCAAGCGCATTCGCCGCGTCACCTCCACCCCGTACGTTGTCCCCCTCATTCACGGAAAGAGTGGTTATCCGGGCCCGGATAACCACTCTTTCCGTGAATGAGCCACTACGGCGGCGGAGGGGGAGGGGTCAGCGGGCGGGGCGGTTGGCCAGTAGGCGACGCGGGTTCCAGCGCAGCATCCGCTGCCGGGCCTGCCCGGTGACGGTGACCAGGCGGGACGACCGCTCGGCCAGGGCGTTCTGCCACCGCGCCAGCACCGACGGCGGCAGCACCGCCGCCAGCAGTCGGGTCCGCCGGTCCGCCCGGGCGGCGAGCGCTCCCCGGACCGTCCGCAAGGCCGGCTGCAACTCGGCGTCGGTCAGCGGGTCACGGGCGTACCGGGCCCGCTCCTCGGCCCGACCCAGCAGCCGTACCCCGGTCACCGCGCCGGCGTCCTCGACCAGCGCCTCCCGGCTCAACCGCTCGGCGGTGGCCCGCGGCGTCTCCGTGCCGTCCACCGGCACATGGAAGTCGACAAGCGTGTCGAGCAGTTCGTCCCAGGCGGCGTGCGCGTCGGCGCGGGCCGCCTCGGCGTCCACCCCGACCACCATCTCGGGGCCGCGGCCCCGCTGCCCGGGCACGGCCATCGCGGTGGCCGCCGGCAGGGTCGCCCGGACCCGCCGCCGACGACGCAGCGCGGAGCGGCGCAGGGCCGGCAGGGCCAGCAACGCCAGCAGCGCGAGCACCCCGGCCAGCCACCACGGCCAGACCTGGTCCTGCCGGGTCGGCCCGTTGTCGCCGACCGCCAGGCCCTGGTCGGCGTCCTTGTCCAGGCGGTCCGGTTCGTTCGGGCCGGCCGACGGGTCGGTCGCGTCGGGCGCGGCGCTGCTGCCCGGCGCGGGGGTGATCTCCTCCGGGGCGTCGGTGTCCGGGGCCCAGGCCGACCGCACCGAACCCGGGATGCTCGCCGCCGGGGTGGCGTCGAACGGCACCCAGCCGATCCCGCCGAAGTAGACCTCGGTCCATGCGTGCAGGTTCTGGTTGGTCAGCACGTAGGAGCCGTCGCCGCCGTTGCTGCCGTTGGTGAACCCCACCGCCACCCGGGCCGGTACGCCGGCCGCCCGCACCAGCCAGGCCATGGCCGCCGCGTACTGCTGGCAGTAGCCGACCTTGGTGGCCAGGAAGTCGGTGATGTCGTCCCCGCTGCTGCCGGCGCGGGTGGAGAGCGCGTAGGTGAACCCGTTCTCCACCGAGAAGTAGTCGTAGACCGCCCGGACCTTGTCGTAGTCGGTCTGCCGGCCCTTGACCAGCCGTTCGACCAGCCGGTCGACGGCCGGGACCGACGGGGTGATGGTCTGCTGGCGCAGCACCGCGCTGTCCGACGGCAGGGACGGCGCGGCGCGCAGCGCCGCCGGGCTGAACGTCGACCGCACGTAGTCGAAGGAGTAGCGCTTGCCGCGGGCGTTGTCCCGGCTGGAGAAGACGATCTGCTGCTGCGGGTCGTAGCGCCAGTTGCCGGCCAGGTCATCGGTCTTCACCGGCTCGGCGTAGACCGGCATCAGTGGCATGTTCAGGTTCTTCGTCACCTCGACGGTGGCGCGGTAGCGCTGCTGCTCGACCCCGCGGGGCGCGCGTTCGGCCGGGTCGGGCAGGCCGCGGGTGACCGGCTGCCCGCTGGGCACGCGCGCCTGGAAACCGCTCGGCCGCAGATCGTCCACCACGCCGAGGCGCAGGTAGAACGGGTTCGGCTCGTTGGTGGTGACCTTGACGAGGTCGAACCGTTCGCTCTGGTTGAGCTGCCCGCTGAGCGCGGCGAACAGGTCGATCCGGCCCGTGCTGCCGCCCTGGCCGGGCCGCCCGTTGCCGTCGCCGGGGCCGGTGCCGAGGTTGTTCATCAGGCCGCCGGTCATCCCCGGCACGGCCAGCGGCAGCGCCACGGCCACCACCACCCCGACCACGGCCAGCCGACGGCCGGCCGCGGCCAGCGGCGACGCCTCCCAGACGTCGACGTCGCGGCCCTCGCCGGTGAACCGGCGCCCGAACCGGCGTACCCGGTCGACGTTGTCGGTGACCAGCAGCCACAGGTAGCCGGCGGCGCCCACCACGAACGGGGTGGCCGGGACGCTGTCCACGTAGACCGCCACCGGCACCGAGTAGATGGCCAGCATCGGCAGCCCGGCCAGCGCCGGCCGACGCAGCCCGACCGCGAGCACGTCCACCACCACGGCCACCGCGCCGATGCCGAGCACGGCGAGGAAGAGCAGCGAGTCGACGTCGGGCACCTTGACGCCGTAGCCGCGCATGTCCTGCAACGAGGTCTGGAGCAGGTCGCCGAAGTGGGCGAACGTGGCCGGGGTCGGCACGAACGCGAACGCCTCGGTGCCGCCCGGGAAGACCCACGTCAGGCCCAGGGTCAGGCCGGCCAGCATGGCCAGCAACTGGCCCCAGAGCGGGGCCCGTCCCAGCCGGGCCAGCGCCGCCGCGCCGGCCACCACGGCGACCACGATGGCCGCCTGGACCAGCCACGTCCAGCGTTCGAAGATCGCCGACAGCGGGGCCGCCGCCAGCAGCGTCGCCGCCGCGGCGACGAAGCCGATGTTGCGGTGCGGGATCACCGAACCACCCTTCCGGTCATCGCATGCCTCCGGCGACGGTCTCGGCCAGCGCCGCCCGCAGGGCGAAGCCCTGGGAGCCGCGCCCGGCCTGCGGCCACAGCGCCGGCAGCCGGTTGCCGTGCTCCACCCCGATCACCCGCCAGCCGCTCTGCAGCAGGGCGAGCGCGGCACTGCCGTGCGCCCGCTCCGCCTCGGCCCGTGCCTTCGGCGCCAGGTTCAGCCAGGTGTTGCTGTCGAGCAGGAACGCCACGCAGGTGGCGCCGTTGCCACGCAGCCCGGCCAGCAGCTCCGCCTCGGCGTCGCCGAGCGTGCCGAGCAGCGCGATGATCAGGCCGCCGTCGGCCCGCTGCCGGACCTGCTGCACCAGCGTGGTGATCTCACCGCGTCGGTCGAGGTGCACCTCGGCGAGGTGATCGAGGAGCACCCCCTCGCCGCCGGCCTCGGTGGCGCCCACGTCGGCGCCGTTGCCGGTGACCAGGCGCAGCTTGTAGCCGGCCTGGCGCAGGTGCACGGCGATGCTGGCGGCGGCCGAGACGGCCCACTCGAAGCTGGCCGTCGGACCCTCGCCGCGATGCCCGGCGGCGCGGGTGTCCAACACCACCGTCGCCCGGCTCTCCCAGGGCTGCTCCTCGCGGCGCACCATCAGCTCGCCGGTGCGCGCGGTCGACTTCCAGTGCACCCGGCGCAGGTCGTCGCCCATCCGGTACTCCCGGGTGGCGGCGTCGTCCTCGCCGTGCACGGCCACCGAGCGGGCCCGGCTGTCGCCGCTGCCGGCGTACTCGCCGGGCAGCCGCACCGCGGGCAGCGAGGTGACCTGGGGGATCACCGTGAGGTGGTCGGTGCTGGGGAACGAGCGGGTCAGCTCGCACAGCCCGAACGGGTCGGTCAGCCGGATCACCAGCGGGCCCACGTCGTAGCGGCCCCGCACGTCGGCCCGGACCGTGTACGCCACGGAACTGGCCTGGTGCGCGCCGAGCCGCTCCAGCACCACCCGGGGCCGGCTGCCCAGCGCGTAGGGGAGCCGGTCCTCCAGGAGCAGCGTGCCGGTGGGCAGCCGGGACAGGTTCTGCAACCGCAGCACCACCCGGGAGCTGGCGCCCACCGGCACCCGGTGCGGATCGAGCGTGCGGTTGCAGGCCAGCTTGTAGCGGCTGCGGCCGACGTACGCGGCGGCCAGCAGCGGCAGGACGGCGAGCAGGACGGCCACCCGGAGCAGGTCCTTCTCACCGAGGATGGCGGCGGAGAGCGCGGCGGCGACCGCGGCCGCCAGGAAGGAGCGCCCGCGGGTGGTCAGCCCGCGCAGCCCGTCGCGCACGTCACGGCCTCCGCGGCTCGTACGGCCCCCGGCCGTTGCCGTTGCCGGTGCCACCGCCGGGCCGGGTGTCGTACGGGGAGCGCTGCCGGTCGTGCGGCAACGGCAGGCGGTGCACCAGCTCGGCGACGATCGCGTCGGTGGTGCGCCGGGCCAGTTGCGCGTCCGCGGTCGGGATGATCCGGTGTGCCAGCACCGGCACCGCGAGGGTTTGGAGGTCATCCGGCAGGACGTAGTCGCGGCCCTCCAGCGCGGCCACCGCGCGGGCGGTGCGCAGCAGTTGCAGCGTGGCCCGCGGGGACGCGCCGAGCCGCAGGTCGGGCGCCTCTCGGGTGGCGGTCACCAGGGCGATCGCGTACTGCTTGACGGCGTCGGCGACGTGCACCTGGCGGACGTGGCCGATCAGCCGCCGCACGGTGGCCGCGTCGGAGACCGGGCGCAGGCCGGACAGCGGGTCGGTGGCGCCGTGTCCGTCCAGCATGGCCAGCTCGGCGCTCGGGTCCGGGTACCCCATCGCGATGCGGGCGGTGAACCGGTCCCGCTGCGCCTCGGGCAGCGGGTAGGTGCCCTCCATCTCGATCGGGTTCTGCGTCGCGATCACCATGAACGGCGTCTGGAGCTGGTAGGTCACCCCGTCGACCGTGACCTGCCGCTCCTCCATGCACTCGAGCAGGGCCGACTGGGTCTTCGGCGAGGCCCGGTTGATCTCGTCGCCGACCACCAGGTTGGCGAAGACCGCGCCGGGGCGGAACTCGAAGTCGTGGGTCTCCTGGTTGTAGACGCTGACGCCGGTGACGTCGCTGGGCAGGAGGTCGGGGGTGAACTGGATCCGGCGGACCGAGCAGTCGATGGAGCGGGCCATCGCCTTCGCCAGCTTGGTCTTGCCGACGCCGGGAACGTCCTCGATGAGCAGGTGGCCCTCGGCGAGCAGCACCGCCAGGGCGAGCCGGACGGTGGCTGTCTTGCCCTCGATGACCTGCTCGATGTTGGCCACGACGGCCTCGCTGGCGGCACGGAACTCGTCGTGCGGCAGCAGACCGCCCACCTCGTCCCAGGTCTGTTGTGTCACGGGCCTCCTCCTCGTCGCCGGAACGGCAGCTCTGTATAGAGCACCTGGACCCGCCGTTGGGTTCGCGACGCCGAGCCTCGTCTGCCGCACGCATCTCACTGGCCTCTCAGGCTAACCATGTTTGCCGGGAACGCCGACTCCCGCAGGTGGTCGGTCGGTTACGCCCGGAATATTCGCCGGACGGGGGACCGGGGTACACTGCGACCCATGGCCGGAGTCTTCCTGCTTCTTACCGAGCCGTGCTGATGCGCTGAACGCGCGACAGCACGGCCGCCCCTCCTGCGCGAGGGGCTTTTTTGTGCCCGCAGCAGACCTCCACCACCCGATGAGACCGCGCCGAGGAGACGCCATGAGTGAGGCAGCCGCACCGGCCACCGACATTCCCCCGTTCCGGTACACCGCCGCCCTGGCCGAGGAGATCGAACACCGCTGGCAGGACACCTGGGAACGGGAGGGCACCTTCCACGCCCCGAACCCGACCGGCCCGCTGGCCGACCCGGGGCACCCCCGGGCCGGCGCCGAGAAGCTGTACGTGCTGGACATGTTCCCGTACCCGTCGGGCGCGGGCCTGCACGTCGGCCACCCGCTGGGCTACATCGGCACCGACTGCTACGCCCGCTACCAGCGGATGGCCGGCCACAACGTGCTGCACGCGATGGGCTTCGACGCGTTCGGCCTGCCGGCCGAGCAGTACGCGGTGCAGACCGGCACCCACCCGCGGACCACCACCGTGGCCAACATCGAGCGGTACAAGGCGCAGCTGCGCCGGCTGGGGCTGGGCCACGACGAGCGCCGCTCGGTCGCCACCATCGACACCGAGTTCTACCGCTGGACGCAGTGGATCTTCCTGCAGGTCTACAACTCCTGGTACGACGCGGACGCGCGCCGGGCCCGCCCGGTGGCCGAGCTGATCGCCGAGTTCGAGGGCGGCACCCGGCCCACCCCGGACGGCCGCCCCTGGGCGGAGCTGACCGTGGCCGAGCGCCGCCGCGTCGTCGACGACCACCGACTGGCGTACGTCTCGGAGGCGCCGGTGAACTGGTGCCCCGGGCTGGGCACCGTGCTGGCCAACGAGGAGGTCACCGCCGACGGTCGCTCCGAGCGGGGCAACTTCCCGGTCTTCAAGCGCAACCTGAAGCAGTGGATGATGCGGATCACCGCGTACGGCGACCGGCTGCTGGACGACCTGGACACGCTGGACTGGCCCGAGCCGATCAAGCTGATGCAGCGCAACTGGATCGGCCGGTCCACCGGTGCGCACATCGACTTCCCGACCGCCGCCGCCGCGGTGCGGGTGTTCACGACCCGGCCGGACACCATCTTCGGCGCCACCTACCTGGTGCTGGCGCCCGAGCACGAGCTGGTCGACGCGCTGGTGCCGGCCGCCTGGCCGGCGGGGACCCGGGACGCCTGGACCGGCGGGCACGCGGGCCCACGCGAGGCGGTCGAGGCGTACCGCAAGGCCGCCGCCGCCAAGACGGACATGGAGCGGCAGGCCGACACCCGGGAGAAGACCGGCGTCTTCACCGGCGCCTACGCCGACCACCCGGTCACCGGCGCGCCGGTGCCGATCTTCATCGCCGACTACGTGCTGGCCGGTTACGGCACCGGCGCGATCATGGCGGTGCCCGCCGAGGACGAGCGGGACCACGCGTTCGCCGAGGTCTTCGAGCTGCCCGTGGTGCGTACCGTGCAGCCGCCGGAGGGGTTCACCGGCGGGGCGTACACCGGGGACGGGCCGCGGATCAACAGCGCCGCGCCCGCGGCCGGTCTGGACCTGAACGGCCTGGGGCTGGCCGACGCGAAGGCCCGGGCCATCGGGTGGCTGGAGGCCGAGGGGCACGGCGTCGGCGCGACCACCTGGCGGCTGCGGGACTGGCTGTTCTCCCGGCAGCGCTACTGGGGCGAGCCGTTCCCGATCGTGTACGACGAGACCGGGGCGCCGATCGCGCTGCCGGAGTCGATGCTGCCGGTCGAGCTGCCCGAGGTGGACGACTTCTCGCCGAAGACGTTCGACCCGGAGGACGCCGCCAGCAACCCGGAGACCCCGCTGTCGCGGCGGCGCGACTGGGTCGAGGTGGAGCTGGACCTGGGCGACGGGCCGAAGCGGTACACCCGGGAGACCAACGTGATGCCGCAGTGGGCCGGCTCCTGCTGGTACGAGCTGCGCTACGTGGACCCGACCGCCGCCGACCGTTTCGCCGAGCCGGAGAACGAGGCGTACTGGATGGGCCCGCGGCGGCCTGGCGACTGCGGGGGCACCGACCTGTACGTCGGTGGGGCCGAGCACGCCGTGCTGCACCTGCTGTACGCCCGCTTCTGGCACAAGGTGCTGTTCGACCTGGGGCACGTCTCCTCGTTCGAGCCGTACCGCCGGCTGTTCAACCAGGGCTACATCCAGGCGTACGCGTTCACCGACCCGCGCGGCGCGTACGTGCCGGCCGAGGAGGTCGTCGAGGTCGACGGCCGGTGGTTCCACGGCGAGACGGAGGTCCGGCGCGAGTACGGCAAGATGGGCAAGTCGCTGCGGAACGTGGTCACCCCGGACGACATGTGCGCGGCGTACGGCGCCGACACGTTCCGGGTGTACGAGATGTCGATGGGCCCGCTGGAGGTCTCCCGCCCGTGGGAGACCCGGGCGGTGGTCGGCTCGTACCGGTTCCTGCAGCGGGTCTGGCGCACGGTGGTCGACGAGGGGACCGGCGCGTCGCGGGTCACCGACGCGCCCGCCGACGAGGCGACCCGGCGGCTGCTGCACAAGGTGATCGACGGGGTCCGCGTCGACATGGACGCGATCCGGTTCAACACCGCGATCGCCAAGCTGATCGAGCTGACCAACGGCCTGACGAGGCTGGCGGAGACGCCGCGCGAGGTGGCCGAGCCGCTGGTGCTGATGGTCGCCCCGTTCGCCCCGCACATCGCCGAGGAGTTGTGGCGCCGGCTGGGCCACGACACCTCGCTGACGTACGCGGACTTCCCGGTGGCCGACCCGGCCCTGCTGGTGGCCGAGTCGGTGACCTACCCGGTGCAGGTCAACGGCAAGGTCCGCGGCCGGGTCGAGGTGCCGGCCGACGCGCCCGAGGACGTGGTCCGCGCGACCGCGCTGGAGGCGGTCGCCGGCGTGCTGGCCGGCAAGGAGCCGCGCAAGGTGATCGTGGTGAAGGGCCGGATGGTCTCGGTCGTCGCCTGAGCCGGGTCGCGGGCGCGTTCGGCCCGAGCGCGCCCGCGCCGTCCCCGGCGGCCCGCCCGGCCCCCCGGGTGCGGCCGCAGGTTCAACTCTTCGTGGCGCCGTTTGGGCTTAGAGCAGCATCGCCTCCGGGCGGCCCGCG
>NZ_JBVJHM010000010.1:0-176675 GCF_055586805.1 Micromonospora sp. NPDC049201 | reverse complement strand
GCGCCGGCGGGGGGGGGGGGCGCGGGGGGGGGGGCGGGCCGGGCGCCGGCCCGGGTGTGGGGGGGGGGGGGGGGTTGGGGGGGGGGGGGGGGGGGCGGGGGGGGGGGGGGGGGGGGGGCCCGCGCGCGCCCGCGACGTCCCCGGCGGCCCGCCCGGCACCCGGGATGCGGCCTCAGGTTCATCTCTTCGTGTCGCCTTTGGAGCTGAGAGCAGCAGCGACTCAGGCCGTCCGGCGCCGGATGCCGGCAGCCGAGTCGTTTCCGCTCTCAGCTCCAAAGGCAGTCTCCGGTGCTGGTCGCCGGCGAGCGGACCGGCCCTCCCGCCGGCCGACCAGCACCGGCCAGTCGGGCCCGCGGGGCCGCACGTCGATTCCGTCCGGTCGGGCCGGGCCGACCCGGGTCAGGCCGCGTGGAGCGCCGACTCGACCGCCCGGCGGTGCCGGTGCAGCCAGTCGTGCCAGCCGCGTACCGTCTCGACCGCGCCGGCGGCGCGCAACCGGCGCATGCCGGGCTCGTCCCGGTCGGCGCCCGCGTCGATGCCCCGCCAGGTGGCCCCGATCTGGTCCCGCATGACCGTGACCAGTTCGGCGCGGGGGAGCAGCCCGCCGGCCGGGCCCTCGTAGGCGTCACAGAGCAGCCGGCAGCGACGGCCCAGCTCGGCCGGGTCGGCGTCGCCGCCGAGCGTGCCCCAGTGCCAGCCGGCGAACGCCACGTCGTCGATGCGCCGACCCGGACCGGCGAGGTCCCAGTCCAACAGCGCCACCGGCACCGGACCGGCCGGTCCGGCCCGGTACACCGTGTTCTTCGGGGACAGGTCCCGGTGGCAGACCGTCTCCGCGCCGCCGGCCAGCCCGGTGCCGGCGCAGGCGTCGTGCAGCGCCCGGACCAGCCCGGCCAGCCCGGCCAGCGCCGCGTCGGCGAAGAAGGCCGGCTCCTCCCGGTCGCGCCACGGGACCACGCCGTCGACGTGGGAGAGCACCTGCCGGCCCTGTTCGTCCACCCCGAGGTACGCGGGCGCGATCCCGGGCGCGGTCGACGCCAGGTGACCCAGCAGCGCGGCGACGAAGTCGGCGTTGGCGGGCCGGGTCCGGCGGACCGTGTCCCCGACCCGGACCACCTCGGCGATGAACCCGCCGGGCAGCGTCTCCCCGGTGCCGGCCACGTCAGCTCGGGCCGAGCCGGCGTTGTCGCTCGGCCCGCCACCAGCGATGGATGATCAGCACGCTGGCGATCAGGCCGAGGCTGGCCGGCGCGGCGGCGTACCAGTTGATCGAACCGGGGCTGGTCACCGCCGCGCCGATCGCGGCGTAGCCGATGGCGGTCGGGGCGGAGGCGATCACGCTGCCGGCCAGGAACGGCAGCACCCGGGCCGCGGTGGTGCCGTAGCCGTAACTGACCAACCCGAAGCCGGCGATCGGCAGCAGCCGGACGGTGATCACCCCGAACACGCTCTGCCGGGCGAACCAGCCGTCCAGCCGGGCCAGCCGGCCGCGGACCCGCTCGGCCACGAAGTCCCGGCCCAGCAGCCGGCCGACCGCGAAGCCGAGCGCCGCCGCGAGCAGCGCCGCGCCGAGCGCGTACGCGGCGCCCTGCACCGGCCCGAAGATCGCGCCCGAGGCCAGCGTGACGAACGTCCGGGGCACCAGCGCGACCAGCAGCAGCGCGCCACCGACCACGGCCGCGACCGGGGCGTACCCGCCGAGCGAGTCGGCGAGCCGGGGCAGGTCGGCCGCGTCCGGCCGGGGCACCAGCAGCAGTGTGACGCCGAACCCGGCGAGCAGCAGGAGTAGCAGCCCGAACCGGCGCGCCGACGGCTGCCCCAGCAGCCCGACGAGGCGGCGGGCCGCCGGTCGCCGCCCCGGCCGGGCGGCCCCGGTCATGCCCGGGCGGCGGCGGCCACCGCGGCGCGGCGCTCGGACCGGAGCCGGTCGGCCCAGGTGTCGTCGAGCGGGGGGAGCTGGTGGATGCCGGTCGCCCAGCGCAGCAGCAGGTCGGCCAGGTCCGGGTTGCGGGCCAGCGCCGGGCCGTGCGAGTAGGTGCCGAGCAGCTTGCCCCGCCACGCGCCCTCGGTGGCGCCGTCGTTGCCGACCCCGGTGGTGACCCGGGCCAGCGGTGACACGCCCGGACCGAGATGGGTGCGGCCACCGTGGTTCTCGAAGCCGGTCAGGTGCGGGATGCCCAGCCGCGGGTCGACCTCGCCGGCCAACTCGCCGACCGCCCGGGTCGGACCCCGGTCGGAGGAGAGGTCGAGCAGCTCCAGCCCCTGGCAGCGGGTGCCCTTGGCGAAGAACGAGGTGCCGAGCAGTTGGTAGCCGGCGCAGACGCCGAACACCACCGAGCCCTGGGCCACCGCCCGGTGCAGACCGCCGTCGGCGAGCAGGCGCTGGGCGCCCAACGCCTGCGGACCGTCCTCCCCGCCGCCGATCAGGTAGATGTCGGCGGTGGCGGGCAGCCGCTGGTCGGAGCGGACCTCCAGCACCTCGACCGGCATGCCGCGCAGTTGGGCCCGGCGGGCCAGGATCAGCGCGTTGCCCCGGTCGCCGTAGGTGGACAGCAGGTCGGGATAGACCCAGACGATGCGCAGGCTCTCAGTTGACACGGTCCAGCTCCGCTCGGATGTCCTGGAAGGCGGTGTAGTTGGCGATGACCTCCAGCCGGCCCGGCGGCACCGCGCGGACCGCCTCGTCGAACGTGCGCACGTGCCGGAACGGCACGCCGTTGACGTCGAGCCGCACCGCGAGGTCGTACGCCCGGTCGCCGGTGATCAGCACCTGCCGGCCGGCCAGCGGGGCGAAGTCGACGTCGAACAGCCACGACGTGTCCAGCCCGTCGGGGTCGCGCGCGTTGATGGAGAGCAGGGTCGGCGCGACGTCGGCCATGTCGAACGCCTCCAGCCAGCTCGCCGGGTTCTTGGCCAGCAGCAGCCGGATGTTGCGCCCGTCCCGGTCGACCTGGGCGTAGCGGCCGGCCACCGAGGTGACCGAGCCGAGCCGGGAGACCGCGTCCACCGGGCGGACGCCGAACTCGGCGGCGACCGCCAGCGCGGTGGCCGCGTTGCCGAGGTTGACCTTGCCGGGGAGCTGGAGCTGGATCTTGTGCCAGGCGCCGGTGGGGTCGAGCACGCCGTCGTCCTCCACCGTCCACTGCGGCTCGGGGCGGCGCAGCGGGCAACCGGTACACCACCACTGCCCGCCGGAGCGCTGGATGGTGGAGCCGCACTCGGGGCAGACCCACGAGTCGTCGTGCCAGCGCTGGCCGGCGCTGAACCAGGTGACGTGCGGCGGCACGTGCCCCTGGGCCGGGTCGGCCGGCGGGGTGGCGGCCCAGACCACCATCGGGTCGTCGGCGTTGGCGACCACCCGTACGTCGGGGTGCCGGACCAGGGCGGCGCGCCAGAGCTGCGCCATCATGGCGACCTCCTTGGCGCGGTCGAGCTGGTCGCGGGAGAGGTTGAGCAGCGCCACCACGTGTGGCTCGGTCGCCTCCAGCACCTGGGCCAGGTAGTGCTCGTCCACCTCCAGCACCGCGTACGGCGTGCTGCCGGCCTTGGCCAGCGCCGAGGTGTGCCCGGTCGGCATGTTGGCGCCGAAGGCGTTGGAGGCGACCCGGCCGAGCACGCCGACCGCGGCGGTGGTGAGCCGGGTGGTGGTGGTCTTGCCGTTGGTGCCGGACACCAGGGCGATGGCCCGCCCGGCCGAGAGGTGGGCGAGCAGGTCCGGGTCGATCTTGAGGCCGATCCAGCCGCCGATCACCGAGCCGTCGCCACGGCCCGCGGCCCGCGACAGCGCCGCGGCGGTGCGCGACACGGAGCTGGCCACCTTTGCCCGCAAGGGCATCTTCGCGTCCGTCACCCGAGCGAGGTTACCGGACCACGCCTGTCGCCAGATCGCCGCCGACGGCGAACCGTTCGGCCGGGGACGGACCGGCGGACGGCCGGAGCGTGCTCGGCCGGACGGCGGCGGTCCGATGTCGGGTAACGGACCCCCGCCGGGGGCGGCCACCCCCTCCACTCGGCCCCACCCGCGTTGACGTGCGGTTTTGCGCGTGGAAACGCCGCGCCGACCAGGCGATTCTGGTTGCAGGTGGAGGGAAGTGGAGTAGAGTGGGGCGCGATGGTGAGGCCGGGAGGGCCACACCGGCCCGGGGGGTCAGCGGCGCCGCGAACGCCGCTCAGGGCGAGGGGGTTGGGCCGATGTTCCTCGGCACCCACACCCCGCGCCTGGACGACAAAGGCCGGTTGATCCTGCCGGCCAAGTTCCGGGACGAGCTGGCGGGGGGTGTCGTGATCACCAAAGGGCAGGAGCGCTGCCTCTACGTCTTCCCGATGCCCGAGTTCCAGCGGATCGCCGACCAGTTGCGCGCGCAGCCGATGACCAGCAAGGCGGCCCGGGCCTACAGCCGGGTCTTCTTCGCCAGCGCGCACGACGAGGTGCCGGACAAGCAGGGTCGGGTCACCATTCCCGGGCACCTGCGGTCGTACGCGGCCCTCGACCGGGAGCTGGTCGTGATCGGGGCGAGCACCCGGGTGGAGATCTGGGACAGGGCGGCCTGGGAGGCCTACCTCGCGGAGAGCGAAGACGACTTCGCCGACATCGAGGAGGGGGTGCTGCCCGGCGGTCTGTAGGGCGTGACGGCGCCCGACGTACTGCGAGATCTCCAGCCGCTTTCGAGTTCCTGGCACCCCTTCCCCGGTGCCAGGCGCACGATCCGAGACGGAGGGCCGCGGCCTCCGGCGGGCGGGAGCGGATGGGGATCTGGCGGTATGGCGAGGCGTCGTGGCGACGACGGACACGTGCACACAGACGGTTTTCGAACGGTGGGGGTCGACATGGGGGAGCTTCGCGGCACGCACGTGCCGGTGCTGCTCGAGCGGTGTCTCGAGCTGCTGGCCCCCGCGCTGGACCGCCCCGGCCGGACCGTCCACGTCGACGCCACGCTCGGCCTGGCCGGGCACGCCGAGGCGGTGCTCACGGCGCACCCGGACACGGTCCTGATCGGCCTGGACCGGGACACCGAGGCGCTCGCCCACGCGCGGGTCCGCCTGGCCCGGTTCGCCGACCGGATCCACCTGGAGCACGCCGTCTACGACGAGCTGCCCGAGGTGCTCGACCGGCTCGGCTACCCGGCGATCGACAGCGCGCTGTTCGATCTCGGCGTCTCGTCCCTGCAACTCGACGCGCCCGACCGCGGGTTCGCGTACGCGCAGGACGCGCCGCTTGACATGCGGATGGACCAGACCCGGGGAGTGACCGCCGAGGAGGTGGTCAACACCTACTCCCACCCGGATCTGGCCCGGCTGCTGCGGGTGTACGGCGAGGAGAAGTTCGCCGGGAAGGTCGCCTCGGCGATCATCCGGGAGCGGGAGCGGTCCCGGATCACGTCGTCGGCGCGGTTGGCCGAGCTGGTGCGGGACGCGATCCCCGCCCCGGCCCGACGAACCGGCGGACACCCGGCAAAGAGAACGTTTCAGGCTTTACGGATCGAGGTAAACAGAGAACTGGCGGCGCTGGAGACGGCGCTGCCGGCCGCTCTGGACAAGCTCACCGTGGGCGGCCGCCTGGTGGTCCTGTCCTACCACTCGCTGGAGGACCGGCTCACCAAGCAGGCGCTCGCCGACCGGGTCCGCAGCAAGGGCCCGGTCGACCTCCCGGTCGAACTGCCCGGGTCGGGTCCGACGTTCCGGCTGCTGAGCCGGGGCGCGGAGCTGCCCGGGGAGGCCGAGGTGGCCGCGAACTCGCGGGCCGCCTCGGTGCGGCTGCGGGCCGCGGAACGGCTCGATCCGGAGGCGACCAGGCAGGGGCGTACCGACCGCGAACGGTACCGCCGCCGGGTGAAGGCGATGCACCAACCGGGGAACGGGACGGACGAGGAGGGGGAGGGGACATGAACGTCGAGAAGCGCGACGGCCGGGGGGCCGTCGGGCAGCGCGCACCGCGGTCGGGGGGCCGGACCACGGCGCGCACCATGCGAGACACCACGACGACCGCGGCCGACCGTCGCGAGGGGACCCGCGCCCGGGGGGCGCGCGAGTACCCGACCGAGGGCAGCGCCGCGCTGCGGCCGGCCGAGCGCACCCGGGTCGCCCCGCCGACGGCGCCGCGGCTGCGGGTCGCCCCGCCGCCGCCGATCCGGGTGCCGCGGGCGCCCTTCGTCGGGCTGATCCTGGTGCTCGTGGTCGGCGGGGTGCTCGGCATCCTGGCGGTCAACACCAAGATCAACGAGAACGCCTTCCGGCTGGAGAAGCTCCAGCAGCAGCAGGCCAAGCTCGACGTGGACGAGCAGGAGCTGAAGAAGGAGATCGCCGAGCAGAAGGCGCCGGGCAACCTCACCGCCAACGCCCGCAAGCTGGGCCTGGTCGAGTCGGCGGACCCGGCCTACATCCGGCTGCCGGACGGGCGGACGATCGGCGTGCCGCACCCCGCCGAGGGTGCGCCCACCGGCGTCGGCCAGCAGGGCAACGGAGGCTGATCGGTGCCGCCGAGATCGGACGAACCGCGCCGGGACCCCACGGGCTCCCGGCGCGGCTCGTCGCGTGGGGCCGAGCCGCGTGAGCCGGGCGTCGGCGGGATCTCCGACGCGCGGGCGTACACCCCGCGCGGCCGGACCATCCGCGAGGGCGGCGCGGAACAGCGGCGTACCCCCCGCAGCACCCGGTCCGGTGACCCGTTCCGGCCGGCGTTGCAGGTGCTCGACGGCGGCCGGGCCGGGCGGGCCGGCCGCCGGGAGCCGGCCGCCTCCGGCGAGGGCGCCCGCGCCGGTCGCCGGGCGACGGCGGCCGGTGGGCGTGCCGGCGTGGTGCGGACCGTCTCGGCCCGCCCGGTCGGGGAGCCGTTCGACGACGACGAGGAGGACGCGCCGCCGCGCCGCCGGCCCGGCCCGCGTCGGCCGGCGGCCCGCCGGCCGGTCCGCAAGCCGCGCCGCCCGCCCCGGCTGGGCGACCCGCGCCGACGGCTGCGGCTCGCCACCGTGCTGGCGCTGACGCTGTTCGCCAGCATCGGCGTGCGACTGGTCTACCTCCAGACCGTGGACACCCCGGCGTACGCCGACGGCGGCCTGCCCAAGCGGCTCGCCGTGGTCGAACTACCGGCCCCGCGCGGCGCCATCCTCGACCGCACCGGCGAGCCGCTGGCGCACAGCGTGGAGGCCCGGTACGTCTTCGCCGACCCGACCCGGGTCAAGGACCGGTTCGCCACCGCGCGGGCGTTGTCCCCGCTGCTCGGCGTGCCGGCCTCCGACCTGGCCGACAGGATGAAGCCGAGCAAGCTGCCCGGCACCGACACCGACCTCCAGTTCGTCTACCTGGCCCGGGGCGTCGAGATCGGCACCGCGAAGCAGATCATGGCGCTCGACCTGGCCGGCATCGACGTGCACCGCGACGAGCGACGCGAGGTGCCCGGTGGCGACCTGGCCGCCAATCTGCTCGGCTTCGTCAGCCAGGACATGATCGGTCTGGAGGGCCTGGAGGCGAAGTACGACGACCTGTTGCGCGGCGAGGCCGGCAAGCGCACCTACGAGGTGGGCCAGGGCGACCTGGCCGCGCCCATCCCGGGCGGCTACAGCAGCACCACCCAGCCGAGGCCGGGCAGCTCGTTGCAGCTCACCCTGGACCGGGACCTCCAGTTCATGACGCAGCGGATCCTGGTCAAGCAGGTCGCCCAGGTGAAGGGCAGCGTCGCCGCCGCCGTGATCATGGACGTCCCGACCGGTGAGGTGCTGGCCCAGGCCAGCCAGCCCACCTACGACGCGGCCGACCCGACGAAGGTCAACTCGCCGGCCGACCGGGACGACGCGGCCACCAGCTTCGTGGTGGACCCGGGGTCGATCCACAAGGCGATCACGTACGGCGCCGCGCTCCAGGAGGGCGTGATCACGCCGAGCACCACGTTCCCGGTGGCGAACACGATCGTCCGGGGCGGGGTCCCGTTCCGCGACACCCACCCGGCCGACGGCCGCACCATGAGCATCCCCGGCATGCTCGCGTTCTCGTCCAACGTGGGCACCATCGAGATCGCCGAGAAGCTCGGCAGGGACCGGCTGATCGACTACCAGAAGCGGTTCGGGCTGGGCCAGCCGACCGGTGAGGGCCTGCCGGGCGAGGCGCCGGGCCGGATCCTCCCGGCCGACCAGTGGAGCGGGTCGGCGTACGGGTCGGTGCCGATCGGGCACAGCGTGGACGCCACGCCGTTGCAGATGGCCGCCGCGTACAACGCGGTCGCCAACAACGGGACGTACGTGCAGCCGCACCTGATCAAGGAGACCATCGGGCCGGACGGCACCCGGACGCCGGGCGCCGCCCCGGCGTCCCGCTCGGTGCTCAGCCCGGCCAACGCCGCCGCGCTGCGCCGGATGCTGGAGGCGGTCACCACTGTCGACGGCCCGGACGGGCGGGCCACCGGCCTGGCCGCCGCCGTGCCGGGCTACCGGGTGGCCGGCAAGACCGGCACCGGCCTGCGCTACGACAACGGCAGGCAGCAGCCCGGCGAGGTCGGCTCGTTCATCGGGATGGCCCCGGCGGAGAAGCCGCGCTACGTGGTGGCGGTCTTCGTCTGGAGCCCCGACGGCGGGGGCGGCGCGGTCGCCGCGCCGGCGTTCCGGGAGATGATGGGCTTCACGCTCCGGCACTACCGGGTGCCGCCGTCGCTGACCGACAAGTCGCCGAAGTTCGAGGTCTTTCCGCGCTGAACGGGCCGGGCGCGACATCATCGGTGGGTGGCGACGAACCACCGGGGCGGCTGTGCGGTCGGAACCGGACGACCGGGTAGGGTCTGACGCCGTGCCCGGCAATCCACGTCCCGCCACCGTGCTCCCCGTCCGGCTCGGCGACCTCGCCGACCGACTGGCCGTTCCCACGCCGGAGGGGGCCGCCGAGCTGGCCGTCACCGGGGTGACCCACGCCAGCCACGAGGTCCGCCCCGGTGACCTGTACGCCGCCCTGCCCGGCTCCCGCCGGCACGGCGCGGAGTTCAGCGCCGCCGCGGCCGCCGCCGGCGCGGTGGCCGTGCTGACCGATCCGGCCGGGGTGCCGCTGGCCGCCGACGCCGGCCTGCCCGTGCTGGTCGTCGACGACGCCCGCGGGGTGCTCGGCACGGTCGCCGCCACCATCTACGGCGACCCGACCGCCGGGCTGACCGTGATCGGCGTGACCGGCACCGCCGGCAAGACCTCCACCAGCTACCTGATCGAGTCCGGGCTGCGCGCCGCCGGGCACGTCACCGGCCTGATCGGCACCGTGGAGACCCGCCTCGGCGACCTGGTGGTGGACAGCGTCCGGACCACCCCGGAGGCCACCGACCTGCACGCCATGCTCGCCGTGGCGCGGGAGCGCGGCGTGGACGCCGTGGTGATGGAGGTGTCCAGCCACGCGCTCGTGATGGGCCGGGTGGGCGGCGTCCGGTTCGACGTCGGCGGCTACACCAACTTCGGCTCCGACCATCTCGACTTCCACGCCGACGAGGCGGACTACTTCGCCGCCAAGGCCCGGCTCTTCGACGGTCGCTGCCGGGTCGAGGTGCTCAACCACGACGACCCGGCGCTGCGCCCGCTCCACAAGCCCGGCACGGTGACCTACTCGGCGGCCGGCGACCGCGACGCGACCTGGTGGGCCGACCAGGTCTCCGGCGAGGGGTACGCGCAACACTTCACGCTGCACGGCCCGGACGCGGTGGCGCTGCCCACCGGCGTGGCGCTGCCCGGCCGGCACAACGTGGCCAACGCGCTGCTGGCCGTCGCCACGCTGGTCGCGGCCGGCGTGGACCCGGACACCGCGGCGCGCGGCGTGGCCGCCTGCGGCGGCGTGCCCGGCCGGCTGGAGCTGGTCAGCGGCGACGCCCCGGTGCGCGGCGTGGTCGACTACGCGCACAAGGCGAACGCGATCGAGGCGGTGCTGACGGCGCTGCGCGGGCTCACCGGTGGGCGGCTGGTCTGCGTGCTCGGCGCCGGCGGCGACCGGGACCGGGGCAAGCGGCCGGTGATGGGCGAGGTGGCGGCCCGGGGGGCCGACGTGGTGCTGGTGACCGACGACAACCCGCGGACCGAGGACCCGGCCACCATCCGGGCCGAGGTGCTGGCCGGTGCGTACGCGGCGGCCACCCCGGCCCGCGTCATCGAGGTGCCCGGCCGGCGGGCAGCGATCGAGGAGGCGGTCCGGTTGGCCGAACCGGGTGACGTGGTGGCGGTGCTGGGCAAGGGACAGGAGCGCGGCCAGGAGATCGGCGGCGAGGTGCTGCCGTTCGACGACCGGGTGGAGCTGGCGGTGGCGCTGCGGGCCCGCTTCGGGGACCTGGTGGGTGGCCGATGATCCCGCTGACGCTGGCCGAGGTGGCCGCCGCGGTCGGTGGCCGGCTGGCCGGGGCCGACCCGGACGCCCGGGTCACCGGCACGGTGGAGTTCGACTCCCGCAAGGTGACCTCCGGTGGTCTCTTCGTGGCGTTCCCCGGCGAGCGGGTGGACGGCCACGACTACGCGGCCGGGGCGGTGGACGCCGGCGCGGTCGCCGTGCTCGGCTCCCGCGAGCTGCCGGGCGTGCCGATGGTGCTTGTCGACGACGCGCTCGACGCACTGGGCCGGCTGGCCCGCGCGGTGGTCGACCGGCTGCCCGCACTGACCGTGATCGGGTTGACCGGCTCGTCCGGCAAGACCACCACCAAGGACCTGATCGCCCAGCTCGCGGTCCGGCTCGGCCCGACCGTGGCGCCGCCCGGCTCGTTCAACAACGAGCTGGGGCACCCGTACACGGCGTTGCAGGCCACGCCGGAGACCCGGTACCTGGTGATGGAGAAGGGCGCCCGGGGCGTCGGGCACGTCCGCTACCTGTGCGACGTGGTGCCGCCGCGGATCTCGGTGGTGCTCAACGTCGGGGTGGCGCACCTGGGTGAGTTCGGCTCGGTCGACGCGATCGCGCTGGCCAAGGGGGAGCTGGTCGAGGCGCTGCCCGCCGACGGGCTGGCGGTGCTGAACGCCGACGACCCGCGGGTCGACGCGATGGCGGCCCGGACCGCGGCCCGGGTGGTCCGGTACGGCGAGTCGGCGCACGCCGACGTGCGCGCGGTGGACGTGACGCTGGACGGGCGGGGCCGGCCGTCGTACACGCTGGTGACGCCGGAGGGGAACGCCCCGGTGCGGCTCGGGCTGACCGGCCGGCACCAGGTGTCCAACTCGCTCGCCGCCGCGGCGGTCGCCCGCGAGCTGGGCCTGCCCCTGACCGAGCTGGCGGCGGCGCTGGGCGAGCTGGGCCTGGTCTCCACGCGCCGGATGGACGTGTTCGAACGCCCCGACGGCGTGGTCGTGATCGACGACTCGTACAACGCCAACCCGGCCTCCACCGGCGTGGCGCTGCGGGCGTTGGCCAGCATGCGCGGCGAGGGGCGTACGGTCGCGGTGCTCGGCTACATGGCCGAGCTGGGCGACTTCGAACGGGAGGGACACCAGCAGGTCGGCCGGCTCGCGGCCGAGCTGGGAATCGACCGGCTGCTCGTGGTGGGCGAGCCGGCGGCGCCGATCCACGAGGGCGCGACAGCGGTAGGCAACTGGGGAGGAGAGTCGGTGCTGCTCACCGATCAGGCGGCGGCCGTCGAGGTGCTGCGGAGCGAGCTGCGTCCGTCGGACGTGGTGCTGGTGAAGGGCTCCCGGTACCGGACCTGGGACGTGGCCGACGCGCTGCGCGCGGACGCCCGGGAGACGGCGACGGAGGGCGGCGCCGCATGAGGGCGGTCATCGTCGCCATCGGCGTCGCGTTCCTGATCTCGCTGTTCTGCACCCCGATCGCGATCAAGGTGTTCGCCCGGCTGAAGGCCGGCCAGCCGATCCGGTCGAACCTCGGGCTGGCCAGCAACGAGGGCAAGAAGGGCACGCCGACGATGGGCGGCGTGGTCTTCATCCTGGCCACCGTCATCGCGTACGTCGCCGGGCACCTGGCCCTGACCACGTTGCCGGACGCGCAGATCGCGCAGGTCGAGCCGACCATCACGGCGCTGGTGCTGCTGGGGCTGATGGTGTTCTCCGGCGCGGTCGGCTTCATCGACGACTTCCTGAAGGTCCGCAAGCGGCACAGCGGCGGCCTGAACAAGCGCGGCAAGCTGGCCGGGCAGATCCTGGTCGGCGCGGTCTTCGGCGTGGTGGCGCTCTACTTCCCGTCGAGCATGACCGACGTCAGCGGCAACGCGACGAACACCGCGACGGTGGGCAGCACCACGCTGAGCTTCATCCGGGACATCCCGGCGCTGGAGATCGGCAAGATCGGCGCGGTCATCGTGATCATCATGGTGGTGATGGCGGCGACCAACGGCGTCAACCTCACCGACGGCCTGGACGGCCTGGCCACCGGCGCCTCGGTGATGGTGCTCGCCGCGTACGCGCTGATCGCGTTCTGGCAGTACCGGCACTGGTGCGCGGACCCGAACTACACCGAGGCGTACTGCTACACCGTGCGCGACCCGCTGGAGATCGCGCTGATCGCCGGCGCGGCGGCCGGCGCCTGCGTCGGCTTCCTCTGGTGGAACACCTCGCCGGCCCGGATCTTCATGGGCGACACCGGCGCGCTCGGCCTCGGTGGCCTGATCGCCGGCATGGCGATGTCCACCCGGACGATCCTGCTGCTGCCGATCCTGGGCGGTCTGTTCGTGATCATCACGATGTCCGTGGTCATCCAGATCATCTCGTTCCGGACCACCGGCAAGCGGGTGTTCCGGATGTCGCCGCTCCAGCACCACTTCGAGCTGGCCGGCTGGAGCGAGGTCAACATCGTGGTCCGGTTCTGGATCATCGCCGGCATCGGTGTGGCCATCGCGCTGGGCCTGTTCTACAGCGAGTTCCTCGCCGCGGTGAGCTAGCGCCCCCGGCTGTGTAAGGAGGGGCCCCCTTTTAACAGACGTCTGTTAAAAGGGGGCCCCTCCTTCAGATCCGACACGCCGACCGTGGGGTTGCGCCACGGGCGGGCGGGTCGAGCCGCCATGATGAGCGGGTGGGGGAGGGACGAGACATCCAGGTCAGCACCGAACCGCCGGCCCGCCGCGCGCCCGCGGCCACGCCGCCGGGCGATCCGCCGGCCGGCGCGCGCTGGGACCCGGCGGGCGGCCTGGCCGCGCTGCGCGGCCTGCTGGCCCGGCCGCTGGCCTCCTACTACCTGCTGCTCTCCAGCGCCGGCCTGCTGCTGCTGATCGGCCTCACCATGGTCTTCTCCGCGACCAGCGTGCGGGACTACGCCGAGGGCGGTGACGCCTCCGCCTCGCTGACCAAGCAGGCCGTGTTCGCGGTGATCGGCGTCGGCGCGTTCTGGGCCTGCCAGCGGCTGCCCGCGCGCACGTTCCGGGCGGTGAGCCGCCCCGCGCTCGGCGTGGCGGTGGCGCTGCTGCTCCTGCTCAACCTGCTGGTCGCGCTGGAATCACTGTTCGGGGTGGCGTCCATCGGGCCGTTGAAGGGCGAACTCCTCTCGCTCTCCCTCGGCCCGATCTCGCTTCAGCCGGCCGAGGTGGCCAAGTTCGCGCTGGTGCTGTGGGCGGCGCACGTGCTGGCCCGCAAGGGGGCCGCGCTGGGCTGGTGGCGGGAGCTGGCCACGCCGCTGTTCCCGGTGGTCGGTCTGATCTTCGTGCTGGTCGGCTACAACGACCTGGGCAGCATGCTGTGCCTGCTGGCGCTCGTGGTGGGCCTGCTCTGGGCGGCCGGCGTCCGGACCCGGGTCTTCGCCGCGCTCTCCGCGATCGGCCTGGCCGGCATCGGCCTGCTGGTCGCCGCCGCCTCGCTCGGCGCCGGCTCCGGTTCCCGGGACGCCGAGAACTACCGGCTGGGCCGGCTCACCATGTGGCTCGACCCGCCCGATCCGCAGACCTGCATCGAGCTGAAGCTGGAGAACTGTTACCAGCCCATCATGGCCCGGTACGCGATCGGCAACGGCGGCTGGTTCGGCGTCGGCCTGGGCCAGAGCGTCTTCAAGTGGGACTGGCTGCCCGAGGCGCACAACGACTTCATCTTCGCCATCGTCGCCGAGGAGCTGGGCGTGGTGGGCTGCACCGTGATCCTGGTGCTCTTCGCCGTGCTGGCGTACACCGGCATGCGGATCGCCCGCCGGGTGGAGGACCCGTTCCGCCGGCTCGCCGCGGCCGGCGTGACCGCCTGGCTGGTCGGTCAGGCCGTCATCAACATCGGCGGCGTCACCGGCCTGCTGCCGCTGACCGGCGTGCCGCTGCCGTTCATCTCCGACGGCGGCAGCGCGCTGGTGGTGACGCTGGCCGCGATCGGCATGCTCGCCTCCTTCGCCCGCGCCGAGCCGGACGCGGCCCGAGCCCTGAACGCCCGTCCGCCGGCCCGATGGGTCCGACTAGTGTGGGCCCCGTTGCCGCCGCTTCCCGGCCGGCGTCGCCGACCGGCGCCGCCCCCGGCGGACCGAGGGCCCGTGCCCCGGTCCCGACAGCGTCGGCAGGACGATCAGGCCGCGACCCGCGGCGCCCGGCCCGACCGGGCGCGCGCCGGCGCGGCGAACGAGAGGAGACGCTGATGGGTCCGCTGCGTTCGGTGGTGCTCTGCGGAGGGGGCACGGGTGGGCACATCTACCCGCTGCTCGCCTTCGCCGACTGCCTGCGCCGACACGACCCGAGCGTCCGGATCACCTGCCTGGGCACCCCGAAGGGGCTGGAGAACGAGCTGATCCCGCCGGCCGGCTACGACCTGCGGCAGATCCCGGCCTACCAGCTGCCCCGATCGGTCAACATGAGCCTGGTGCGCACCCCGGACCGGATGTGGAAGGCGGCCCGCGCCGCGGGCAAGGTGATCGACGAGGTGCGGGCCGACGCGGTGGTCGGCTTCGGCGGGTACGTCTCGGTCCCCGGTTACCTGGCCGCGTGGCGGCGCGACCTGCCGATCGTCATCCACGAGGTGAACGTGCCGCCGGGCGTGGCGAACCGGATGGGCATGAAGTTCACCAAGCACGTCGCGGTGGGCTTCCCGCACCAGCCGGCCCAGTCCGAGGCGCTGCGCGAGGCGCTGGTGGTCGGGGTGCCGCTGCGCCGCGGCATCGCCGGGCTGGACCGGGTGGCGCTGCGGGACGCCGCCCGCGCGCACTTCGGGCTCCGGCCCGACCTGCCGGTGCTCTTCGTGGCCGGCGGCTCGCAGGGCGCCCGCTCGATCAACCTGGCCGTCTCCGGCGCGGCGAAGGAGCTGGCCCGCAACGGCGTGCAGGTGCTGCACGTGATCGGCGCCCGCAACGAGCCGGTCTCCGTCCCCAGCGACCTGCCGGTGCCGTACGTGACGCTGCCGTACCTGTCCGAGATGGAGCTGGGTTACGCGGCGGCGGACCTGATGCTGGGCCGGGGCGGCGCGATGACCTGCGCCGAGGTGGCCGCGATCGGCCTGCCCACGGTCTACGTGCCCTACCCGCACAGCAACCAGGAGCAGAAGCGCAACGCGCTGCCCGTGGTGGAGGCCGGCGGTGGGCTGCTCGTCGACGACGCCGAGGTGACCCCGGCCTGGGTGGAGCGCACGGTGATCCCGCTGATCCGGGACCCGCGACGCCTCCACGCGATGAGCCACGCCGCGGCCGGCTACGGTCGCCGCGACGGCGACGTGGCGCTGCTGAACTTCGTCTACGAGGCGGTGAGCCGGTGAGCGCGAGGAGTGAGCTTGCGAGCCCCGCAGTCGCGAACAACGGTGGCTCCGTAATGGGCGTCGCCGCGACGGGAAGGTACCCCTCATGAACACCGCGCAGTTCACGCCCGCCGGCACGATGACCGCGGAGGACCTGGGCCGCATCCACCTGATCGGGGTGGGCGGGGTCGGGATGGCCGGGCTGGCCCGGCTCTTCCTCACCCGTGGCCTGCCGGTCTCCGGCAGCGAGCTGCGGGAGTGGCCGTCGCTGGCCGGCCTGCGCGCGCTGGGCGGGACGATCCACTCCACCCACGAGGCGGCCAACCTGGACGGGGTGGACACCGTCGTCTACTCCTCGGCCATCCCGCAGGACCACCTGGAGCTGGTCGAGGCGCGGCGGCGGGGCCTGCGGGTGCTGCACCGCTCCGAGGCGCTGGCGGCGGCGATGACCGGTCGGCGCACGGTGGCGGTGGCCGGCACGCACGGCAAGACGTCCACCACGTCGATGGTGACCATGGTGCTCCAGCAGGCCGGCGCCGATCCGTCCTTCGTCATCGGCGGGGAGATCTCCGAGGTCGGCTCCGGCGCGCACCACGGCACCGGCGAGCACTTCGTGGTCGAGGCGGACGAGAGCGACCGCTCCTTCCTCATCTACCGCCCGTACGTGTCGATCATCACGAACGTCGAGGCGGACCACCTCAACACGTACGGCGACCTGGCCACGCTGGAGGCGGCGTTCGCCGAGTTCGCCCGGCTCACCGACCCGGACGGCTTCGTCGTCACCTGCGCCGACGACGCCGGTGGCCGGCGGCTGGCCGAGACGCTCCGGGCGGAGGGCCGTCGGGTGTGGACGTACGGCGAGGCCGCCGACGCCGACCTGCGGATGAGCGACGTGGTCTCCTCGGCGCAGGGCGTGCGCTACCTGGCCGAGGTCGAGGGCCGGTCGCTGGGCGAGATCCGGCTGCCGATGCCGGGCCGGCACATGGCGCTCAACAGCGCCGCCGCGGTGCTCGCCGCGTACCTGCTGGAGCTGCCGGTGGCGGCGGCGGAGGCCGCGCTCGGCGCGTTCCCCGGCGTGCGGCGGCGGTTCGAGCGCAAGGGCGTGGCGGACGGCGTGCTGGTCTACGACGAGTACGCCTACCACCCCACCTCGATGACGCTGGCGTTGCAGACGTTGCGCGAGGTTGCCGGCGACGGCCGGCTGATCGTGGTCTTCCAGCCCTACCGGCTGTACCGCACCCGGGACCTCCAGGCGGAGATCGCCGCCGCGCTCGGCATCGCCGACGAGTTGGTGCTGCTGGAGGTCTTCGGTCCCGGCGAGCCGCGCCAGCCCGGTGAGGGGTCGGTCGCGCTGATCGAGGCGGTGCCGCTGCCGGCGGACCGGAAGGTCTTCGTCGAGGCGTGGGACGACGTGCCGGCCGAGGTGGCCCGCCGGGCCCGGACCGGCGACGTGGTGGTGACCATGGGCGCGCCGCCGATCTCGCTGATGGGTGACCAGTTGCTGGACGCCCTGCTGGCCCGCGCCGGCGGCGCCACGGCGCTCCGCGCCGGCGTCGGTCCGGACGGCGCGGCGGCCACCGCCGGATGAGTCCCGGCCCGGCCCGGGGCCGCACGCCCGGCCAGGACGGTGGCGCGGGGCGGCGTAGCCCGGTCCGGCGCTGGCAACTGGTCCGGGCCGGGGCGGACGCCGTGCCGCCGTCCACCCGTCGGTTCATGGCCCGGGCCCGGCAGCGGCGGATGCGCGCCGCGTTGCCGTGGGCGTTGGCCGCGGCGGTGGCCGCGTTGGCCGCGCTTGTCGCCTGGACGGTGCTCGGCACCGGGCTGTTCGGCGTCCGGGAGGTGCGGGTGGTCGGCGCGCGGCTGGTCACGGCGGTGGAGATCCGGGACGCCGCGGCGGTTCCGGACGACGCGCCGTTGGCCCGGGTGGACCTGGCCGCGACGGCCCGCCGGGTGGGCACGTTGCCGCCGGTGGCCCGGGCCACGGTGGAGCGGGACTGGCCGGCGACGCTGGTGATCCGGGTCGAGGAGCGGGTGCCGGTGGCCGCGGTGCCGCAGGGCGGGCGCTTCGCCGTGGTGGACGCCGCCGGCGTGGTCTTCCAGCGCCTGGACCGGGCCCCGGCCGGGTTGCCGCTGGTCCGGGTGGCCCGGCCGGGGCCGGACGATCCGGGCACCCGGGCCGGGCTGGCGGTGCTCGCCGCGCTCGGGGAGAAGCTGCGCGCGGAGTTGGTCACGGTGGACGTGGCCGGGCTGGCCCGGATCACGTTGCTGCTGCGCGACGACCGACAGGTCTTCTGGGGGGACGCCGCGCGCAGCGCGGACAAGTCGGCGGTGGCGACCGCGTTGTTGCCGCGCCGGGCGGACCGGATCGACGTCAGCGCGCCGGACGTGGTCACCTTCCAGTGACCGCTCACTCAGCGAACGGGCAGTGTGTGACCGGTCGCTCGGTCGGCGACACGCCGGAAAGGGTCCTTGGCTCCTGGCGCGGCGGCGCATACGTTGCCCCGAAGAGATCAGTGGTTGACATAACTCTAAGCCTCTAGTAGAGGGTGAGGGTTCTCCTCTGGTCCGGCCAAGCCGTGTGGGGTCGGCCCATGCCAATCTCGAAGGGAAAGGACCGGAGATGACACCTCCGCACAACTACCTGGCGGTCATCAAGGTCGTCGGCATCGGGGGCGGCGGCGTGAACGCCGTCAACCGGATGATCGAGGTTGGGCTCAAGGGCGTCGAGTTCATCGCGATCAACACCGACGCGCAGGCGCTGCTGATGAGCGACGCCGACGTCAAGCTCGACGTCGGCCGGGAACTGACCCGGGGGCTGGGCGCCGGCGCCAACCCGGACGTCGGCAAGAACGCCGCCGAGGACCACCGCGACGAGATCGAAGAGGTGCTCAAGGGCGCCGACATGGTGTTCGTCACCTGCGGCGAGGGCGGTGGCACCGGCACCGGCGGCGCGCCCGTGGTGGCGAACATCGCCCGCAAGCTCGGCGCGCTCACCATCGGTGTGGTCACCCGGCCGTTCTCGTTCGAGGGCAAGCGCCGCCAGGTGCAGGCCGAGGCGGGCATCGAGGAACTGCGCAACCAGTGCGACACGCTCATCGTGATCCCGAACGACCGGCTGCTCGCGCTCGGCGACCGCAACATCTCCATGATGGACGCGTTCCGCACCGCGGACCAGGTCCTCCTCTCCGGTGTCCAGGGCATCACCGACCTGATCACCACGCCGGGCCTGATCAACCTCGACTTCGCCGACGTGAAGAGCGTGATGAGCGGCGCGGGCAGCGCGCTCATGGGCATCGGCAGCGCGCGGGGCGAGAACCGCGCCGTCGAGGCGGCCGAGGCGGCCATCTCCAGCCCGCTGCTGGAGCAGAGCATGGACGGCGCGCGGGGCGTACTGCTCTCCATCGCCGGCGGCTCGGACCTCGGCCTGTTCGAGATCAACGACGCGGCGCAGCTGGTCACCGACGCGGCCCACCCGGACGCCAACATCATCTTCGGCGCGGTGATCGACGACGCGCTCGGCGACGAGGTGCGGGTGACCGTGATCGCGGCCGGCTTCGACGGTGGCACCCCGGCCTACAAGGCGGTCGACCCGCCGCGCAAGAGCAACCAGAACCCGCCCACCCAGCCGAACGCGCCGGCGAACCCGCCGGCCACCATGCCGGCGCCGCAGCAGCCGTCCCGCCGGGTGCTCTTCGACGACGTCGACGTGCCCGACTTCCTCAAGAACGGGTCCTGAGCCCCGCCGATGACGGATTCATCCACCGCGGTGCGACCCGAGCGTCGCGCCGAACTCGCGGCCGGGCTGGCCCGGGTCCGGGCCCGGATCGCCGACGCCTGCGCGGCGGCCGGTCGCCACGCCGACGAGGTCACCCTGGTCGCGGTCACCAAGACGTACCCGGCCGCCGACGTGGTCGCGCTGGCCGGGCTCGGCGTGACGGACGTGGGGGAGAACCGGGACCAGGAGGCGGCCGGAAAGGCGGCGGCGGTGGCCGGCGCCGGGGCGGTGCCGCGTTGGCACTTCATCGGGCAGTTGCAGCGCAACAAGGCCCGTTCGGTGGTCCGGTACGCCGACGTGGTCCAGTCGGTGGACAGCGTACGGCTGGCGGCTGCCCTGGACGCCGCCGCGACCGGTGCCCGGGACCGCCCGCTGGACGTGTTGGTGCAGGTGAGCGTGGACGGTGACCCGGCCCGGGGTGGCGCGCTGCCGGGCGTGGCCGACCCGGAGCGGGGCCTCGACCCGGTGGCCGCCGCGGTGGCCGGGGCGGGCGGGCTGCGGCTGGCCGGCCTGATGGCGGTGGCCCCGCTGGGCTGGGAGCCGGACCGCGCGTTCGCCCGGCTGGCCGAGGTGGCGGCGCGGCTGCGTGCCGACCATCCGGACGCGACGGTGCTGTCGGCGGGGATGAGCGGCGACCTGGAGAGCGCGATCGGTCACGGCGCGACACATGTCCGCGTCGGCAGCGCGTTGCTCGGAATGCGCCCCACGCTGGGGTAGCCTGGCCCGGACGGAAGCAAATTACATCAGTGTTGTTCAGGACGGCGTCTCCCGAAGCCCGGGGGCCGTGGCGGGCGGGCCGCGAACCGCACGTCAGGGGATTGCCGGTCCGGTCCGGTGGGCATGATCGTCCACTCGTGATCAAGCGACACGGCACGGGGGCGCGTGCCGCACGGCGGACGGAAGGGCGCGGGGATGGGTGCACTGCGCAAGGCGGGGGTCTGGCTCGGTCTCGTCGAGGAGGACGACGAGCGGGCGTACGAGGACGGTGGCTACGACAAGGGTGGCTACCGTGACTCGTCGCGCTACCGGTCGAGCCGGTACGCCGAGGAGTTCGCCGACGAGGACGACGAGGAGTCGGAGGAGCCGCCGGCGCCCCGGTCCCGGGCCGGTGAGCGGGGCCGGCTGACCGAGCGCGCCACCAGCCGCGCGGTCGACACCGACCGCTCCGAGGTCGAGCGCCCGGAGCGTCCGGAGCGGGCCGAGCGGTCCAGCAGTGTCCGCTCCATCACCCGGTCCTCCGCCGGCGAGGGTTCCGGCTCGTTGTCGTACCACACCCGGGACAATCTGGCCCTGGCGCCGCAGGCCCCGCCGCGCGAGCGGACGGTGGTCCCGGAGGACGAGCAGCGCTACCAGATCACCACGCTGCACCCGACGACGTACCGCGAGGCGCGGACCATCGGCGAGCACTTCCGGGACGGCGTTCCCGTGATCATCAACCTCACCGAGATGGACGAGGCGGACGCCCGCCGACTGGTCGACTTCGCCGCCGGGCTCGCGTTCGGCCTGCGCGGTACGATCGAGCGCGTGACCAACCGGGTGTTCCTGCTCTCACCGGCCAATGTCCAGGTCACCGCGGAGGACAAGGCCAAGATCGCTGAGGGCGGCTTTTTCAGCCTGAGCTAGCCCGCACGACCGAGGGACGTCGCCTGCTGTGTTGTCGATCCTGTTCCAGGTGCTCTACCTGCTGCTGTATTTCTTCCTGCTTGTCCTGTTGGCTCGATTTGTCCTCGGGGCCGTGCTCGCCTACGGCCGTCGCTGGCAACCCGGGCGGGGGGCATCGGCGGGACTGGAAGTCGTGTGGAGCGTCACTGATCCGCCCCTGCGAGCGTTGAGGCGTGTGATCCCACCACTGCGAATTGGTACCGTGAGCATCGACCTGGCCTCCCTTGTGCTCCTGGTTATCCTGTTCGTGCTGATGGAGTTCGTGTTACAGCGCCTGATCGTGGCGTTCGCCTGACCAGAGCGCTTTCGCGGCCGCAACTGACCCGAGGAGTTTCGATGCCGCTGACCCCGGCCGACGTCCACAACGTCGCCTTCAAAAAGCCGCCGATCGGCAAGCGGGGGTACGACGAGGAGGAGGTCGACGCCTTCCTGGACGAGGTCGAGCGAGAGCTGGCCCGTCTGATCGAGGAGAACAACGAGCTGCGCGCCCAGGTGGAGCGCGGCGGTCGGGGTGGCGCACCCGCCGGCCCCGGCGGCGACGCCCGGCTCGCGGCGGAGCTCAACGACGTCAAGGCCCAGCTCGACCGCGTGCAGCGCGACAAGGCGGCCGCCGAGCAGGCGGCCCGCGCGATGCAGGCCGAGCTGGAGCAGGTCCGCACCCAGGGCAGCCCGGTGGGCGTGACCGGGGACGGCGAGCAGCAGGCGCTGCGGGTGCTGATGATGGCCCAGCGCACCGCCGACGACCACGTCTCCGACGCCCGGCGCGAGGCCGACAGCCTGCTCTCCGAGGCCCGGTCCAAGGCCGAGGAGGTCACCCGCGAGGCGCGGGCCAAGGCCGACGCCCTGGAGCGGGACGCCCGCCAGCGGCACCAGGAGGCCATGGGCGGCCTGGACGCCAAGCGCACCGCGCTGTCGAAGCACATCGAGGAACTCAAGCAGTTCGAGCGTGAGTACCGCACGCGCCTCAAGGCGTACCTGGAGAGCCAGCTGCGGGACCTCGACGGTCGTGGCCAGGGCATCGAGGTCGAGATGAACCGCGAGGGCACCCGTGCCGTCGGCGGCAGCAACGGCCTCGCCACCGCCGGCCTCGCCGGCTCCTTCGGCGGGGGCCGCGGCGCCGGCTCGCTCGAGTCCGGCCGCTGATCCCACGTCGGTGGCCGTCCCCGTGGCGGCCACCGACGGCACCAGTCCGACACGACGCGGCCGGGGGTGAGCCGTGATAGCCGCCAGCGTCCTGCTCATCCTCGTCGCGGTCGTGCTGCTGGTGGTCGGGCTGGCCGGTGGGTCCAGCTCGCTGCTGATCGTCTCGATCGCGGCCAGCCTGCTGTCCGCCGTCGCCTTCGTCGTGTTCGCCCGCCAGGCGGCCGCGGCCCGGGCGGCGGGCCGGGAGGCCGGCCCGCGTTCCCGGACCGTTCCCGCCGGCCCGTCTCCGGACGAGCCGGTGAGCCCGGTCCCGCATCACACGTCCACGGTCGGTGCCGGTGGACCCGGGTGGCGGCAACCGCCCGGTCCGCCGGCGGCCGAGCCCTACGAGCCGGACGCCCGCGCCTACTCGCCGTCGAGCGAGCCGGACGCCCGCGCCTACTCGCCGTCGGGCGAGCCGGACGCCCGCGCCTACTTTCCGCCGGACGAGCCGGACGCCCGCGGGTTCCCGCCGTCGGACGGACCGGACGCCCCGTCGGCCGGCGACTATTCCTCGCCGATGGGGTCGGACGTCCCGTCGGCCGGCGCCCACTCGTCGCCGAAGGGGCCGGATGCCGCGCCGTTCGTGGCCTACTCGCCGGTCGAGCCGGACGCCGAGTCGACGCCCACCTCGCCCGCGCCGGGTGGGCCGCTCGCCGGCGATCCGTCGGCCGAGTTCCTCTCCGCCGGGGAGGTCGCCCGGCTGGTGCGACTGCCCGACGAGGTCCGGGTGGTCGACGGCCATCCCCGCTTCCACCTGGCCGACTGTCCCCACCTGGTGGGCCGGCCGGCCGAGTCGTTGCCGGTCGCCGAGGCGGTCGGGCTCGGCTTCACGCCGTGCGCGTACTGCGCCGCCGCCAGCACGCTGCTCACCGACGCCCGGCCACGCTGACCATGACGACCGCGGACACCCCGCTCACCGTCGCGGTGCGCGTGAAGCCCGGCGCGGCCCGGGCCCGGGTGGGCGGCCGGTTCGACGGGCCGTACGGCCCGGCCCTGGTCGTCGCCGTGCACGCGCCGGCGGTGGACGGCCGGGCCACCGAGGCGGCCCGGCGCGCGCTGGCCGACGCGCTCGGCGTCCGGCCGGCGGTGGTGTCGCTGCGGTCCGGCGCGGCCAGCCGGGACAAGCTCTTCCTGGTCGAGCGCCCGGCCGACCGCCTGCCCGAGGTGCTGCGTCGGCTGCGCGACGGCAGCGCGGAATGAGGGTCCGGCGGGCCGGTACGCGATGACGCCGGGGCTGAACCTCGCGCTGCTGGTGGGCGCCGCCGTGCTGCTGGTCGCGGTGGGCGCGGTGCGCGTCTCCACCCGGCTCGGCGTGCCCAGCCTCCTGGTCTACCTGGCGCTCGGCGTGCTCATCGGCGAGGCCGGCCTGGGCATCCGCTTCGACGACGTCGAGCTGACCCGGGTGCTGGGCTTCTGCGCGCTCATCGTGATCATCGCGGAGGGTGGCCTGAGCGCCCGGTGGAGCACGCTGCGGCCGGTGCTCGGCCTGGCGGCCGTGCTCTCCACGGTCGGCGTGGTGGTCAGCATCGTGGTCGTCGGCGTGGTGGTGCACCTGCTGCTCGGCCTGGACTGGCGGCTGGCCCTGCTCTACGGCGCGGTGCTCTCCTCCACCGACGCCGCGGCGGTCTTCGCCACGCTGCGCCGGCTGCGCCTGCCGCCCCGGCTGGTGGCCACGCTGGAGGCCGAGTCCGGGATGAACGACGCCCCGGTGGTCCTGCTGGTGCTGCTGCTGTCCCGGGCCGGCGTGGCGGCGGCGCACCCCTGGTGGTACGAGGTGCTGCTGCTCGGGTACGAGTTGGGCGCCGGCGCGGCGGTCGGCGTGGGCGCGGGCCTGGCCGGGCGGTACGCGCTGCGTCGCGCCGCGCTGCCCTCGGCCGGCCTCTACCCGATCGCGGTGGTGGGCTTCACCGTGCTGGCGTACGCGGCCGGTTCGGTGCTGCACGCCTCGGGCTTCCTCGCCGTCTACGTGGCCGGGGTGCTGCTCGGCAATTCGAACCTGCCGCACCGGCAGGCCATCCTCGGGTTCGCCGACGGGTTGGCCTGGCTGGCCCAGATCGGCCTGTTCGTGCTGCTCGGGCTGCTGGTCTCGCCGACCCGGCTGGACGCGGCGGTGCTGCCGGCCGTGATCACCGGACTGGCCCTGCTGTTGTTCGCCCGGCCGCTGTCGGTGGCGGTCTCCGCGCTGCCGTTCCGGGTCTCCCGGCGCGAGCAGCTCTTCCTCTCCTGGGCCGGGCTGCGCGGCGCGGTGCCGATCGTGCTGGCCACCATCCCGCTCTCGCTGCGGGTGCCCGGCGCGGACCGGCTCTTCGACGCGGTCTTCGTACTGGTGGTGATCTTCACGCTGCTCCAGGCCGGCACGCTCGCTCCGGCCGCCCGCCGGTTGGGCGTGACCGCGCCGGCGGAGGCGAGCGAGATCCTGCTGGAGACCGCGCCGCTGGAGCGGATGCGGGCCGACCTGCTCCAGCTGGAGGTGCCGTCCGGCTCCCGGCTGGGCGGGGTGCACGTGGACGAGCTGCGGCTGCCGGTGGGCGCGGCGGTCACGCTGGTGCTGCGCGACGGGGTCGGGTTCGTGCCCGGCCCGGACACCCGGCTGAAGGTGGGGGACAGCCTGCTCATCGTGGCCACCGCGGGGGTGCGGGACGCCGCGGAGCGGCGGCTGCGGGCGGTCAGTCGTCGCGGTCGCCTGGCCCGGTGGTTTGGGGAGTACGGCGAGGACCGGACCGGCTGATCTGCTAGCGTTCCTTTTGCCCCGATAGTTGGCACTTCGGGGCGGAAACCGGGAGCGACGGTGCGGCACGTTGTCGGACGCCTGTACGTTCCGTATTCTTGCCAACCTCCGGAGTGCACGGCGGGTCGCCGTGTGCCCCGTTCCGTTCGCGGGGGACGCGCCGGTGCCCCCTGCCCACGTACCGCTGACCGCCGCGCCACTGCGGCTGAGGGAGCTGACGATGGCGAAGCCAGCCGACACCAGGACCGCCGGTCGCAAGCCGGTGGCGAAGGCCACCCGCAGCGCGGCGGAGACCGAGAAGATCCGGGCCGCGCTGGCGGCGCGGCGGGACGAGCTCAACGCCGAGTACGATCAGACGCTGAGCGAGATCACCGAGCTGCAGCGCGACCGGCTGACCGACTCGGCCGGGGACGACCAGGCCGACACCGGCACCAAGACGTTCGAGCGTGAGCAGGAGATTTCTCTCGCCAACAGCATCAAGGAGCGGATCACGCAGGTCGAGCGCGCGTTGGAGCGGCTCGACGAGGGTGGCTACGGCTGGTGCGAGCGGTGCGGCAACCCGATCCCGGTGGAGCGGCTCGCCGCGTTCCCGTCGGCCACCCTCTGCGTGAGCTGCAAGCAGCTGGCGGAGCGGCGCTGACATCGTCCGCTCCCCGGCGGCCGAACCGCAGACGGTGACCGCCACCGTCGCGAACGTCGATGGGGAGCAGATGACCGCAGCACCGCCCGCCGGGCCCGGCACCACCGAGTCGGGGGCCGGCGCCGCGCCCCGCCGTACGGCGGTCGGCCTGCTGCTCGGCGTCGCCCTCTTCTCGCTTCTTGCGGACCTGGGCACGAAGCAGCTCGCGCTCAGCGAGCTGCCCGGCCGGGAGGAGCCGCTGTCGGTGCTCGGCGGCGCCGTCTACTTCACCCTCACCCGCAACAGCGGGGCTGCCTGGAGCATCGGCGCGGACCACACCTGGATCTTCCCGCTGATCACGTTCGCGGTGATCGGGTGGATCGGCTGGATGGCGCTGCGGCTGCGCTCCCTGCCGTGGGCGGTGTCGCTGGGCCTGGTGCTGGGCGGGGCGCTGGGCAACCTCACCGACCGGATCTTCCGGGCGCCGGGGCACTTCGTCGGCCACGTGGTCGACATGATCAGCCTGTTCGGCCCGTACGGCGAGCACTACCCGGTGTTCAACCTGGCCGACAGCTCGCTGGTCTGCGGCGTGGTGCTGGCTGTCTTCCTGGAGCTGACCGGCCGGCAGCGCGACGGCTCCCGGGCCGGCGCGAAACCCACCACCGACGACGCCCGGGCCGACGAGAAGGAGCGCGCGTGACCGCCGCGTACGCCACCGGTGGCGACCACCGTTCCCTGCCGGTCCCGGACGGGCTCGACGGCATGCGGCTGGACCAGGCCGTGTCCCGGCTGTTCGGGCTGTCCCGCACCGCCGCGGCGGCGCTCGTGGACGCCGGGGACGCGCTCGTCGACGGGGTGGCCCGGGCCAACTCGCACAAGGTGAAGGCCGGCGCCTGGCTGGAGGTCACGCTGCCCGCGCCGGTCGCCCCGCCGACCGTGGTGCCGCAGGCGGTGCCCGGCCTGACCGTGGTCTACGCCGACGACGACATCGTGGTGGTCGACAAGCCGGTCGGGGTGGCCGCGCACCCGAGCCCCGGCTGGACCGGCCCGACCGTGATCGGCGGGCTGGCCGGCATCGGCCACCGCATCTCCACCAGCGGCGCCGCCGAACGGCAGGGCGTGGTGCACCGGCTCGACGTGGGCACCACCGGGATCATGGCGGTGGCCAAGAGCGAGCTGGCCTACACCGCGTTGAAGCGCGCCTTCAAGGAGCGCGAGGTGGAGAAGCGTTACCACGCCGTGGTGCAGGGCCACCCGGACCCGCTGCGCGGCACCATCGACGCGCCGATCGACAGGCACCCGCACCACGACTACCGGTGGGCCGTGGTCTCCGGCGGCAAGCCGAGCATCACGCACTACGACACGCTGGAGGCGTTCCCCTCGGCCAGCCTGCTCGACGTGCGGCTGGAGACCGGGCGTACGCACCAGATCCGGGTGCACTTCTCCACCCTGCGGCACCCCTGCGTGGGCGACCTGACCTACGGCGCGGACCCGACCCTGTCGGGCCGGCTCAAGCTGTCCCGGCAGTGGCTGCACGCCCGCTCGCTGAGTTTCCGGCACCCGCGCACCGGCGACGAGGTCACGTTCGTCAGCGACTACCCGGACGACCTGGCCCGGGCGCTGGAGATCCTGCGCGACTGACCGTGGACGACGACACCGCGCCGCCGCGCCGCGCGCGTGCCACCGCGCTCACCTGGCTCGCGCTCGGCTGCGCGCTGCTGGTGCTGGTGGTGGCCGTCGCGCAGCGGCGGGACCGGCCGGTCGGTGACCGCACGGTCGGCGAGGTGACCCGCGTCGGGGTGGCCGCCGGCGGGTCCGTTCCGGCGTACCAGCGGGCCGCCGGCGCGGAGCTGGCCCGGCTGGACGCGCCGGACGGCTGGGCGCTCGTCACGTTCGCCGCCTACCTGACGCCGGGCCGGGTGGCGACCGCGTTGGCCGGGACACCGGTCTCGGCGGTGATCGCGCGCGTGCCGCTGCCCGGCCGGCAGACCGAGATCGTCCGGATCGCCGCGCTGCGGCTGCCCGACGACGTGGTCGGCGGGATGGCCGGGGTCGCCGCGCGCAAGGACCGGGAGGCCGCCGACTACCGGGCCCGCGCCGCCGCCCCGGCGGCCACCGCCGATCCCGGGCTCCGTCGGGAGTACGACACCGGCGCGGCGGTCGCGGCCCGGGAGGCGGCCGGCTACCGGGCCGGGTGCGCCTGTGTCTACGCCGCGGTGGTCCGGGCCGCGCCGGACGCGCTGCGCGCGCTCGCCGACCGTCCCGGCGTACGGGTGGTGGATCCGGCGCCGGAGGTGACCCGGTTGGACCGGGCCGTGTTCACCCCACCGCTGCCCGAGCAGCGGGACGTGGCCCGGCCACCGGCCGACACCGGCCCGACCGGGGACGGCGGAATGGGCGATTCGTCGGAAGCCGCACCGACAGTGAGCGGACCTTCACCGGCCGGTCGGTCGCCGGTCCCCGGCTCCGCTCCGGCCAATGCCACTCCCACCTCCTGAGACGCCCGGATGCGCGCCGGTCCGTCGGGTGCCACGGTGAGCAGAGCCACCGGGCGATGTGCGGCGCGGGGAGTGGTCCGAATAGGGTTTCGTTCGTAGCCTGTCAGGCGTCAGATCGATGGGCTGGGGGAGGGCGAATCCTTGGACGGCAGCGAGACCGGCTGGGGTCGGCAGGGTGAGCCGGCACCGCGGTGGCGGGCGCTGCTCGACCGGGCCCGGCTCGGCGGTCGCGGCGCGGAGCACGCCGACGCCGACCGGCACGCCGAGGAATCCGTGCCGCCGCCCCCCGAAGCGCTGCCGCGTCGTGGCGCGGGCACCGGCTGGACCGGCCGCGCCGCCGCCGTCGGTCGCGCCGCCGACGGGTCGTACGCCGCCGAGCCCGGCTACCGGGCCGAGGCCACGTTCCGGGTGGACCCGGCCTTCCGCGCCGACCCGCGACTCGACGGCGAGCCGGCGTACCGGGCGGAACCGGCGTACCGCACCGATCCGGAGCCGCGCGAGCCGTCCTGGCGGGCCGAGCCGTCCTACGCCCCGGAGCCGCGCGAGCCGTCCTGGCGCGTCGACCCGTCCTACGCCACGGAGTCCCCGGTCGAGCCGCGCGCCGAGCCGTCCTGGCGACCCGAGCCGTCGTACCCCGCGGAGCCGCCGGCCGAGCCGTCCTGGCGGGCCGAGCCGGAGCCGCGCGGGCGGGCCGAGGCGCCCGTCGAGTCGCGATACTCCCTGCTCGACGGCGGCTACCGTCCCGCACCGCCGCCCGCCGAGTCCCGTTACGCGTTGCTGGACCGCGGCCGGTACCGGCCCGACATCCCGCCGACGCCGGAACCACCCGTCGTGCCCACCCCGCGCCGGTCGGTCGAGGCGCGGCCGGGCCGGATCGAGGCGGCCCCGGCGCGGTGGCGCGCCCCGGCGCCCGACGCCGAGCTGGAACGGGCCACCGGCGTGCTCCGCCGCGAGCTGGGCACCCCCCGGGTGCTCGCGTTCGCCAACCCCAAGGGCGGGGTGCACAAGACCACCGCCACCGTGCTGGCCGCCGCGACCGTGGGCAGCGTGCGCGGGCGCGGCGTGCTCGCCTGGGACGACAACGAGCTGCGGGGCACGCTGGGCCTGCGCGCCGGCAGCGCCCGGCACGCCCGCACCATCCGCCACCTGGTCCACGACCTCGCGCAGATCGAGATCCTCGACGGCGACACCCTGCTGTCCCACCTCGACGACTACCTGCGGCACGCCGCCGACGGCTCGTACGACGTGCTGGCCGGCGAGGAGAGCCCGCGCTTCGCCCAGCGACTCGACCAGTTCACCGTCAAGCGGGTGCTGGAGCTGCTGCGCCGCACCCACGAGGTGGTCTGCGTGGACACCGGCAACAACGTGGAGAGCCCGAACTGGCGCACCGTCATGCAGGCCGCCGACCAGCTCGTGGTGACCACCGTGCCGCGTGAGGACGCCGCCTTCAGCGCGGACTGGATGCTCGACCTGCTGCACGAGGTGGGCATGGGCGAGCTGGCCGACAACGCGGTCACGTTGATCTCCTGCCCGACGCCGGGGCGCACCTCGCTCCAGGACGACCTGGAACGGCACTTCGCCACCCGTACCCGGGCGGTCACCGTGGTGCCCTACGACCCGGCGCTGGAGACCGGCTCCTCGATCGAGTACCACCAGCTCCAGGCCGAGACCCGGCACGCCTGGCTCAAGGCGGCGGCGGTGATGGTGGAGCCGTTCGCGCGCTGAGCGCCGACCACCGCCCCACGCCGTGCCCGGGCCTGAGAGGATCACCGGGTGAGCCCGGAGACCCCTGATCCCGAGCGGACCGCCGACCGTCCCGGCGCCGCGGAGCAGCCGCCCGCCGAGCAGCCGTCCGGCTGGCCCGGTGGCCTTCCGGTGCCCGCCGGCACCCCGGTCACCGCGCCCGGCGCGGCCCCGCTCGCCGGCCATCCGGACGTCGTCCGGGAGCTGCCCGGCGCGACGCCCGATCCGCGCCGCGACGGCGGCCGGCCGGTGGCGACGGTCCTCGGCGTGGCGGCGCTGCTCACCGCGCTCGGCGTGCCGCTGGGTCTGCTGTGGGCGTGGGCCGCGCCGGGCACGCCGGTGCGGCAGACGCCGGACGGCGCGGTGTACGCGGTCCCGCAGCCGGAGCAACCGATCGCGGCCGACGGCTGGTTCAGCCTCCTCGCGCTCGGCTTCGGGGTCCTCTCCGCCATCGCGCTGTGGGTGCTGCTGCGCCGCCGGCGCGGCCCGGTCGGCCTGCTCGCGGCGACGCTGGGCGGCCTCGGCGCGGCGGTGGTGGCCTGGCAGGTGGGCCGGCGGATCGGGCTGGGCACCTTCCAGCGGCTGCTGGACACCGCGCCACCGGGCACCGACTTCAGCAAGCCGGCCGACCTGCGCGCCGGCGGGGTCGACTGGTTCGGCCCGCTGCCCCTGCCGCACGGCAACCTGCTGCTCGCGGCGTTCGGCGCGGCCGTCACGTACACGTTGCTGGCCGGCTGGTCGCGATGGCCGTCGCTGCGCCCCGAGCCGGAGCCCGGTGCGTGGCCGGCCCCGCCCGGCCCGGACGGCGGTTGGCCGGCCCCACCCGGCCCGGACGGCAGTTGGCCGGCGGCGTCGGGCCCGGACGGTGCGTGGCCGGCGGCGTCGGGCCCGGACGGCGGTTGGCCGGCCCCGCCCGGCCCGGGCGGCGGGCGGCCACCCGCGTCGGAGGGCGCTGGGTGGCCGGCGGCGTCGGAGGGCGCTGGTCACGGGCCGGCCGGCCCGGGGCCGGGGGACGGCGACCGGGCGGACCCGCCGGGGTTCAGTTCGGCGCCGGAAGACCCGCCAGGTCGCTGAGCGGCACCGGCACCGCCCGGACCTGACGCAGCAGCGCCGACTCGCGGTTGAGCAGGCGCAGCTCGGCGCGGAGCCGGCCGGGGGTGTCGTCGATGGCGAGCAGTCGCTGCCGGTCGGCGACGGTCAGCGCGGCGGTCGCCGCGACCAGGTGCGACAGCACGGTCGGGTCCTCCGGGAGCTGCTCGGAGATCTCCTCCTGGTCCGGCCGGATCAGGCCGAGATAGTGCCGGAACACCGAGATCACCCGGGCCGCCAGCACGTCGGCCACCTCGTCCGGGCCGGTCGGCTCGGACAGCCACTCCACCTCGGCGGTGAGGTACGGCTCGGTGTCGTCGTCGATCTCGGCGATGCGGAACCGGCGCCGGCCCACCGTGACGATGTCGAACCCGCCGTCGGCCAGCTCGGTGACCTGCCGCAGCTCGGCCGTGCAGCCCACCTCGTGCAGGGTGATCTCGCCACCGGCCAGCCCGGAGCGGCCCGGCGGCCCGGCCGGCGCGACCTCCCAGCCGGCCTGGATCGCCACCACGCCGAACTCGCGTGGCGCGCCCTCGGGCAGCCCGACCAGGTGGCGGACCAGGGCTCGATAGCGTTCCTCGAAGATGTGCAGCGGAAGGACCAGCCCGGGGAAGAGGACGGTCCCGAGCGGGAACACCGGCAGCCGTGCGCTCACGTGATCGAGCGTAGCTCCCCCGCGCCCGGCCTGCGTGTCCCGGCTCACCGTCCCGGCGTGCGGGCGGCCCCGGTCGGCCCGACCGGCGGCGGCCTAGACTCCAGGTGTGCTGAATCGGATCGACCTGCGCGGCGGGGTGCCCGACCCGCGCCGCCTGCTGCCCCGTGCCCAGCTCGACGTCTCCGTCGCGGTCGAGCGGATCCGCCCCCTCGTCGAGGCGGTCCGCGAGCATGGCTACCCGGCGATCCGGGAGGCCAGCGAGCGGTTCGACGGCGTCGCGCCGGAGCATCTGCGGGTGCCGGTCGAGGTGATCCGCGCCGCCGAGGGCGAGCTGGACCCGCAGGTCCGCGCCGCGCTGCTGGAGTCGATCACCCGGGCCCGCAAGGTCCACGCCGACCAGCGCCGGACCGACCACACCACGACCGTGGTGCCCGGCGGCACGGTGACCGAGCGGTGGGTGCCGGTCGACCGGGTGGGCCTCTACGTCCCCGGCGGCCTGGCCATGTACCCGTCGACGGTGGTGATGAACGTGGTCCCGGCCCAGGCGGCCGGGGTGCGCTCGCTTGTGGTGGCGAGCCCGCCGCAGAAGGACAACGACGGCCTGCCCGACCCGCGGGTCCTCGCCGCCTGCGCGCTGCTCGGCGTGGACGAGGTGTACGCGGTCGGCGGCGCCCAGGCGGTGGCCATGCTCGCGTACGGCGCGACGGTCGACCCGGCCGGAGACGAGCGCTGCGACCCGGTCGACATGATCACCGGGCCGGGCAACATCTGGGTCACCGCCGCGAAGCGGCTGCTGCGCGGCGTGGTCGGCATCGACGCCGAGGCCGGCCCGACCGAGATCGCCGTCCTGGCCGACCACACCGCCGACCCGGCGCACGTCGCCGCCGACCTGATCAGCCAGGCCGAGCACGACCCGCTGGCGGCCAGCGTGCTGGTCACGCCGTCGACCGAGCTGGCCGACGCGGTCGACGCCGAGCTGGCCCGGCAGGTGCCGGCGGCCAAGCACGCCGAGCGGATCGGCACCGCGCTGCGCGGCGAGCAGAGCGGCGTGGTCCTCGTCGACGACCTGGCGGCCGGGCTGCGGGTGGTCGACGCGTACGCGGCCGAGCACCTGGAGATCCAGACCGAGAACGCCCGCGAGTGGGCGTTGCGGGTGCGCAACGCCGGTGCGATCTTCGTGGGCGCCTGGTCGCCGGTGTCGCTCGGCGACTACTGCGCCGGCTCCAACCACGTGCTGCCCACCGGCGGCTGCGCCCGGCACTCCTCCGGGTTGTCCGTGCAGTCCTTCCTGCGCGGCGTCCACCTGGTGGAGTACACCGAGCAGGCGCTGCGCGAGGTGGCCCCGCACGTGGTCACGCTGGCCGGCGTGGAGGACCTGCCGGCGCACGGCCAGGCGGTCCGCGTCCGCTTCCCCGGAGACGACTCGTGACCACGCTCGACGACCTGCCGATCCGGGACGACCTGCGCGGGCGCTCCCCGTACGGCGCGCCGCAGATCGACGTGCCGGTGCGGCTGAACACCAACGAGAACTCCTACCCGGTGCCCGAGCCGGTGGTCGACGCGATCGGCAAGGCGGTCGCGGCCGAGCTGCGTGACCTGAACCGCTACCCGGACCGGGACGCGGTGGCGCTCCGCGCCGACCTGGCGGCGTACCTGGGCCACGAGCTGACCGCCGACCACGTGTGGGCGGCCAACGGCTCGAACGAGATCCAGCAGCAGTTGCTCCAGGCGTTCGGCGGCCCCGGGCGCACCGCGCTCGGCTTCACCCCGGCGTACTCGATGCACCCGCTGCTGGCGCTCGGCACCGGCACCCGGTGGATCCCCGGCGTCCGGGGCGCCGACTTCGGGCTGGCCGCCGCCGACGCGGTCGACCAGGTGCGCGCGCACCGCCCGGACGTGGTGTTCCTCTGCTCGCCGAACAACCCGACCGGCACCGCGCTCGACCCGGCCGTGGTCGCCGCCGTGCTGGCCGAGGCGCCCGGCATGGTGGTGGTGGACGAGGCGTACGCGGAGTTCGCCCGGCCCGGCACGGTCAGCGCGCTCGCCGTGCTGCCCGGCCACCCCCGACTGGTGGTCACCCGCACCATGAGCAAGGCGTTCGGGTTCGCCGGCGGCCGGCTGGGTTACCTGGCCGCCGACCCGGCGGTGGTGGCGGCGGTGCAACTGGTCCGGCTGCCGTACCACCTCTCCGCGCTCACCCAGGCCGCCGCCCGGGCGGCGCTGGCGCACCGGGGCGCGTTGCTCGGCACCGTCTCCGCGATCATGGTCCAGCGCGACCGGATCGTCGCCGAGCTGCGCGCGCGGGGGCGCCGGGTGGCCGACAGCGACGCCAACTTCGTGCTGTTCCACGTCGGCGGCGACCAGGACGCCGCCTGGCGTACCCTGCTCGACGCCGGCGTGCTGGTCCGCGACGTCGGCCTGCCCGGCTGGCTGCGGGTCACCGCCGGAACCCCGGCCGAGACCGACGCCTTTCTGTCCGCGATGGAGAAGTTGTCATGAACCGCACCGCCCGGATCGAGCGGGTCACCAACGAGACCAAGGTGCTCGTCGAGATCGACCTCGACGGCACCGGCAAGGCCGACATCGAGACCGGCGTCGGCTTCTACGACCACATGCTGAACCAGATCGCCCGGCACGGCGGCTTCGACCTGACCGTGCACACGGTCGGCGACCTGGAGATCGACGCGCACCACACCATGGAGGACACCGCGCTCGCGCTGGGCTCGGCGTTCGACCGGGCGCTGGGCGACAAGGCCGGCATCCGGCGGTACGGCTCGGCCACCGTCCCGATGGACGAGGTGCTGGTGCGGGCCGCGGTCGACCTGTCCGGCCGGCCGTACGTGGTGCACGACGAGCCGGCGCTGTCGCCGTACATCGGGCCGGTCTACCCGACCAGCATGACCCGGCACATCTGGGAGTCGTTCGGCCAGTCGGCCCGGGTCACGCTGCACGTGGACGTGCTGCGGGCGGCCCGGCCCGGCGGCCACCCGGACGCGCACCACGTGGTCGAGGCCCAGTTCAAGGCCGTGTCCCGGGCGCTGCGTGAGGCGACCGCGATCGACCCGCGCAGCGCCGGCGTGGTGCCCTCCACGAAGGGTGCGCTCTGATGAGCGCGAGGAACGCAGCGCAGCGGAGTCCCGCAGTCGCGAATGAAAGGCGGCGCTGTCTGTGAAGGTGTTGCCGACGCTGCTGCTGATCCTGGCCGGGGTGCTGGTCGGTGGGACGTGGTCGCTCTACAAGCAGGGCGCCGCCCGCGCCGCCGTGGTGGTCACCGGCCTGCTGGCCGTGCTGGCCACCGCAGGCGGGCTGCTCTGGCTGCTGCCCGGGGAGGGCTGATGGCCCGGCGGGTGGTGGTGCTCGACTACGGCTCGGGCAACCTGCGTTCGGCCGAGCGCGCGCTGGAGCGGGCCGGTGCGGAGGTCACCGTGACCGACGACCTGACCGCCGCCGCCGGGGCCGACGGCCTGGTGGTGCCGGGCGTCGGCGCGTACGCCGCGTGCATGGCGGGCATCGAGGCGCTCGGCGCCGGCCCGGTGATCGCCGACCGGGTGGCGGCTGGCCGCCCGGTGCTCGGCATCTGCGTCGGCATGCAGGTGCTCTTCGCACACGGCGACGAGCACGGCGTCGTGACCAAGGGCCTGGGCCTGCTGCCCGGCGGGGTGACGAAGCTGCCCGCGCCGCGCCTGCCGCACATGGGCTGGAACACGGTGCGCCCGCCGGACGGGTCGGTGCTCTTCGCCGGCCTGCCGGCCGACGTCCGGTTCTACTTCGTGCACTCCTACGGGGTCACCGACCCGGCCGCGCTCGCCGCCGCCGGCGCCGTCGTGACCACCGCGCACCACGGCGGCGACTTCGTCGCGGCGGTGGAGCGGGGGGCGCTGTCCGCCGCGCAGTTCCACCCGGAAAAGTCGGCCGACACCGGCGCGGCGCTCCTGCGCAACTGGCTCGGGACGCTTGGGTGAGCGCGAGGAGTGAGCCGGTCTTGCGAGCCCCGCAGTCGCGAACGAACGGTGGCTGGGTGAGCGCGAGGAGTGAGCCGGTCTTGCGAGCCCCGCAGTCGCGAACGAACGGTGGCTGATGAGTAAGGAGCGGGCCCGCCGTCGGGCGGCCCGCGAGGCCGAGCAGGAGCGGGAACGCGCCGTCCGGGCCCGGCGGGTGGCCCGTCGGGAGCGGCGCCGGGCCTGGGTACGCCGGCTGACGCCCCGGCTGCGGCGGGGGCGCACCGGTCGGCTGCGCCGGCACAGCCGGCGGGAGCGGGCGGCCATCGTGCTGCTCACCGCCGTGGCGGTGATCGGCATCTGGAGTTTCGTCGACGACCTCGCGCTGCGTCTGGCGTTGGTCGTGTTGTTGCTGCTGGTCCTGCCGGCGATCGTGGTGATCGCGTTGGACCGTCGTTGAGGATGCGAGGAGACAACCGTTGAGCCTTGACCTGTTGCCCGCCGTGGACGTCGCCGACGGCCAGGCCGTCCGGCTCGTGCAGGGCGCCGCCGGCAGCGAGACCGCGTACGGCGACCCGCTGGAGGCGGCGCTCGCCTGGCAGTCCGACGGCGCGGAGTGGATCCACCTGGTCGACCTGGACGCCGCGTTCGGTCGGGGCTCCAACGCGGCACTGCTCGCCGAGGTGGTCGGCAAGCTCGACGCCAAGGTGGAGCTGTCCGGCGGGATCCGCGACGACGAGTCGTTGCGGGCGGCGCTTGGCACCGGGGCGGCCCGGGTCAACATCGGCACCGCCGCGTTGGAGGATCCCGAGTGGTGCGACCGGATCTGCGGCGAGTACGGGGACCGCGTGGCGATCGGGCTGGACGTGCGCGGACGTACCCTCTCGGCGCGGGGCTGGACCCGCGACGGCGGTGACCTCTACGACGTGCTGGCCCGGCTGGACGCGGCCGGCGCGGCGCGGTACGTGGTCACCGACATCACCAAGGACGGCACCATGCGGGGGCCGAACCTGGACCTGCTGCGCGAGGTGTGCGCCCGCACCGACGCGCCGGTGATCGCCTCCGGCGGGGTGTCCACGCTCGACGACCTGCGGGCGCTGGCCACGCTGGAGCCGGCCGGCGTGGAGGGTGTGATCGCCGGCAAGGCGCTCTACGCCGGCGCGTTCACGGTCGCCCAGGCGCTCACCACGCTGCGGGCCGGCGCGTGACGATCGAGGCGGGCGGGTCGCCGGTGGTGACCCGGCTCGGCTCGGGCGCCCCGTGGGAGGCGCTCTACGGCTACTCCCGGGTGGTCCGGGCCGGCGCGCTGGCGATCACCGCCGGCTGCACCTCCACGGTGGACGGTCGGGTGGCGCACGTGGGGGACGCGGCGGCGCAGACCGCGCAGGCGATCCGGATCGGCCTGGACGCGCTGGCCGAGGTGGGCGCGGAACCTGCCGACGTGGTCCGGACCCGGATGTACGTGACCGACCGGCTCTACGTCGACGAGGTGGGCCGGGCGCACAACGCGGTGTTCGGCCCGGTTCGTCCGGTGGCGACCATGGTGGTGGTGGCCGGTCTGCTCGACCCGGAGCACCTGGTCGAGATCGAGCTGGAGGCGTGGCTCCCGCACCCCTGACCCCAGAGGCGGTGCGCCCGCTTTCCGGGCAAGAGCGGCTACCGGTGTGAGCGTGCGCACCCGCGCGCAATCAAGTTGTGCACAACTTGATTGCGCGCTACAGTTCGACGGGTGACCGATGATCTGGTGCTACGCCGGCAGGTGTGCTTCGCGCTCTACGCGGCGTCGCGCGCCCTGACCGACGTCTACCGGCCCATCCTCGACGAGCACGGCCTGACCTACCCGCAGTACCTGGTGCTGCTGGTGCTCTGGGAGCGTGACGACGACGCCCCCACGGTCTCCGAACTCGGCGCGCGGCTCCGGCTCGACTCCGGCACGCTCTCCCCGCTGCTCAAGCGGCTGGAGGGGGCCGGCCTGGTGGTGCGAACCCGCTCGGCCGCCGACGAGCGCCGGGTCGAGGTGGGCCTCACCGATCGCGGCCGGGCGCTGCGGGAGCGGATGGCGGACGTGCCGATGCGGGTGGCCGTGGCCACCGGTCTCACGGCGGCCGAACTGGTCAATCTCCGCGACACGCTCACCCGGGTCACCGAGACGATCCACCGACAGAAGGAGCAGTGACAATGCAGGTCCTCTACACCGCGTCCGCCAAGGCCACCGGCGACGGTCGCGACGGCCACGTCCGCACCTCCGACGGCACCGTCGACCTGAACCTCGCCGTGCCGAAGGAGATGGGCGGCGCCGGCGGCGCGGCCAACCCCGAGCAGCTCTTCGCGGCCGGCTACGCGGCCTGCTTCCACTCCGCGCTGCGCATCGTCGCCCGTCAGGCCAAGGCGGACGTCGCCGGCTCGGTCGTCGAGGCCGAGGTGGGCATCGGCCCGAACGGCAGCGGCGGCTACGGCCTGGCCGTGACACTGGTGGTGGACCTGCCCGCCGTCGAGCGCCCGGCCGCCGAGAAGCTGGTCGAGGCGGCCCACCAGGTCTGCCCCTACTCGAACGCGACCCGCGGCAACATCGAGGTCGCGCTGACCGTCCGGGAGGCCCTGTGAGCGCGAGGAGCGAGCCGGTTCTGCGAGCCCCGCAGTCGCGATCGAAGGAGGCCCTGTGAGCGCGAGGAGCGAGCCGGTTCTGCGAGCCCCGCAGTCGCGATCGAAGGAGGCCCTGTGAGCGGCGACAGCAGCGTGAACCGGGAGATCCACCTGGCGTCCCGCCCCGAGGGCTGGCCGACCGCCGACAACTTCCGGCTGGTCACCACCGAGGTGCCGACGCCGGGGCCGGGTCAGGTCGTGGTGCGCAACCAGTTCATGTCCGTCGACCCGTACATGCGGGGACGGATGAACGACGTCAAGTCGTACGTGCCGCCGTTCGCGCTCGACGCCCCGCTCGACGGCGGCGCGATCGGCGAGGTGGTGGCCGGTGAGGCCGCCGGCGTCAAGCCCGGTGACGTCGTGCTGCACGGCCTGGGCTGGCGCGAGTACGCGCTTGTCGACGCGACGGCCGTCCGCAAGGTCGACGCCGGCCTCGCGCCGGTCAGCGCCTACCTGAGCGTGCTCGGCATGACCGGGCTGACCGCGTACGCCGGGCTGCTCGACGTGGCCGTCATGAAGCCGGGGGAGACGGTCTTCGTCTCCGGCGCGGCCGGCGCGGTGGGCTCGATGGTCGGGCAGATCGCGAAGCTGCGCGGCGCCGGCCGGGTGATCGGCAGCGCCGGCTCCCGGGCGAAGGTCGAGCGGCTCGCCGCACTCGGCTTCGACGCCGCCTTCGACTACCACGACGGGCCGGTGTACGAGCAGCTCAAGGCCGCCGCCCCGGACGGTGTCGACGTGTACTTCGACAACGTCGGCGGGGAGCACCTGGAGGCCGCGATCGGGGCGATGAACCTGCACGGCCGGGCCGCCATCTGCGGCATGATCGCCCAGTACAACTCGGCCGAGCCGCCGGCCGCCCCGCGCAACCTGGCGCTGGTGATCGGCAAGCGGCTGACGCTGCGCGGCTTCCTCGTCGGTGACCACGGTCACCTGCGTGAGCAGTTCGTGCAGGAGGTGGCCGGCTGGCTGCGCGAGGGTCGCCTGTCGTACGACGAGACGGTGGTCGACGGCATCGAGCAGGCCCCGGACGCCTTCCTCGGCCTGCTGCGCGGCGAGAACCTCGGCAAGATGCTCGTCCGCCTCTGACACCCCACGCGAGCGGCGGTGACCGGCCTCACCGGCCGGCCACCGCCGCTTCCGCGTTGGCTAGGCTTTCCGGCATGACGGTGGCGGTGCGGGTCATTCCGTGTCTGGACGTGGATGCCGGACGGGTGGTCAAGGGCGTCAACTTCGTCGACCTGCGCGACGCCGGCGACCCGGTGGAGCTGGCGGCGGCGTACGACCGGGCCGGGGCGGACGAACTGACGTTCCTCGACGTCACCGCGTCGTCCAGCGACCGCGGCACGATGCTCGACGTGGTTCGGCGCACCGCCGAGTCGGTCTTCATCCCGCTCACCGTGGGCGGCGGCGTCCGGCAGGTCGCCGACGTCGACACGCTGCTGCGGGCCGGGGCGGACAAGGTCGGGGTGAACACCGCGGCCATCGCCCGGCCGGAGCTGATCGCCGAGATCGCCGACCGGTTCGGCCGCCAGGTGCTGGTGCTCTCGCTGGACGTGCGGCGCGCCCCGGCCGGGGTGACGCCCAGCGGCTTCGAGGTCACCACGCACGGCGGCCGGCGCGGCACCGGCCTGGACGCGGTGGCGTGGGCCGCGCGCGGCGCCGAGCTGGGCGCCGGCGAGATCCTGCTCAACTCGATGGACGCGGACGGCACCAAGGCCGGGTTCGACCTGCCGCTCATCCAGGCGGTCCGGGACGTGGTCGAGGTGCCGGTGATCGCCAGCGGTGGCGCGGGCGCGGTGGCGCACTTTCCGCCGGCGGTCGGCGCGGGCGCCGACGCGGTGCTCGCGGCCAGTGTCTTCCACTTCGGCGAGCTGACCGTCGGCGAGGTCAAGGACGCGCTGCGCGGCGCCGGGCACCCGGTGCGCTGACCCGGGCCGGGCCCACGGGTCACGGCCGCCGGGCCGGGCCCACGGGTCACGGCCGCCCGGAGCGCCCCTCCGGGGAGCGGCGGGGCATCGGGATGGAGCGGACCACGTACTCCTGGACGGCGGCGGCGTGGTCGTCCTCGGCGAGCTGCCACTCGGACTCACCCGGCGGGTGCCGGCGGGTCAGCGCGCCCTGCACGGTGTCGACAGTGGTGCCGAGCCCGGCGCTGGGCCGGGTGCGCCAGAGCTGTTCGCCGTCCGGGGTGACCCGGAACCAGCCGTCGGCGACGCTGACCAGGCCGGCGCCGACGAGCCGCCGAACCGCCCCCTCGACCTCGTGTCGTTCGGGAATGGCCTGGTTGAGGTGGTCGGCGGTGGAGAGGACGTCGGCGAGGCGTACCCCCTCGGGGCGGCGTGTGGCGGCGGCCCGGCGGTGCCGGCCGGCGCCGCTCGCGATGACCAACGCCACGAAGATCCAGGCGTCGCTCCAACGCCATCCGTTGTCCCCCATGCACGAATGATGCCCGCCCGCGACGGCGGAGAAAACACCCGGTTTTGCCGGCGCGCGTCGTCGCAGCTCAGCGCGCTGCGGGCCGGACCCTACGGTGGCGGTCGGCCCGAACGCGCTCACGCAGCGTAGGCGCGGACCGGTCGGGTCGGGATCGCGAAGATCGGGATGAACAGTTGGGCGAGCGGCCCGATGGCGAGCGCGTAGGCCACCGTGCCGAGACCGACGGTGCCGCCGAGCAGCCAGCCGAGGGCGAGCACGGTCACCTCGATGACGGTCCGGACCAGCCGGATCGACAGGCGCGGGCGGCGGGCGACCAGGCCGGTCATCAGGCCGTCGCGCGGCCCGGGGCCGAGCCCGGCGCCCAGGTAGAGGCCGGTGGCGGCGCCGTTGGCGACGATGCCGACCACCAGCAGCGCGGCGCGTACCGGCAGGCCCTCGCCCGGCGGCAGCACGGTCAGGGTGCCGTCGACGACCAGCCCGATCACCACCACGTTGCTGATCGTGCCGAGCCCGGGGCGCTGCCGCAGCGGGATCCAGAGCAGCAGCACCACGGCGCCGACGGCGATGGTGACCGTGCCGAAGGAGAGGCCGGTCTGCCGGGCCAACCCCTGGTGGAACACGTCCCAGGGATCCAGGCCCAGCCCGGACCGGATCATCAACGCCATGCTGAGCCCGTAGAGGACCAGGCCGGCGTAGAGCTGGGTGAGTCGCCGTACCGGCCGGTCCCGGAGATTGCCAAGCTGTGCCATGCATGCCACCCTAGGGTCCAATCGGCCGAGCCGGAGAGGCCAATCGGGGAGGAGTGGCCATGACAAGCCAGGTGCGCGGTGTCCAATTGGCGCGGCTGCTCGGCCAGTGGCACGCGTTGCCCGGCCGGCGGCGCAGCCCGGACTACGTCGCGCTCGCCGCCGCCGTCCGTGGCCTGCTCGCCGACGGCCGGCTGCCCCTGGGGGTACGCCTGCCGGCCGAGCGGGAACTGGCCGAGGCGCTCCGGATCAGCCGGACCACCGTCACCGCGGCGTACCGGGAACTGCGGGAGAGCGGCCACCTGGCGAGCCGGCGCGGCGCCGGGAGCTGGACCATGCTGCCGGGCACCCACCGGGTGGCCAGCACCGGACTCTGGACGCCGCTCGACGACCGGGACATGATCGACCTCGGGGTCGCCGCGCTCTCCGCCCCGCCGCAGCTCGTCCCCGCCGCCCGCGCGGCGGCCGAGGACCTGCCCCGCTATCTCGGCGGCGCCGGCTACCACCCCACCGGCATCATCGAGCTGCGCGAGGCGGTGGCCCACGGCTACACCGAGCGTGGCCTTCCCACCAGCCCCGAGCAGATCATGGTCACCAGCGGCACCCAGCACGCGCTGGACCTGGTGCTCCGGCTGGCGCTGTCCCCCGGCGGCGGGGTGTTGGTGGAGTCGCCCACCTACCCCAACGCGCTCGCCGCGCTCGCCGCCCGGCGGGCCCGGATCGCCACGCACGGGCTCTCCGACGACGGCTGGGACGCCGACCTGCTGCTCGGCAGCCTCCGGCAGACCCGGCCCAAGCTGGCGTACGTGATCCCGGAGTTCCACAACCCGACCGGCCACCTGATGGCGGCCGACCTGCGCGAGCGGCTGGTCGGCGCGGCCCACGCCGCCGGCACCGACCTGGTGGTGGACGAGTCCTTCGTCGACCTGCCGCTGGACGACACCCCGCTGCCCCCGCCGGTGGCGGTCTTCGACAGGCACTCCCGGGTGATCAGCATCGGCGGGATGAGCAAGCCCTACTGGGGCGGGCTGCGGATCGGCTGGGTCCGCGCCTCCGCGCCGCAGGTGCAGCGGCTGGCCGCGGCCCGGGTCGGCGTGGACATGGCCAGTCCGGTCCTCGACCAGCTCGTCGCGGTGCACCTGCTGGCCCAGGCGCCGGCCATCGTGGCGGCCCGCCGGACCCAGCTCGCCGGCCAGCGGGACGCGCTGGTCGCCGCGCTCGCCGACCGGCTGCCCGACTGGCGGTTCCGGGTCCCGCGCGGCGGCGTCACGCTCTGGGCCGAGCTGGACGGCCCGATCTCCAGCGCGTTGGCCCGGGCGGCCGAGGAGGTCGGCGTACGGCTGGCGCCCGGCCCCCGGTTCGGCCTGGACGGCACGCTGGAGCGGTTCCTCCGGCTGCCGTTCACGCTGCCCGCCGCGGAGCTGGCGGAGGCGGTCGGGCGGCTCGCCGCGGTCCGCTACGACCTGGACCGGGCCGGCCGGCCGCAGTGGCGGGAGCCGAGCGTCATCGCCTGAGCGACCGTGCCCCGTTCCGGTGGTTGCCGGCCGAACCGGATCCCCGCCCGGCGGCGGGGCCGCAGACTGCCCGGGTGGGGAACCGGAGCGACGCCCGCTGGTCGTGGGCGCTACGCGCCGCCGCGCCCGGCTCCCGCACCACCCGGTTGGAACTCTTCTACGACCTGGTATTCGTCTTCGCGTTCCTCAGCGTCACCACGCTGACCGCCAGTGAGCTGACCCCGGTCAACCTCTACCGCTTCCTGCTGGTGCTGGCGCTGCTCTGGTGGTCGTGGACCGGCTTCGCGCGGGTGGGCAACGCCTGCCGCGCCGACCAGGGCATGCTGCCGCTTGTCGGCTTCGTCACCGTGGCGGCCACGTTCCTGCTCGTGCTCAGCGCGCCCGGCGCGTTCCAGGACCGGCCGGGCGGCCTGCCCGGCCCGCTGGTCTTCGCCGGCTGCTACTTCGTGATCCGGATGGCCCAGCTCACCGTGTTCGGCCGGGTGGACCGGGCCGACCCGGTGCGTCGACGACGGTTCCTGCTGCGCGTCCTGGTGCCGGTCGTGGCCACCGTGCTGCTCGTGGCCGCCGGCACCGTCCGGGGCTGGCTGCCCGAGAGCCGGTTCGCGGTCGGGCTGCAACTGGCGCTCTGGACGCTGGCGGTGCTTGTCGAGTACGTGGTCGGCACCACCGTGGCCTGGCACTGGTGGGTGGTGGTCTCGGCCGGACACTGGGCGGAACGGCACGCGCTGATGGTGCTGGTCGCGCTCGGTGAGTCGATCATCGCGCTGGGGCTCGGACCGAAGACCGGGCTGCCGCTGACCGGCCCGGTGGCGGTGGCCGCGCTGCTCGGCATCGCGATCGTGGCGGCGCTCTGGTGGGCGTACTTCGACACGCTGGCGTTCGCGCTGGAGCAGGCGCTGCACCACGCCCGGGACCGGCTCGCCCGGCTGCGGCTGAGCCGCTCGGTCTACACGTTCCTGCACCTGCCGATGGTCACCGGGACGATCCTCTACGCGCTCGGCCTCAAGGACCTGCTCGCCGAGGTCGCGGACCCGGCCACCCCGACCTGGGGGTGGTCGCTCGGTGGCTTCTGGGGTGCCGTCCTCTTCGGCGGGGTGGCCCTCTACCTGCTCAGCATCGCCGGCTGCTGGTGGCTCGCGGTGCGCGAGGTGCACCGTCCGCTGCTGGTCACGGTGGCGGCGCTGGTCGTGGTCGGCCCGCTCGCGTTCCGGATCCCGGAGGTGGCCGCGCTGGGCGTGCTGGCCGTGCTCGCCGGCGCCGGCGTCACCTGGGAGACACGCAGCGAGGACGGCCGCCGCCGCCGGGTGCGTCAGCTCGCGCTGGAGGAGCAGGTGGCCGCCGAGGCCGAGCAGAGCCGGTGGCGTCGGGAACACCTGTGACCGGCGCGGGCCGCCGGGGCCGGTCCCGCGCGGGCCGTGCCCCGGGACGGTGGGGCACGGCCGGCGCGGCGCCGGGGGCACGTCACAGCTCGGCGAGCGTGCCCTCGTACATCTTGTCGATCTCGCCGGCGAAGTTGGTCTCCACGCTGCGGCGCTTGATCTTCAACGACGGGGTTACCTCGCCGTCGGCGATGGTCAGGTCGCGGGGGAGGATCGTCACCTTCTTGATCGTCTCCCAGCGGTTGAGCTTGGCGTTCAGCTCGTCCACGTAGCCCTCGACCATCGTCCGCGCCTCGGGCGAGGTGACGATCGTGGTGTAGTCGCGCTCCTCCAGCGGGGTGCCGGCGGCCCAGCCCTTGATCGCGTCCGGGTCCAGCGTGACCAGCATGGTGCAGTAGTTGCGGGCCTGCCCGATCACCACCGCCTGCGAGGTGTACGGGCAGATCGCCTTGAACATGCCCTCGATGTGCGACGGCGCGACGTACTTGCCGCCGGACGTCTTGACCAGGTCCTTCTTGCGGTCGGTGATGCGCAGGTAGCCGTCGTCGTCGAGCGTGCCGATGTCGCCGGTGCGGAAGAAGCCGTCGTCGGTGAACGCCTCGGCGGTCTCCCCGGGCAGGTTGTGGTAGCCACGCATCACCGGCCGGCCCCGGACCAGGATCTCGCCGTCGGTGTCGATCCGGCACTCCAGGTCGCCCATGGCCCGGCCCACGCTGCCGATCTTGAGACCGTCCGGCGGGTTGACGAACGCGCCGGCGCTGGTCTCGGTGAGGCCGTACCCCTCCGAGATGGGCAGGTTGGCGGCGGCGAAGAAGGTGGCGATCTCCTTGCTCAGCGGCGCCGCGCCGGAGACCAGGACCCGCATCCGGCCGCCGAGCCGGGCCTGGAGCTTGCTGAAGACCAGCTTCTCGGCGAGCGCGTACTTCATCCGCAGCCCGGCCGGGACCGGCTTGCCGGCCTGCTCCAGCGCGACCTTCTCCTTGCCGACCGCGACGCCCCAGCCGAAGATCTTCGCCTTCGCGCCGCCCGCGCCCTGCGCGGTGGTGACCGCCTTGTTGTAGACCTTCTCGAAGACCCGGGGCGCGCCGCACATCAGCGTCGGCCGGACCACACCGAGCAGGTCGACCAGCCGGTCGACCCGGCCGTCGACGTAGGTGGGCAGCCCGACGTGGGTGGCGCCGCAGAGCAGCGTCTTGCCGAACGAGTGGGACAGCGGCAACCACAGATATTGCAGGTCGTCGACGCGCAGCAGGCCCAGCTCGGCCTGCGCGACGCCCTCCCAGCACCACCCGCCGTGCAGCAGCTCCACGCCCTTGGGTCGGCCGGTGGTGCCCGACGTGTAGATAAGGGTGGCCAGGTGGTCCGGGCCGATGCCGGCGACCAGCTCGTCGATCAGGCCGGGCGTGGCGGCCAGCGCGGCGGCGCCGCGTTCCTCCAGCTCGGCGAGCGTGAGCTGGGGAACGCCGGCCGCCGGGTCGGCCGCGCCGTCGAGGAGCACCACGTGGGTCAGCGCCGGCAGCTCCGCGCCGGCGATCTTCGCGGCCTGGGCCGGGTTCTCCGCGAACAGCACCCGCGACCCCGAGTCGGCGAGAATGTACGCCGCCTCCTCGGGCTCCGTGGTGGGGTAGACGGTGGTGGTGGCCCCGCCGGCGCACATCACGCCGAAGTCGGCGAGCACCCACTCCAGCCGCGTGTTGGCCAGGATCGCCACCGGGTCCTCGAGGCCCACACCCAGCCCGTGCAGCCCGGCCGCGATCGCCTTGGCGCGCTGCCCGACCTGCTCCCACGTCAACCAGACCGGGCCCGAGTCGTCGGGTGCGGGGTGGGCGAAGGCGTGCCGGTCGGGGGAGTCCGCCACGCGCTTGAGGAACATGTCCGGTACGGAACGGTACGGTACATCGAGAGCCATCGTGGAAGCCGCCTTCAGGGGTGGAGGGACGTGACGGGGGTCACGCCGGTCTGCGGTTACCGAAGAGTATTGCCTGCACCGGGGCAGCGGCTAGTGCGGATCGGCCGGGGTTCGGGCTCAGGCGTACCGGGTGGCGGCGCGGGACCAGTCGTAGGTGGCCCGGATCCAGTCCCGGCGGGTGGCGAGGAACGCGCGAACCCCGTCGTCGGCGGCGACGGTCAGCGCCGCGTCCCGTTCCGCGTACGCCGCCAGCGCCGCGTTGAACCGGGCCGCCGCCTCGCGCAGCGCCGCCGCCTCGTCCTGACCGGTCTCGCCGGCGATGGTGGTGACCAGGTTGTGCGCCGGCGGGGCGACGCCGCGCTCCTTGCCGTAGGAGAACAGGTCGTTGCACCAGCAGACCAGGTCGGCGGCGAGGGCGTCCAACGCGGCCAGCGCCGGGTCGGCCCGCCGGGCGGGGCCGGGGCGCGCCGGGTGGGTCAGGTCGGTCACCGTGAAGCCGGGGCGTACGCCGCCGGTGTGCCGGCGCATCTGCACGTACTCGGCCACCCCGGGCACCCGCCGGTGCTCCCGGTTGGCCGCCTCCCAGAGCAGCGCCAGCAGGTATTCGCGCAACTGGCCGACCAGGCGCAGCAGCAGCGCGGGCCGCTGCGCGTCGCGGGCCCGCCGGCACAGGTCGTCGAGCGCCACCGCCAGCGGGCCGCCGGCCGGGACGGGCGCGGCCGGGTCGCCGTGCCGGTCCAGCACGCTCAGCAGCGCCGCCACGGTGGGGGCCAGCCGGGTGGGGTCCGCGCCCAGGCCGTCGTCGTCGCAGGCGTCGTCCACCACGAACAGCCAGTTGATCAGGTCGGTGAGCAGGCGCAGCCCGGCCGGGGATGCCTCCGGGCCGGCCCGTCCGGCCAGCTCCGCGGCGTGCGCGCCGGCCAGTCGGCGCCGCCCGGCCGGGTCACGGACCAGGCCGAGGTCGCGTACCCAGCCGGCGCTCTCCGCGGTGACCCGCTCGACGGCGGGGTGCCGTCGCGCCGGAAAGGGCGGTTCGTGCAGCGCCGAGAGCGCGAAGCCACGCATCCGTGCCCCCTGTCCGCCGCCCGCGGAGCGGGGCGGCGGGCAGGAGCGTACGGCAGAATGGATCGGCACTCATCACTGGGATGTGCGCTTTTCGTGATAGTTCGGTTACGGGATGCCTACGCTCGGTCAGAGCCCCAGCTCGGCCGCGCGCAGCCGCTCCGCCGGCCCGACCGGGCCCTCCACCTGGACCCGGGCCACCCGCTGCCGGCCGGTGAGGAACAGCACCAGCTCGCCCGGCGCCCCGACCAGCCGCAGCCGCTCGCCGCCCCGGCCGACCCGCCGCTCGCCGTGCCCCGGCGCCTGCACCAGCACCTCGGCCGGAAACCGCCGCAGCGCCATCCGGGCCAGCAGGGCGACCCGCTTCCAGAGCACCGCCTGCTGCCCGGCCGGCAGGTCGCGCGGGTGCCAGCCGGGCCGGGCGCGGCGCACGTCCTCGTGGTGGATGAAGAACTCCATGCCGTTGGCCAGCTCGTCGGTGAGCGGATTGCTCACCGGGCTCCACACCGGCGGGCGGCGGACCCGGGCGACCAGGTCGGCGTACGGACCGGCGGCGATCCGCAGGCGCACCGCCTCGGCATAGCCCCGCAGCGGCGGCAGCAGGATCCCGCCGGCCGCGTCCGGCCGGCGCTCCCGCACCAGCAGGTGCGCCGCCAGGTCACGGGTGTTCCACCCCTCGTTGACCGTCGGCGCGTCCGGTCCCAGTTCCAGCATCAGATCGGCGAGCGCTTCGCGCTCCGCTCGGGCGTACCGCGGCATGGCCCGATCGTAGGCCCGCCCGGCCCGATCGGCGCGCCATGGCCGACGCGGCGTCCCGGGCCGCCGGTCGCCGCCCGCCGTCCGGCCCCGGTCGGCGCGAACGTGACGGCGGACATATCCCCGCCGGGTCGGCGTACGCGGCGACGAGCGGTAAGGATGGGGGAGAAAACTGTGGCTTACGGCGGGGGAGAGCGTGGCGAGCGGGACAAGTCGGGACGTGCTCGGCAAGGGGCTCAGGGTGCTCGGCCGGGCGATCCGGGAGCAACCCCGGATCTTCGCGGTGGCGGTCAGCGGCAGTGTGCTCTTCGGCCTCCTCGTCATCGCCAGCGCGTACGTGGTCGGCGCGGTGGTCGGCGACGTGGTGGTGCCGGCGGTCGAACGCGGCGCGGTGGCCGGCGGAGCCCTCGCGCTCGCCGCGTCGGCGCTGTTCGGGATCAGCGTGCTGCGGGTGGTCGGCATCTTCGGCCGACGGCTCGGCGCCGGTTACATGCAGTACCGGCTCCAGGCCGCCTACCGTCGCCGGGTCACCCGCCGCTACCTCGACCTGCCGCTGGCCTGGCACCACCGCAACTCCACCGGCACGCTGCTGTCCAACGCCAACTCCGACGTGGAGGCCGCCTGGTACCCGATCGCGCCGCTGCCGTTCGCGGTCGGCACGCTGGTGATGCTGGTCGGCGCCGTGGCCTCGCTGTTCGTCACCGACTGGGCGCTCGCCCTGGTCGGCCTCGCCGTCTTCCCCGCGCTGTTCGCCCTCAACGTGGTCTACTCCCGCCGGATGGCGCCCCGCCAGGCCCGGGCCCAGCGGCTGCGCGCCGAGGTCAGCGGCATCGCGCACGAGAGCTTCGACGGCGCGTTGGTGGTCAAGACCATGGGCCGGGAGTCCCAGGAGACGGCCCGCTTCGCCGCCCGCGCCGGTGACCTGCGCGATGCGTTGATCTCCGTCGGCCGGCTACGCGGCGTCTTCGACCCGATGCTGGAGACACTGCCCAGCCTCGGCACGCTCGCCGTGCTGGTGGTCGGCGCGGTCCGGCTCCAACAGGGCGCGATCACGGTGACCGAGCTGGTCAGCGTCGCGTTCCTGTTCACCGTGCTGGCCTTCCCGGTGCGGGCGATCGGCTGGGTGCTGGCCGAGCTGCCGCGCAGCGTCGCCGGCTGGGAGCGGGTCAGCCGGGTCCTGGACGCCACCGGCGAGATGCCGTACGGCGACGTGACGCTCGACCCGGCCCGCCGGGAGCCGGCCACGCTGGGCTTCGCCGACGTCCACTTCGGGTACGAGCCGGCCGAGGCGCACCAGCCCGGCACGGAGGTGCTCGGCGAGGTGACGTTCACGGTGCCGGCCGGGAAGACGGTGGCCCTGGTCGGTCCGACCGGCGCCGGCAAGTCCACCATCGCGTCGCTGGCCGTGCGGCTGGTCGACCCGGACCGTGGCCGCGTCACGCTGGACGGCGTCGACGTGCGCGAGCTGACCGCCGCCTCGCTCGCCGCCACGGTGGCGCTGGTGGCCCAGGTGCCGTTCGTCTTCGACGACACGGTCCGGGCCAACATCACGCTCGACCGGGCCGGCGTCGGCGACGACGAGGTCTGGGCCGCGCTGCGGCTGGCCGAGGCGGACGGCTTCGTCGCCGCCCTGCCGGACGGGCTGGACACCATGGTCGGTGAGCGGGGCACCTCGCTCTCCGGCGGGCAGCGGCAACGGCTCACGCTGGCCCGGGCGCTCGCCGGCCGGCCCCGGCTGCTGGTGCTCGACGACGCCACCAGCGCCGTCGACCCGCGGGTCGAGGCGGCCATCCTGGCCGGCCTGCGCGCCCCCGGCGACGGGGGCGCGTCGATCCTGGTGGTGGCGTACCGGCGGGCCACCATCGCGCTCGCCGACGAGGTGATCTACGTGGAGCAGGGCCGGGTGGTCGCCCGTGGCACGCACCCCGAGCTGCTGGCCACCGTGCCCGGGTACGCCGACCTGGTCACCGCGTACGAGCAGGCCGAGCAGGAACGCGAGCAGAACCGCACGTACGACGAGGTCACGCCGGTGCCCTCCGGCCTGGAGATGGAGGTGGACCGGTGAGCGCGAGGAGTGCAGCGAAGCGGAGCCCCGCAGTCGCGAACGGAAGGCGAGTCCGGTGAGCGCTGCGGTGGTCGAGGAACGGGCCGAGTCGACCTGGGGGACGCTGCGGCGCGGGCTGGCGCTCTCCCCGGAGCTGAAGACCGGGCTGGCCGGCACGTTGGCGTTGGCCCTGGTCTACATGGTCGGCCGGGTGGCGGTGCCGGTGGCGGTGCAGCGCGGCATCGACCACGGCATCGTCGGCGGGCTCGACCTGGGCGTCATCTCGCTGACCGTGGCGGTCACCGTCGCCGTGCTGGTGGTCACCACCGCCTGCGGCTACCTGATGATGCGTCGGCTGTTCACGGTCAGCGAGACCGCGCTGGCCGGCGTGCGGACCCGCGCGTTCCGGCACGTGCACGACCTGTCCATGCTGCACCAGCAGTCCGAGCGGCGCGGGTCGCTGGTCTCCCGGGTCACCAGCGACGTCGACCAGATCACCCAGTTCCTCCAGTGGGGCGGCGTGATCCTCCTGGTCAACCTGGGACAGTTGCTGGTGACCACCGCCGTGATGCTGGCGTACTCCTGGCAGTTGACGCTCGTGGTGCTCGTCGCGTTCGCGCCCGCGGTGCTGATCATCCGGCAGTTGCAGCGCCGGCTGGCCGGCGCGTACGGGCTGGTCCGGCAGCGGACCGGCGCGCTGCTCGGCACGATCGGCGAGAGCGTGGTCGGCGCGCCGGTGATCCGGGCGTACGGGATCGCCGGGCGCACCGCCCGCCGGCTGGACGCGGCGATCGACGGGCAGCGGGTGGCCCAGCAGCGGGCCATCCGGATCAGCATCCTGGGCAGCTCGGTCGGCGAGCTGGCCGCCGGCCTGGCGCTGGCCGGCGTGGTGGTGGTCGGGGTGAGCCTGGGCGTCGACCGGACGCTGTCGGTCGGGCAGCTCACCGCGTTCCTGTTCCTGGTCACGCTCTTCATCCAGCCGGTGCAGATCGCCACCGAGGTGCTCAACGAGGCGCAGAACGCGATCGCCGGCTGGCGTCGGGTGCTCGACGTGCTGGACGTCGAGCCGGACGTGGCCGACCCGGGCGAGCGGGGCCGGGAGCTGCCGTCCGGTCCGCTCGACGTCCGCTTCGCTGGGGTGACGTTCGCCTATCCGGGCGGGCCGCCGGTGCTGCACGACGTGACGCTGGACATCGCGGCGAAGAGCCGGGTGGCGGTGGTCGGCGAGACCGGCAGCGGCAAGACCACGTTCGCCAAGCTGCTCACCCGGCTGATGGACCCGACCGAGGGCGAGGCGCTGCTCTCCGGCGTCGACCTGCGTCAGGTCCGCTTCGACTCGCTGCGCGCCCGGGTGGTGATGGTGCCGCAGGACGGTTTCCTGTTCGACGCCACGGTCGGGGAGAACGTCCGCTTCGCCCGGCCGGACCTGTCCGACGCCCGGCTCACCGCCGCCTTCACCGAGCTGGGCCTGGCCGACTGGCTGGACGGGCTGCCGGCCGGGCTGGACACCCCGGTGGGCGAGCGCGGCGAGGCGCTCAGCGTCGGCGAGCGGCAGCTCGTGGCGCTGGCCCGCGCGTACGTGGCCGACCCGGACCTGCTGGTGCTCGACGAGGCGACCAGCGCGGTCGACCCGGCCACCGAGGTGCGCCTGCAACGCACGCTGGACGCGGTGACCCGGGGGCGCACCACGCTGGCCATCGCGCACCGGCTCTCCACCGCGCAGTCGGCGGACGAGGTGATCGTGGTGGACCGGGGCCGGATCGTGCAGCGCGGCCCGCACGAGGAGCTGGTCCGGGACGCCGACTCGGTCTACGCCCTGCTCTTCGCCTCGTGGCTGGAGCAGACCCGCTAGCCGGGGTCGGTCGGCCCGCCCGGGGTCAGCGGGCCGGTGAGGTAGCGCTGCACGGTCGGGCCGATGGTGGCGGCCAGCATGTCCGGGGTCGCGGAGGCGACCGGCTCCAGGCGGATCACGTAACGCATCATGGCCAGGCCGGCGACCTGGGTGGCCACCAGCGCGCCCCGCAGCGGCTCCTCCGCCGGGTCGAGGTCGAGCTGGTCGACGACCCGGCGCAGGATCTGGGTGGTGAGGAACTCGCGCAGCAGGCGGGCGGTCCACTGGTTGCTCACCGCGGAGCGGAGCAGCGCCACCGCGGCGGCGCCGGCCGGCGAGTCCCACACGCCCAGGAACGTGCGGACCAGCCGTTCGCCGACCTCGTCCCGGCCGCCGGCCAGCACCCGGGGCACCAGCTCGGCCGGGTCGACCGGGATCGCCATGGCGGCGCGGAACAGCTCCTCCTTGGCGCCGAAGTAGTGGTGCACCAGCGCCGGGTCCACGCCGGCGGCGGCGGCGACCGTCCGGATTCCGGTGGCGTCGAAGCCGCGCTCGGCGAACGCGTCCCGGGCCGCGGCGAGGATCGCCTCCCGGGTGTCCGGGTTGCCGGGCCGCCGCCCGGTGCGACGCGGTCTTCTCGGCTGCGCCGCCGGCTCGGCGTCGCGACGTGGGGTCATCCGCTGCGCCGGCGCAGCGTCGCGGCGGCCAGCACCAGCGCGACCACCGCCGCGCCGGCCACGATCGCCACGTCGCGCCACATGGTGCCGGTCGGCGCGGCGTGCGCGCCGACCTCCTGGAGCGCCTCGACCGCGTACGACAGCGGCAGCGCGTCGCTGACGGCCTGGAGCCAGCCGGCCATCTGGCCGCGGGGCACGAACAGCCCGCAGAGCAGCAGTTGCGGGGCGACCACGACCGGCATGAACTGCACCGCCTGGAACTCGGTGCGGGCGAACGCCGAGCAGAACAGGCCGAGCGCCACGGCCAGCACCGCGTTCACGCCGGCGATCAGCACGACCAGCCACGGGCTGCCGACGGTGTCCAGCCCGAACACCTGGTAGGCCACCAGCGAGGCGACGGTGGACTGGAGCACCCCGGCCAGCCCGAACGCGATGCCGTAGCCGAAGAGCAGGTCCAGCTTGCCCAGCGGCGTGGTGAGCAGCCGTTCCAGCGTGCCGGTGGTGCGCTCGCGGAGCATGGCGATGCTGGTCACCAGGAACATGATGATGAACGGGAAGAAGCCCAGCATGATCAGCGCGACCCGGTCGAAGGTGCGCGGCGCGCCGGGCGGGGTGGGCTGGTCGACGTACATGAAGTAGACGAGCGTGAGCAGCACCGCCGGCACCACGACGAGCAGCGCGACGGTGCGCCTGTCGTGCCGGAGCTGACGCAGGATCCGCCAGGTCGTGGCGGCCAGGATGCGCCCGTTCACGAGGTGGCCTCCGACTCGCCGTCGCGGATCAGGCGCAGGAACGCCTCCTCCAGGTCGTCCACGCCGGTGGCGGCGCGGACCGCGGCCGGGGTGTCGTCGGCGACCAGCCGGCCCTCGCGGATCAGCAGCAGCCGGTCGCAGCGGGCCGCCTCGTCCATCACGTGACTGGAGACCAGCAGCGTGGTGCCGGTGGCGGCCATGGCGTGGAAGCGGGCCCACAGGTCGGCCCGCAGCACCGGGTCCTGGCCGACCGTGGGCTCGTCGAGGACGACCAGCTCCGGGTCGCCGACCAGGGCGCAGGCGAGCGACGCGCGGCTGCGTTGGCCGCCGGAGAGCGTGCCGACCAGTTGGTCGGCCGCCGTGGCCAGCCCGACGTCGGACACCGCCCGGTCGGCGTCGGCGCGGCCCCGGCCCTGGAGTACGGCGAAGTAGCGGGCGTTCTCCCGGACCGTGAGGTCGGCGTAGACGCTCGGGGCCTGGGTCAGGTAGCCCACCCGGTGGCGCAGCTCGGCCGTGCCGGCGGGCCGACCGAGCACGTCGACCGTGCCGGCGTCGACCGTCTGCACGCCGACCACCGCGCGCATCAGCGTGGTCTTGCCGCTGCCGCTGGGCCCGAGCAGCCCGGTGACCGTGCCGCGGGGCACGGCGCAGCTGATGCCGTGCAGCACCCGCCGCCCGCCCCGGTCGACCACCAGGCCACGGACCGCCACCGCGTCGTCCATGTCCGCCTCCAACAATTCATCCACCGTTGAAATCAACGGTAGATGAATTCCACCGGCCGGGCAATGCTGTTGACTTCGAGTGGGCTCGAACTGGAAGCCTGGATCGGTGGACATCGGCATCCGGGAGAAGAGCCTCAGCGTCGGCGAGGCGGCGCAGCGGGTCGGCCTGACCACCTACACGCTGCGTTGGTACGAGCAGGAGGGGCTGGTCGCGCCGGTCGGACGGGACTCCGCCGGCCGTCGGCGCTACACCGAGGCGGACGTCAACTGGCTGTTCCTGCTCCTCCGACTGCGCCGGACCGGGATGCCGGTGCGCGACATGCGCCGCTACGCCGAGCTGGCCCGGCAGGGCGACCGTACGCTCGGCGCGCGGCGGGCGCTGTTCGAGGCGCACCGGGCCCGGGTGCTGGCCCGGATGGCCGAGTTGGCCGAGGATCTCAAGGCCCTCGACCACAAGATCGACGCGTACCGGCAGGCCGAAGAGGAACTGGGCTAAGCCGCCCGCACCGGACACCCGGTCCGCCATCGGGCATTGCGCTTGAGATCGGACTTCCGGCACCATGTCGCGGTGGGTCCCGCTTCGTTGCCCGAGTCCGGATTCCTCGACGACTGGGCCACCCGCCTGCGCCGGGCCGCGGACCGACCGGTCGTCGGGATCATGCTGCGCGGCAGCCACGCCCGACGGGCCGCCACCGAGCACAGCGACGTCGACGTGGACGTGCTCGTCGCCACCGAGGAGGAGCGTCCCGCCTCGGCGGCCCCGGCCCGCCCCACCGGCGCGTACGCGAGCCGGGACGCCTACCTGGCCGAGTTCGACGGCCGGCTGGTGCACGTCTCGGTGGCCTCCCGGGACGTCCGCTCCTGGGTGCGCCGGCTCGGCCAGCCCGCCGACTGGGCGTTCGGACTGCCGGTCACCGCGCCCGCCCGGTTGCTCTGGGCGGTGCCGGAGTGGCGCCGCCGGATCGACCTGCCGGTGCTCTGCCAGCCCGCCGACGAGCCGCGCCTGGAGGACCTGATCGCCACGCTGGGCAAGGTGGCCGGGGCGCACTGGGCCGGCGACGTCCCCGGGGTCCGGCTCGCGGCGGCCGACCTGGCCCGGCTCTGCCCGTCGGTGCTCCGGCTGGCCAACCCGGCCGTCCGGGTGGTGTCCCGCCGGGCCGCGCTGACCGCCGCGCTGGACCTGCCGGTGGCCCCGCCCGGCTACCGCGCCGACATGCTGCTCTGCCTCGGGCTGCGCACCGGTGCCCCGGCCGAGGTGGGGGCCGCCGCCGGCCGCCTGGTCACCGGCATCGTCCCGCTGGTCCGCCCGTACGCCGGGGAGGTCGCCGCGGCGGCCGGCGCGGACCTGGCCGAGGCGCTCGCCGACGGCCGGGTGGACCGCTACCTCGGTCAACTCAGCCGGACGCTGCACGCGGCGCCACCGGCGACCCGGGACACGTCGACGGTGCCGGCGCCACGTGCGGGAGAATGGTCAACCGTGCCCGCCTCTGACGCGCCCGTGACCGGCGCCTCCGCCCGCTCCGCCGCCGGCCCGGCCCGGCCCTCCCAGCTCGACCCGGCCATCGCGGCCCGGCTCCGCCGCACCCCGGACGGTCTGGTCGCCGCCGTGGTCCGCGCCCACGACTCGGGTGAGGTGCTGATGGTCGCCTGGATGGACGACGAGGCGCTGCACCGCACGCTCACCAGCGGCCGGGCCACCTACTGGTCGCGCAGCCGGGGGGAGTACTGGGTCAAGGGTGCGACCTCCGGCCACCACCAGTACGTCCGCTCGGTCGCGCTGGACTGCGACGGCGACGCGCTGCTGGTCAGCGTGGAGCAGGTGGGCGCGGCCTGCCACACCGGTCACCGCACCTGCTTCTTCACCGAGTTGCCGGTCAGCTCGCCGGGGGTGACCCCGTGACCGAAACCGCGGTCGGCCCGCCCGCCGTCCGGGGCCGGCGCGAGCTGGCGTACGCGGTGCTGCTCTGCCTGGCCGGCGCGGGCCTGGCCGCCTGGGCGGTGACCCGGAGCTGGTCGGCCGATCCGACCGCCGGCGGTTCCCTCGGGCCCGGGCGCTCGGGCCGCACCGGCGCGGACCTGCTGCCGTGGGTGTCGGCGCTGGCCTACGTCGGGTTGGCCGGCGGCGGCGCGGTGCTGGCCACCGGGGGCCGGCTGCGCCGGCTGCTCGGCGTGCTGCTGGCGGTCGTCGGGCTGGCCGTCGCGGTCGGTGGCGGGGTCGGTCTCGGCGAGACCGGGGTCAGCCGGCTCTGGCCGGCCCTGGTGCTGGCGGGCGGGCTGGCGCTCGCGACCGGCGGGGCGTGCACCGCGTGGCGGGCCGGGCGGTGGCCGGCGATGGGCGCCCGGTACGAGCGGCGGGTCGGGTCGACCGGCCCCGCCGACGCGGACCGGCCGGCGGTCGAACGGGGCACCCGGGACGCGTGGGACGCGCTGGACCGGGGCGAGGACCCGACGGTCAGCTGACCGGCTGGGCCTCGCGCGTCGCCCGGCGGTCGCGGGCCGCGGCCCGGGCGGCGGCCAGCTCGGCCACCAGCCGCTCCAGCTCGCGGCGTTGCGCGGCCCGGGCCCGGTCGGCGCAGACCGCCTCCCAGGCGTTGCCCTGGGCGGTACGCGTCCGGCCGTCACCGGCCACCGCGCGTTCGAGCGTGTGCACCACGCCGACGGCGAGTGCGGCGACGGTTCGGGAGACGGTGGTCAACCCGATGTTCTGGTGCGGCCCGTTGGCGCTCATGGTTCACCCCACACGAGATCGTTCGGCTTCGGTCGGCAGCGGCCTCGTCGAGTCTGCCCTGCGACGATGGTGTCCGGCTCACGTTTCGCCACCGTGAAGCGCAGGTCAACGCTCCCGCACGCGGGGCGACCTGCACAGGGGCGGAAGTCCTTGACCTTGGTCACAGCGGGCCGGACGTCGGGCTGCGAGGTCGGGCCGGGCATGGTGAGATGGGTCATGGGCGATGGTCGATGCATGCGGTGGCGCTGCGTGACACCGCGTTCACCCGAAGTCGGCCATCATGCCACAGCCCATGTCGTGAGGTGCGCCATACCCCCCGGCACGTGTCGCCAGGTGGCGCCACCTAGCATCGGCCCATGACACCCGGAGAGGGGAGTCCGTTGGTGACTGCTGAGCATGCGCACGCGGAGGGGGACGACGCCGGAGCGGCGCCGTCCGCAGGGGTGCTCGACGAGATCCTGGCCGGGGTGCGCGAGGACGTGGCCCGGCGGCAGGAGCAGCTCCCGCTGGAGCGGATCCGCGAGCTGGCCGCCGCCGCGCCGCCGCCGATCGACGCGTACGCGGCGCTGCGCCGACCGGGCGTGGCCGTGATCGCGGAGGTGAAGCGCTCGTCGCCGTCCAAGGGGCGGCTGGCCGAGATCGCGAACCCGGCCGACCTGGCCAGCGACTACGCGGCCGGCGGGGCGCGGGCGATCAGCGTGCTGACCGAGGGCCGCTGGTTCGGCGGGTCGCTGGACGACCTGGCCGCGGTCCGGGCCGCGGTGAACGTGCCGGTGCTGCGCAAGGACTTCGTGGTCTCCAGCTACCAGGTGCACGAGGCCCGCGCGCACGGCGCCGACCTGGTGCTGCTGATCGTCGCCGCGTTGGAGCAGAACGCGTTGGTCGGGCTGCTGGAGCGGATCGAGTCGCTGGGCATGACCGCGCTCGTCGAGGTGCACACCGAGGAAGAGGCGGACCGGGCCCTGGAGGCCGGCGCGCAGGTGATCGGCGTCAACGCCCGCGACCTGCGTACCCTGGAGGTCGACCGGTCGGTGTTCGAGCGGATCGCGCCCGGGCTGCCGAGCCGCGTCGTCAAGATCGCCGAGTCGGGTGTGCGCGGTCCGCACGACCTGATCCGGTACGCCTCGGCCGGCGCCGACGCCGTCCTGGTGGGCGAGGGCCTGGTCACCCAGAAGAGCCCCCGCGAGGCGGTCGCCGAGCTGGTCAACGCCGGGAACCACCCGGCCACGCCCCGCCCGGTGCGCTGACCCGCGCCGGGTCCACCCGAACCGAGAGGACGCCCGCGATGAGCGCCGCACCCGCTGCCGGCCAGGTTCCCGACGCCGCCGGCCACTTCGGCCGGTTCGGCGGCCGGTTCGTCCCCGAGGCGCTGGTCGCCGCGCTGGACGAGCTGGACGCGGCGTACCGCAAGGCGATGGGGGACGAGGAGTTCCTCGCCGAGTTCGACGCGCTGCTGCGCGACTACGCCGGCACCCCCTCGATGCTGTACGAGGCCCGGCGGCTCTCCGCCCAGGTGGGGGCGCGCGTCCTGCTCAAGCGGGAGGACCTCAACCACACCGGCGCCCACAAGGTCCGCAACGTGCTCGGCCAGGCGCTGCTCACCCGGCGGATGGGCAAGCGGCGGGTGATCGCGGAGACCGGCGCCGGCCAGCACGGCGTGGCCACCGCGACCGCCGCCGCGCTGTTCGACCTCGAGTGCGTGGTCTACATGGGCGCGGTGGACACCGAGCGGCAGGCGCTCAACGTGGCCCGGATGCGGATGCTCGGCGCGACCGTGATCCCGGTGACGGCCGGCTCGCGCACGCTCAAGGACGCGATGAACGAGGCGATGCGCGACTGGGTCGCCAACGTCGAGGACACCCACTACCTGATCGGCACCGCCGCCGGGCCGCACCCGTTCCCGGAGATGGTCCGGGACTTCGTGCGCGGCATCGGCGTGGAGGCCCGCCAGCAGTGCCTGGACCTGACCGGCGCGCTGCCGGACGCGGTCGCGGCCTGTGTCGGCGGCGGCTCCAACGCGCTGGGCATCTTCCACGCCTTCGTGCCCGACACCGGGGTGCGGCTCTACGGCTTCGAGGCCGGTGGCGAGGGCGTCGAGTCCGGCCGGCACGCGGCCAGCATCACCGGCGGCTCGTCGGGCGTGCTGCACGGCACCCGCACCTACGTCCTGCAGAACGCCGACGGCCAGACCATCGAGTCGCACTCGATCTCGGCCGGTCTGGACTACCCGGGCGTCGGGCCGGAGCACGCCTGGCTGCACGACACGGGCCGGGCCACCTACCTGCCCGTCGACGACGCCGAGGCGATGGCCGCGTTCGAGCTGCTCTGCCGCACCGAGGGGATCATCCCGGCGATCGAGAGCGCGCACGCGCTGGCCGGCGCCCGCAAGATCGCCCCGGAACTCGCCGCCGAGTTGGGCCGGGAGCCGGTGATCCTGGTCAACCTCTCCGGCCGTGGCGACAAGGACGTGCACACCGCCGGCGCGTACTTCGGCATCCTCGACAAGGAGTGAGAGCGTGAGTCGCATCGGGGTCGCCTTCGACAAGGCCCGGGCCGACGGGCGGGCCGTGCTGGTCGGCTGCATGCCGGCCGGCTTCCCCACGGTCGAGGGCAGCATCGCCGCCATGACCGCCATGGTCGAGGCGGGCGTCGACGTCGTCGAGGTGGAGATCCCCTACTCCGACCCGGTGATGGACGGGCCGGTCATCCAGAAGGCCAGCGACATCGCGTTGGCCGGCGGCGTGCGCACCGCCGACGCGCTGCGCGTCATCGAGGCGGTGGCCGCGACCGGCGCGTCGGTGGTCACCATGACCTACTGGAACCCGATCGAGCAGTACGGCGTCGACGCGTTCGCCCGTGACCTGGCCGCCGCCGGCGGCACCGGCCTGATCACGCCGGACCTGATCCCCGACGAGGCGGCCGAGTGGCTGGCCGCCTCCGAGGCGCACGGCCTGGACCGGACGTTCCTGGTGTCGCCGTCCTCCACCGACGCCCGCCTGCGGATGACCGCCGAGCACTGCCGCGGTTTCGTCTACGCCACCGCGATCATGGGCGTGACCGGCGCCCGCGCCCAGACCTCCGAGGCCGCGCCGGTCCTGGTCTCCCGGCTGCGCGAGGTCACCGACCTGCCGGTCGGCGTCGGGCTGGGCGTGGGCACCGGCGCGCAGGCCGCCACCGTCGCCGGGTACGCCGACGCGGTGATCGTGGGCAGCGCGCTGGTCCGCTGCGTGCTCGACGCGCCGGACGAGGCCGCCGGCCTGGCCGCGCTGCGCACGCTCAGCGCCGAACTCGCCGAGGGCGTCCGCAACCCGGCCCGCTGACCTCGTCGTCGAATCCTGCCGCGCCGGCGGGCCTGGTGCTGGTTCTTCGCCTACGAACTTGATGGCGTGAACGACCCGGGCGGTGCCGGACCACCCCGGGCCTGCGCTGAGTCATCCGTGCCAGCAAGCTCGTGGGCAACCGGGGGCACTGGTGGTGGGCGCGCGGGCTGCGGCGCGCCGACGCCCGGACAGGGCGGACCGGGGTGCCGCGCACACGGTCCGCACCGGTACCGTGTGCACCCGTGACCCTCGCCCCGATGACTCCCCTGGCGGCCATGCCCAGCCCCAGCACCGCCGTCTGGCAGCTCGGTCCGGTTCCGATCCGGGCGTACGCGCTCTGCATCATTGTCGGCATCGTGGTGGCCTGCGTGGTCACCGAGTACCGACTGCGTCGCCGCGGCGTCGCACCGGGCGCCGTGCTCGACATCGCCGTCTGGGCGGTGCCGGCGGGCATCATCGGCGCCCGGCTCTACCACGTGATCACCTCCCCGGAGAAATACTTCGGCGCCGACGGCCAGCCGCTCAAGGCGTTCGCCATCTGGGAGGGCGGGCTCGGCATCTGGGGCGCGGTGGCCGGCGGCGCGGTCGGCGCCTGGCTCGCCGCCCGTCAGCTCGGCATGCCGCTCTCCGTGGTCGCCGACGCGCTGGCCCCCGGCCTGCCCCTGGCGCAGGCCGTGGGCCGGCTGGGCAACTGGTTCAACAACGAGCTCTACGGCGGGCGGACCAGCCTGCCGTGGGGCCTCCAGGTGCACGTGATGGACCCGGACAATCCGGGCCGCGCGCTCCGCGACGACGCCGGCAACCCGGTCCTGCAACCCGGGCTCTACCATCCGACGTTCCTCTACGAGGCGCTCTGGAACGTCGGCGTCGCGGCGTTGGTGCTGGTGCTCGACCGCAAGCTGCGGTTGGGCCGGGGCCGGGCGTTCGCGCTCTACGTGATGGGCTACACGGCGGGCCGGTTCTGGATCGAGCTGATGCGCACCGACGAGGCCAACCACATCCTCGGCGTACGCCTCAACGTGTGGACCGCGGCGCTGGTCTTCCTCGGCGCGCTCGCCTACTTCGTCCGGGTCCGTGGCCCCCGGGAGTACCTCGTCCCGATCGGTGAGCCGACGGTACCGGCGTCGCCGGCCGGCGACGTGTCCCAGGTCGACCTCGCCGCCCGCGAGCCCGCCGCGGCCACGGTGGCGCCGGAGGGCTACCGGGTGGTGACCGAGGACCAGTTCCGCACGTACCGGGAGACCGGCGCGCTGCCCCCGACGGAGCCCACGGCGGCCGACGGCACGGCGCTCGACGACGCCGACCGGGCCGACGACGCCGACCGGGCCGACGACGCCGACCGGGCCGACGACGCCGACCGGATCGACGACGCCGACCGGATCGACGCGGACACCGACCGGGCCGACGACGCCGACCGGGCCGACGCGGACGCCGGGCGGGCGGACGGCGTCGGGCGCCCGGCGGACCGGGACAGCTGAGCGGGGGAGTCATGCGCAGCGCGGTGGTGGTCGGCGCCGGCCTCGGCGGAATGGCGGTGGCCGGCGCGCTGGCCCGCGCCGGGTGGGAGGTCACGCTGCTGGAGCGGGCCGACCGGGTCCGGCCGGAGGCGACCGCCGTGGTGCTCTGGCCGAACGGGGTACGCGCGCTGCGCGCGCTCGGCCTCGGCGGCGGGCTGGACGCGATCGCCACACCGCTGCCCGACGGCGGGATCCGCCGCCCGGACGGGCAGTGGCTGGTGCAGCCCCGCCCCGTCCCGGCCGAGCGGATGCCGGTGGTGGTGCACCGGGAGGACCTGCACGACGCGCTCATCGCCGGTTTGGGCGAGCGGGTGGAGCTGCGTACCGGGGTGACGGTGCGCAGCGTGCGCGCGGTCGACGGCGAACGGCCGGCGGTGGACGACGGCCGGCACACGTTCTCCGCCGACCTGGTCGTGGCCGCCGACGGCACGGACAGCGAGATCCGGCGGCAGCTCGCCCCGGAGACCGCCGTGGTGAGTTCCGGGTGTGCCGCCTGGCGCGCGGTCATCCCCTGGTACCGCGCCCCGCAGCTTCCCGAGGACCAGCCGGTGCACGGCGAGACGCTTGGCGCCGGTTACCGGTTCGTGGCCGCCTCGCTCGGCGAGCGGGGCACCGCCGGGGCGTCGCGCCGGGGCGGCATCTACTGGGTGGCGACCGCCGCCGGCGCGCCCCGGCCCGAGCCGCCGGAGATTCAGCTCGCCCTGCTCAAGCGCTGGTTCGCGGGTTGGCCCGCGCCGATCGCCACGCTGCTGGAGGCCACCGATCCGGTCGACGTGGTGCAGCAGGAGGTCCGCGAGCTGCGGCCGTTGCCCCGATCGTACGGTTTTCCGGTCGGTCCGGGCGGCGTGGTGCTGCTCGGTGACGCCGCGCACGCCATGCCGCCGCACCTCGGGCAGGGCGCCTGCCTGGCGTTCGAGGACGCGGCGACGCTCGCCGGGCTGCTGCGCGAGTCGCGGCTGCCGGACGCGGTGACCGCGTACGACCGGCTGCGGCGTCCCCGGGCGGCGACAATGGTCCGGCAGACCCGCCGGATGTCGGCCGTGTTGCAGACCCGGGGCCGGCTGGCGCTGCGCGCCCGGGACGCCGCGCTGGGCACGATCAGCCCGCGGCTGCGCAACACCGCCGCCGCGGCGGCGGCCGACTGGCAACCACCGTCCTGACCGCCCCGGCGCGGGCTGCGCCGGGGGTGCTCAGATGACCGCGGCCGGCTCGGCGATGCAGGCGGTGCCGACCCGGCGGAAGCCGACCCGCAGGTAGACCCGGGCGATGTCCTCGCTGCCCGCGCTCAGGAAGACCAGGTCGGTGCCGGCGGCGCGCAGCTCCCGGGCCAGCGTGGCGGTCACCGCGGCGCCCAGCCCGCGTCGTCGGGCGGACGGCAGGGTGGCCACCCCGGCGATCTCCGCCACGTCGCCGACCCGCATCGCCATGCCGCTGGCCAGCGGGCCGTCGGCCGGGGTGCCGGCGAGCACCGAGACGCGCCGGCCGTCGGCCACCCGGGCCGCCTCCTCGTCCAGCGCGTCGACGTCCAGCCGGGCGAGCGCGGCGTCCCGTTCGGCCGGCCCGGCGTCGCCCCGGGCGGTGCCGCCGTGGGCGAAGCCGACCGCCGCGACGGCCCGGCGCAGCGCGATGTCCGCCGCGAAGCCGGGGTCGTCGGGGTCCAGCACCCGCATCGGTACGTCGCTGAGCGTGCCCGGGTCGGGCAGCCGCTCCGCCTCCAGCAGCATGAGCGGCGCCTCCAGCACGGTCAGCCCGGCCGAGCGGGCCACCGCCAGCAGGCTCGGCTGGTGCTCGTGCACCCACTCGAACGCCTCCGGCAGGCCCAGTTCGCGCTGCCGTTCCCGGACCGCGGTCACCTCGGCGAGCGTGGCCGCCTCCGTGGCGCCCGGCCGGGGCCGGGCGTAGAACGGCCAACCGGCCCCGTCCCGGACGAACAGCACCAGGGTGTCGAACTCCTCCACCCGGGCCGCGTCCCGGGGCACCGCGTCGTAGAACCGCTCCAACCGGTCGAGCACGTCAGTACGCACGAGATCCACCGCGCGAGACTACACGTCCCAGCATCTGGAAGTGTGATCAATCTGAACTGGCCTTGCGTGGCACGCCCTAACGTAGACTCAATAAACCCCAGCGGGCCGACGTCGTCCCCTCCATGATCCATCCTGAGTGACGACAGGAGGCCCGGTGGCCTTTCCGTACCCTCTCAGCCCGCAACCGGCCCCGCCGACGACGGGGCTGTACGACCCCGCGTACGAGCATGACGCCTGCGGCGTGGCCTTCGTGGCCGACCTGCACGGGCGGCGTTCGCACCAGGTCGTCGCGAACGGTCTCGGGGCGCTCTGCCGGCTGGACCACCGGGGCGCCCGGGGCGCGGAGCACAACACCGGGGACGGCGCCGGCATCATGATCCAGGTGCCGGACGCGTTCCTGCGCGCGACCGTCGACTTCCCGCTGCCCCCGCCCGGCCAGTACGCGACCGGCCTGGTCTTCCTGCCCGACGACGACGCCGCCGAGGCCCGCGCCCGCCGGGTGGTGGACAAGTACGCGCTGGTCGAGGGCGCCGACGTGCTCGGCTGGCGGGAGGTGCCGACCGACCCGTCCGGCCTGGGGGAGACCGCGCTCGCGGCGATGCCCCGGGTGCGGCAGCTCTTCGTCGCCGCGCACCGGCTGACCGACGCGCCCGCCGGCCCGGCCGGCTCCCCGCTGACCGGGCTCGACCTGGACCGGGTGGCGTTCTGCCTGCGCAAGCAGGTCGAGCGGGAGACCGCCGAGCGGGGCGTGCCCGCCTACTTCCCGTCGCTGTCCGGCCGCACCATGGTGTGGAAGGGCATGCTCACCCCCGACCAGCTCCCGGCGTTCTACCCGGAGCTGACCGACGAGCGCATGGTCAGCGCCATCGCGCTTGTGCACTCGCGCTTCTCCACCAACACGTTCCCGTCCTGGCCGCTGGCGCACCCGTACCGCTTCATCGCGCACAACGGCGAGATCAACACGATCCGCGGCAACCGGAACTGGATGCAGGCCCGGGAGGCGCTGCTGCGCAGTCCCCACCTGTCCGGCAACATCCGCCGCGTCTTCCCGGTCTGCACCCCGGCGGCGTCCGACTCGGCCAACTTCGACGAGGTCCTGGAGTTGCTGCACCTGGCCGGGCGGAGCCTGCCGCACGCGGTGCTCATGATGATCCCGGAGGCGTGGGAGAACGACCCGGACATGCGCGCCGACAAGCGCGCGTTCTACCGCTTCCACGCCAGCCTGATGGAGCCGTGGGACGGCCCGGCCTCGGTCGCGTTCACCGACGGCGAGGTCGTCGGCGCGGTGCTGGACCGCAACGGCCTCCGGCCGGGCCGTTGGTGGCACACCAGCGACGGCCTGGTGGTGCTGGGCAGCGAGGCGGGCGTGCTCGACCTCGACCCGGCCACCGTGGTGGCGAAGGGCCGGCTCCAGCCGGGCCGGATGTTCCTGGTCGACACCGTCAACGGCCGGATCGTCTCCGACGACGAGATCAAGACCGAGCTGGCCGCCGCGCAGCCGTACCAGGAGTGGCTGCACGCCGGCCTGATCGAGCTGGACGACCTGCCCGCCCGCGAGCACACCGTCTACACCCACGACTCGGTACGCCGCCGGCAGCAGACGTTCGGCTACACCGAGGAGGAGCTGAAGATCCTGCTCGGCCCGATGGCCCGCAGCGGCGCGGAGCCGCTCGGCTCGATGGGCACCGACACCCCGATCGCGCCGCTGTCCACCCGGCCGCGGCTGCTCTACGACTACTTCCACCAGCTCTTCGCCCAGGTCACCAACCCGCCGCTGGACGCCATCCGGGAGGAGCTGGTGACCAGCCTGGCGTCCACCATCGGGCCGGAGGGCAACCTGCTCGACCCGGGCCCGGCGAGCTGCCGGCAGATCGTGCTGCCCTACCCCGTGATCGACAACGACGAGCTGGCGAAGATCCTCTCCATCGACGAGGACGGCGACCTGCCCGGCTTCAAGGCGGTCCGGGTCTCCGGTCTCTACCGGATCCGCGACGGCGGCGCCGGCATCAAGGCCCGGCTGACCGAGATCTGCCGGCACGTCTCCGAGGCGATCGAGGACGGCGTCCGCATCCTGGTGCTCTCCGACCGGGACTCCAACGCCGACCTGGCCCCGATCCCGTCGCTGCTGCTCACCGCCGCGGTGCACCAGCACCTGGTGCGCGAGCAGACCCGCACCCAGGTGGCGCTTGTCGTCGAGTCCGGCGACTGCCGCGAGGTGCACCACGCGGCCGTGCTGATCGGGTACGGCGCGGCGGCGGTCAACCCGTACCTCGCGTTCGAGTCGGTGGAGGACATGATCTCCACGGGCATCCTGGCCGGGGTGGACCGGGTGAAGGCGGTCCGCAACTACGTCAAGGCGCTCGGCAAGGGCGTCCTGAAGATCATGTCCAAGATGGGCATCTCGACCGTGTCGTCGTACTGCGGCGCGCAGGTGTTCGAGGCGGTCGGCCTGGACACCCGCCTGGTCGACCGCTACTTCCGCGGCACGCCGAGCACCATCAGCGGCATCGGGCTGGCCGAGATCCACGCCGAGGTGGCGGCCCGGCACGCGCTGGCCTGGCCGGCGCCCGGCGTGCCCGCCACCGACCGGCTGGAGGTCGGCGGGGAGTACCAGTGGCGTCGCGAGGGCGAGCTGCACCTGTTCAACCCGGAGACGGTCTTCCTGCTCCAGCACGCCACCCGCAGCCGCCAGTACGACGTGTTCCGGCAGTACACCGCCAAGGTCGACGAGCTGGCCGCCAAGGCGGGCTCGCTGCGCGGGCTGTTCACGCTGCGCACCGGCGTCCGCCCGGCGGTGCCGCTGGACGAGGTCGAACCGGCCACCGAGATCGTCAAGCGCTTCGCCACCGGCGCCATGTCGTACGGGTCGATCTCGGCGGAGGCGCACGAGACGCTCGCGATCGCGATGAACCGCCTCGGCGGCAAGTCCAACACCGGCGAGGGCGGCGAGGACGTCGAGCGCCTGCACGACCCGCAGCGGCGTTCGGCGGTCAAGCAGATCGCCAGCGGGCGGTTCGGCGTGACCAGCGAATACCTGGTCAACGCGGACGACCTCCAGATCAAGATGGCGCAGGGCGCGAAGCCCGGCGAGGGCGGCCAGCTCCCCGGCAACAAGGTCTGGCCGTGGATCGCCCGGACCCGGCACGCCACCCCGGGCGTCGGCCTGATCTCCCCGCCGCCGCACCACGACATCTACTCCATCGAGGACCTGGCCCAGCTCGTCCACGACCTGAAGTGCGTCAACCCGGCCGCCCGGGTGCACGTCAAACTGGTCAGCGAGGTCGGGGTGGGCACCGTGGCGGCCGGCGTGGCCAAGCTGAAGGCCGACGTCATCCTGATCTCCGGGCACGACGGCGGCACCGGCGCGTCCCCGCTCAACTCGCTCAAGCACGCCGGCACCCCGTGGGAGCTGGGCCTGGCCGAGGCGCAGCAGACGCTGCTGCTCAACAAGCTGCGCGACCGGGTCACCGTGCAGGTCGACGGTCAGCTCAAGACCGGCCGGGACGTGCTGGTCGCGGCGCTCCTCGGCGCCGAGGAGTTCGGCTTCGCCACCGCCCCGCTGATCGTCGAGGGCTGCGTGATGATGCGGGTCTGCCACCTGGACACCTGCCCGGTCGGCATCGCCACCCAGAACCCGGTGCTGCGCGAGCGGTTCACCGGCCGGCCGGAGTTCGTGGAGAACTTCTTCCTCTTCCTCGCCGAGGAGGTCCGCGGGTACCTGGCCGAGCTGGGCTTCCGCAGCATCGAGGAGGCGATCGGCCAGACCGAGCTGCTGGACGTGGCCGGCGCGATCGACCACTGGAAGGGCCACGGGCTCGACCTGCACCGGGTCCTGCACCTGCCCGAGCTGCCCGAGGGCGCGGCCCGGCGCGGCGTCCGGCCCCAGGACCACGGCCTCGACGTGGCGCTGGACAACCGGCTCATCGAGCTGGCCGGTCCGGCGCTGCGCGACGGCACGCCGGTCCGGGTCGAGGTCGAGGTGCGCAACGAGCACCGCAGCGTCGGCGCGATGCTCGGCGGCGAGGTGACCCGCCGGTTCGGCGGCGCCGGGCTGCCCGACGACACCGTCGAGTTCCTGCTGCGCGGCACCGCCGGCCAGTCGTTCGGCGCGTTCCTGCCGCGCGGCGTGACGCTGCGCCTGCACGGCGACGCCAACGACTACGTCGGCAAGGGCCTGTCCGGTGGGCGGATCGTGGTCCGGCCGGACGCCGCCGCGCCGTTCGCCGGCGGCGACGCCGAGCCCGGCCACCGCGCCGAGGACCAGATCATCGCCGGCAACACCATCCTGTACGGCGCCACCGGCGGCGAGGTGTTCCTGCGCGGCCGGGTCGGGGAGCGGTTCGCGGTGCGCAACTCCGGCGCGGTGGCCGTGGTCGAGGGCCTCGGCGACCACGGTTGCGAGTACATGACCGGCGGCACGGTGGTGGTGCTCGGGCCGACCGGGCGCAACTTCGCCGCCGGCATGTCCGGTGGCACCGCGTTCGTGCACCGGTTGGACCGGCGGCGGATCAACGCCGAGCTGGTCGACCTGTCGCCCCTGCGCGACGAGGAACGCGACCGCCTGCACGAGCTGGTCCAGCGGCACTTCGCCGAGACCGACTCGGCGGTGGCCGAGGCGCTGCTCAAGCGCTGGCCGGAGGCGGTGGAGGAGTTCACCGCCGTGGTGCCCCGGGACTACCGCCGGGTCATGGAGATCATGCGGGCCGCCGAAGCCGCCGGCCGCGACGTCGACGACGCGGTGATGAGTGCTCTCACCACACCTTCGACCGCGTCCGTGCCGCCCGCGCCGCGGGTGGTCGCCCAGGAGGTGGCCCGTGCCTGACCCGAACGGTTTCCTGCGCTACGACCGGCGGCTGCCCGCCCGTCGTCCGGTCCCGGTGCGGATCACGGACTGGCGGGAGGTCTACCCGCCGGCCGGTGAGGAGCTGATCCGCGAGCAGGCCACCCGGTGCATGGACTGCGGCATCCCGTTCTGCCACGACGGCTGCCCGCTGGGCAACCGCATCCCGGACTGGAACGACCTGGTTCGCACCGGCAACTGGGACGCCGCGGTGGAGTCGCTGCACGCCACCAACAACTTCCCCGAGTTCACCGGCCGGCTCTGCCCGGCACCGTGTGAGGCGGCCTGTGTGCTCGGCCTGGGCGGCCAGCAGCCGGTCACCATCAAGCAGGTCGAGGTGGAGATCGCCGACGCGGCGGTGGCCCGGGGCGGGCTGCGTCCCCGGCCGGCGTCCGTGTCGACCGGCCGATCGGTGGCGGTGGTCGGCTCCGGCCCGGCCGGCCTGGCCGCCGCGCAGCAACTCGCCCGCGCCGGCCACACGGTCACCGTGTACGAGCGCGACGACGCCGTCGGCGGCCTGCTCCGCTACGGCATCCCCGACTTCAAGCTGGAGAAGCAGCACGTCGACCGCCGGGGGACCCAGCTCAGCGCCGAGGGGGTGCGCTTCCGCACCGGCATCGACGTCGGCGTCGACGTGACCGCCGAGCAGCTCCGCGCCGAGCACGACGCGGTGGTGCTGGCCTGCGGCGCGTTGCAGGGCCGGGACACCCTCCAGACGCCGGGCCGGGCGTTGCGCGGCGTACACCAGGCGATGTCGCACCTGGTGGCCGCGAACCGGGTGGTGGCGGCGGCCGGCGACGGGCGGCCCGCGCTCGCCACGCTGCCGGACGGCACGCCGATCGACGCGGCCGGCAAGCACGTGGTGATCATCGGCGGTGGCGACACCGCCGCCGACTGCCTCGGCGTGGCCCACCGGCAGGGCGCGGCCGGTGTCCACCAGCTCGACCTCTACCCGCAGCCGCCGACCGAACGCGACGGCGCGCGGGACCCGTGGCCGACCTGGCCGTGGCTGCTGCGTTCCTACCCGGCGCACGAGGAGGGCGGCGAGCGGGTCTTCGCGGTGGCGGTGCAGGAGTTCGTGGACGACGGCACCGGGCAGGTCCGGGCCGTGCGGATCGCCGAGGTGACCGTGGAGAAGGTCGACGGCCGGCGCATCGTCACGCCGCTGCCCGGTTCGGAGCGGGAGATCCCGGCCGACCTGGTGCTGCTGGCGATCGGCTTCGAGGGCACCGAGGAGCAGCCACTGCTGGCCCAGTTCGGGGTGGCCCGCAACGCCCGGGGTGCGATCGACGCCCGCCCCGACTGGCAGGCCGCCGACGGTGTGTTCGTCGCCGGCGACATGCACCGGGGCGCGTCGCTGATCGTCTGGGCGATCGCCGAGGGGCGGGCCGCCGCCGCGGCGGTCCACGCGTACCTGGGCGGGGCGGGCGAGCTGCCCGCCCCGGTCGACCCGGCCCGCCAGCCGCTCGCCGCCCGGTAAGGAGTAAGGCGGGGCCCCCTCTTAACGCATTCGGTAGAGGAGGGGGCCCCGATTAACACCCGCTGCGGTCAGCGGGCGAGCAGCTCGTGCGCCGACCGGATCTTCGTCCAGGAGGCCGGCTGCGCCGGGGCCGCCGAGGTGCGCGCGGTGGCGGCCAGCTCGGGTCGGCCGGCGGTGAACAGCCAGGTGGTGAACACCGCGTCCAGGTCCCGGCCGGAGATCCGCTCGGCGAGCGCCTGGAACTGCTCGATGGTGCCGTTGCCGTACTGCCGCTGTGCCGTCCAGGTGCGCAGGATCCGGAAGAACGCCGGATCGCCGACGGCCAGCCGGATCTGGTGCAGCGCCATCGCCCCCCGGTCGTAGACCGCGTCGTCGAAGACCCGGCCGGCGCCCGGGTCGCCGGGCAGCACCTGCCAGAACTCCGAGTCGGCCGGGTAGCTGTCGTAGGTGAAGTCGAACAGCTCCTGCGCGGTGCCCTCGTCCTGCTCCTCGGACCAGAGCCACTCGGCGTACGAGGCGAAGCCCTCGTTCAGCCAGATGTTGCGCCAGGCCGCCACCGACACCGAGTCGCCGAACCACTGGTGCGCGTTCTCGTGCACCACCACGTAGGGGTTGGCGCCCCGCCGCCAGAAGCCCGGCCCGTAGACCGGTCGGGTCTGCGTCTCCAGCGCGAAGCCGATGCCGTCGACCGGGCCGGCCACGCCGCCCTGCGCCTCGAACGGGTACGGGCCGAACACCCCGCTCTCCCAGTCGACGATCTCGGCGGTGCGTTCGATGCTGGCCCGGGCGGCCGGCAGGCGCTCGCCCAGCGTGGTGCTGTACGCGTTCACCACCGGCTGCCCGTTCGGCGCGGTGTCGGTGACGATGTCGTACTGCCCGATGGCGAGGAACGCCTGGTAGGTGGCGCCGGGCTTGACGCTGCGCCAGCTCCACCGGGTGCGGTTGCCGGCCTCGGGCAGCGGGTCGCGCGGCTGCACGCCGTTGCTGACCACTTCGAGCCCGGTCGGCACCGAGACGGAGATGTCCCAGGTGGCCTTGTCCTTCGGGTGGTCGTTGCTCGGGTACCACCACCAGGCCGACTCGGGCTCGTTCACGGCGAGCGCGCCGTCGGCGGTGCGGGTCCAGCCGGTGTAGCCGTAGACGGTGGTCTCCGACGGGACGCCGGCGTACTTCACCACGACGGTGAGCTGCTGGCCCCTGGCCAGCGGGCGGGCCGGCGTGACGACCAGCTCGTGGTCGCCGGCGCGGGCGAACCCGGCGGCCCAGCCGTTGACCCGGACCGACTCGACGGCCAGCGCGAAGTCGAGGTTGAACCGGGACAGGTCCTTGGTGGCGGTGGCCAGGATCGTGGTGGTGCCGCTGAGCCGGTCGGTGGCCGGCTCGTAACGCAGCCGGATGTCGTAGTGGTCGACGTCGTAGCCGCCGTTGCCGTAGTCGGGGAAGTAGCTGTCGCCCAGCCCGGGACTGCCCGGCGTGGGGGTGGCCGCCGAGACGTGCGGGCGGCCCCATCCGGTCGGGGCGGCCTGGCCGGGTGCGCCGGTCACGGTGGTGACGGCGGTGGTGAGGGTCAGGGCGGCGATCGCCGCCGAGAGTGCGCGTGGCACGGGTGGGACTCCCTCCGTCGGGTGTACGCACCGCCAACCTAATCGACACATGTAAACGGATCCGCCCCGAGTCGGTGGCCGGGGCTATTCAAATAGTGTCGATGTTTCGATAGCATTACCGACTAGTAACAAGCACCGTCCCCTCGACCACGCGCGCGGTCAACGGGCTCCACCACCCCTGTCCCGTGGAGGTCCCCCCATGCCCCGTCGCGTCCGTACCGTCTTCGCCGCGGTCCTGGCGGCCGTCCTCGGCGCCGTGCTGCTGCCCGGCGCCGCCCGTGCCGCCACCGTCAACTACGTCGCCCTCGGCGACTCCTACTCCTCCGGCGTCGGCGCCGGGCCGTACGACCTCTCCACCTGCCTGCGCAGCCAGAAGTCGTACGCCCCGCTCTGGGCCGCGGCCCACGCGGTCACCAGCTTCCGCTTCCCGGCCTGCGGCGGCGCGGTCACCGCGGACGTGCTGAACAACCAGGTCGGCCAGCTCAGCACCGCCACCACCCTGGTCACCATCACCATCGGCGGCAACGACGCCGGCTTCGCCGACGTGATGACCGGTTGCCGCTTCGGCAGCACGTCGAGCTGCGAGAACGCGGTGGCCGGGGCCAAGGCGTTCGCCACCGCGACGCTGCCCGCCCGGCTGGACGCCACCTACGCGGCGATCCGGGACCGGGCCCCGAACGCCCGGCTGGTGGTGCTCGGCTACCCGCGGCTGTTCGAGACCGGCTCCTGCGGGCTGCTCGCCATGAGCAGGTACAAGCGCACGATCCTCAACCAGGCCGCCGACGTGCTCAACGGCGTCACGGCCGACCGGGCCGGCGCGGCCGGGGCCACCTTCGTCGACGCGCGGCCGTTCTTCACCGGGCACGGGGTGTGCGCCGCCGACCCGTGGATCCGCGACGTCAGCGGCGTGATCGAGGCGTACCACCCGAACGCCAACGGCTACCGCTACGGCTACCTGGCCGCCCTCACCGCCGCCATCGGCTGAGGTGCAAGGAGGGGCCCCCTGTTAACGCATTCCGCATAGCAGGGGCCCCCTCTTAACAACTCACCGGCTGCCGGGTCAGCGGCCCACCGGCGCCAGCCCGCCGACCGTCTTCGGCAGCGTGGTCGCGGGGGTGGGGGCGGGGGCGGGGGTGCTGGGCGTCGCCTGCGGCAGCGCGATCTCCGGCGTCGGCCCGGTGTGTCGCCGGGGCCGGGCGCGGCGGCCGGAGGGCACGGCGAGCGCGGCCAGCGCGGCAGCGAGGGAGATGCCGGTGAGCAGCAGGAAGCCGGCGGTGAAACCGGCCTCCCGGGGCAGCCCGCTCGGCTGCGGGTTGGCGGTGATCACGGTGCTGGCCAGCGCCGCGCCGATCGCGCCGCCGATGGTACGGATGTTGGCGTTCATGCCGGTCGCCGCGCCGGTCTGCGAGGCCGGCACGTTCCCCACGATCAGGTTGGCCATCGAGGCGAACGCCAGCCCGATGCCGAGCCCGACCAGGCCGCCGGCGAGGCCGACCTGCCAGCGGGTGTCGTGCGCGGCGGTGAGCATCGCGGCGGCGGCCACGTTGAACACCGCGCCGGTGCCCAGTTGCGCCTTGGCGCTGAACCGGGACTCCAACCGCCCGGCCAGCAGGCCGGCGGCGAACATGCCGACCAGCATGGGCAGCATGAGCAGCCCGGCCTGGGTGATGCTGGCGCCGAAGCCGTAGCCGGCGCTGGTCGGGATCTGCGCGAACTGCGGCAGGAAGGCGTAGACGGCGAACATCGAGGCGCCGTAGAGCAGCGCCACCAGGTTGGTGGTCCAGACCGCCGGCAGCCGCATCATCCGCAGGTCGATCAGCGGGTTCGCGGCCCGGGCCTCGACCGCCAGCCAGACGGCCAGCAGCACCGCGGCCACGATGAGCAGCCCGGTCACCCGACCGGAGGCCCAGCCCCAGGCGGCGCCCTTGCTGACCGGCAGCAGCAGCGCCACCAGCCAGCCGGAGAGCAGGACGGCGCTGAGCCAGTTGATCCGCCCCGGGGTGCGTACCGGCGAGCGGGGCACGAACCGGTGCGCGGCCAGCGCGGTCAGGCCGACCACGACCAGCGGGATCCAGAACAGCCAGCGGTAGCCCAGCGTGGCCACGATCGGCCCGGCGAGCACGACGCCCAAGCCGCCGCCGACGGCCACCACGGCCGAGATCGACGCGACCGCCGAGCTGACCCGGGCGGCGGGGAACTCGTCGCGGATGATGCCGAACGACAGCGGGAAGACGGCGCCGCCGATGCCCTGGACCACCCGGGCGGCGATCAGCACGCCGATGGTCGGCGCGACGGCCGCCACCAGGCAGCCCAGCGCGAGCGCGGCGAGCGAGACGACGAGCATCCGCTCCTTGCCGACCATGTCGCCGACCCGGCCGAGGATCGGCGTGAAGATCGACGCGGAGAGCAGGTAGGCGGTCAGCACCCAGGTCACCGTGTTCGGCGACGTGTGCAGGTCGTGCTGGATGGTGGGCAGCACCGGGGTGATCAGCGACTGGAGCATCGCGAAGAAGCCGGTGCCGGCCGCGAGGACGAGGAACGTCATCCGGCGCGAGCCACGCCGGAAGGTGTCGATCATGTGGGAGAACTCCCGTTCGGTACGAGTCGGTGGCCGCTCGCGCGGTGGGCGGCGATGGCGGCGCGTCGGGCCGGGCCCCTCCGGAGTACGCTATCCGGAGGGGTGCCTCCACCAAGGTAGTGGAGGGGTGCCTCCGTTTGCAAGACGGAAGGAGTGACAGGCGTCATGTCCAGCGCCGACCAGTCGACCGAGGTCTTCGCGCGCCGCCCCAAGCGGGCCGACGCCCGGCGCAACTACGACGCACTGATCGCCGCCGCCCGCGACGTGTTCGGCGAGTACGGCGCCGGCGCGTCGCTGGAGCAGATCGCCCGCCGCGCCGGTGTCGGCATCGGCACGCTCTACCGCAACTTCCCGCAGCGGCGTGACCTGTTCGAGGCGGTCTACGTCGAGGAGGTGCGCGCGCTCAGCGCGTCCGCCGCCGACCTGGCCGACCTGGACCCGTGGGACGCCCTGGTCGGCTGGCTGCACCGGTTCGTCGCCTACGTCGGCGCGAAGCGGGCGCTGGCCGAGGAACTGGTGCACGACTCCGACGTGTTCCGGAGCTGCCGCACCGAGATCTACGCGGCCGGTGAGCCGCTGCTGCGCCGCGCCCAGGCCGCCGGGGCGGCCCGCCCCGACGCCGACTTCGACGACGTGGTGCGCCTGATCAGCGGCCTCGCCGCGTACCAGTTCCCGGACCCGGCACAGCGCGATCGCGTGCTGGCCATCGCCCTGGACGGCCTGCGCCCGCCGCCGCGCTAGCTGCGGGTGTTAACCGGGACCCCCTCCTATGCCTCAGGCGTTAACAGGGGGCCCCGCCTTACATCCCTGGGCGGTTGCGTGGCGAGTCGACAATGGTGAGACACTCGCCGTCACCTGGAGGTGACCATGCGCGAACCGGTGACCCGGCCACGGCCTGCCCGCGAGCAACTCCCGGCCGGCGGTCTGGAGTTGCTCACCCTGCTCGCCCGGCTGCTGCGCCGGCCGCGTCGCGGAGACCGCCGGCTCCCGCTGCTCTGGCTGCTCCGGCCGGCCGACGACGGCGCGGTGGCCGGCCTGCTGCGCCGCTTCGCCGGCCGGGGCGCCGGGCGCCGGGTGCCGCACGCGGTGCTGGACCTGACCGACCGGCCGCCCACCGACGACGTCGCGACCGCGCTGCGCGAGCTGCACCGGCAGCTCTCGCTGGAGGCGTTCGGCGCGCCCCGGCTGCGGTTCCGGCACTATCCGCTCGCCGACTGGCTGATGCAGCAGACGCTCACGGTCGACGTGGACGCCGCGGACAGCGGCCGGGCCTCGCTGGTGCGTCGGCTGCGCGACTGGCGGGGGCGACGCGTCGGCGTCGGCGAGGACCCGCAGGTGGGCGGCGGCTCCGGGCTCGGCACCGCGCTCCAGGTGTTGCTCTGGCTGCTGCGCCGGGCGGTGCCCAGCGTGGTGTTCCGGATCGCGGTCTCCGGGCGGGTGCCCCTGGTCGGCCGGCAGTACCGCTGGTTCATGCGCCAGCAGTATCTCGCGCCCCGGCAGTCGGTGACGTTCCTCGGCTTCGCCGAGCGGCTCACCGCCGGCTGGCGCGACGGCGAACACCCCGCCCAGGTGGAGAAGCTGCTGCTGCACGCGTTCCTGGAGGACCTGCGGCTGGCCTACCGGCGGCGGTTCTGGCGACCGGGGGACTGGCGGCGCACCGCCTACCCGGTGGTGCTGCTCGACGGTGTCCGCCCGGACAACGTCGGGCACACACTGGTCCGGATCTTCGGCGAGGTCCGCAACGAGACCGGCCGCAACGACCCGCTGCTGGTGGTCGCCGTCGCCACCGATCCGCCGCCGGAACCGGCCGCGTTCCGGCCGGTGGCGCAGGCCGAGGAGGCGTACGAGGACTGGGCCGAGGTGCTGCCGGAACGTCGCCGGCTGCGGCGTACCGGCGCCTGGCTGCTGGTGCTGACGGCGGAGGAGGACGCTGCCGGCGTACCCCCTGGGGTTGCCCCGCCGGCGCTGGTGGCGCCGGATCCGCCGTGGTGGGCGCGGCGGTTCCTGCCGGCGGCGGTGGCCCTGGTGCTGCTCGCCGGCGTGGGCGTCTGGGCGCACGGGCGGTGGGCGTCGGACTGCCGGCCCTGGCCCACCGACCGGGTGAGCGTGCGCCTGGTGGGCGGCGAGTGCGTCGGCTACAGCGACACCGCCGGGCAGGTCTTCAACAGTGAGCCCGGCCAGGACCGGCTGCGCGCGGTGCAGCGGCGCATCTTCGCGCAGAACCGGGCCACCGAGGAGGTGTGGCGGCGCAGCGACCACCGCCGCCCCTACCTGACGCTCGTCTACCTGGGCAGCCTCACCGGCAACCGGACGCGTGCGGACGAGGAGTCCTACGTCTCCGAGCGGGAGGAGTTGGAGGGCATGGCCACCGCCCAGTACGCGCTGCTGAAGGAGTCGGCAGCGGCCGACGACGCGGCGCTGCTGCACATCGTGGTGGCCAACGCCGGCCGGCAGATGCGGCACGCCGACGACGCGGTACGCATGCTGGAGGGGCTGGCCCGCGACGACCCGACCGTGCTCGGCGTGGTCGGGTTGGTGGACAGCCGCGCCAGCACCGCGGCGGCGCTGCGGGAACTCAACCGGGTCGGCCTGCCGGTGCTCGCGCCCACGCTGTCCGCCGACCGGATGGACGAGAACTCCAGCCTCTACCTGGCCATGTCCGCGCCCAACCGGGAGCAGGCCCGGATGGTCGAGGCGTACGCCCGGCAGGTGCTGCGGGTGGGGGAGGCGCACGTCTACTGGACCACCGGTGAGGGCAGCTCGCTCACCGACGACCTCTACGTCGCCACGCTCGTCGACGGCCTGCGGGAACGGTTCGGCACCCGGCTGACCCGGCTCGACGAGTGGCGCAGCGGCCGGCGACTGACCCAGGAGTGCGGCTACCCCGGGATGCTCTTCTTCGCCGGTCGCTGGTCGGAGTTCGACGGCTTCCTGCGGGCGCTCAAGGAGTGCGGCGCGGACCCCGCCCCGGCACCTGGTCGCCGACGACTCGGTGAACCGCTACATGGCCAACCCGGGGCTGCGCGCCAGCGCGCCGGGCAACCTGCCGGTCACGTACGTGTCGAAGGCGTCGTTGGCCACGTGCACCACGCTGCGGGCCGCGCAGGCCGCCCGCGACGACGCCCGGGGCAGCTTCCTCACCTGGATCGGCGCGGACGACCTGCTCGACCCGCCACGCTGCCGCGCCGGGACCGGCCCGCCGGTCGGCGAGCGGGTCAGCCTCGCCTACGACGCCGCGATGATGATGGTGCGCGCGCTGGAGAGTCTCGCCGCCCGGCTGCGGCACGCCGACACCGGCCGCCGCTGGGAGCCGCGTGCGGTCAACCCGGTCGGCGTGCACGCCGAGGTGCTGCGACAGAACGCCGCCGGCGGCTACCCGGGGGTCAGCGGCCTGATCCGGTACGCGCCGGACGCCGGTGAGCCGCTCGCCAAGCGGCTGGCGTTGCTCACCGTGGCGAAGGTGCCCGACGTCGGGGCCGCCCCGGTCGAGGTCTTCCACTGCGGCGTCGCCGACGCCGGCCCCGACCCCGGCTGCGGCACCACGGCCCGGTAGCGAATGGATCTTGGTACGAATCTGCGGAGGCGACGGATGAACGGTGGGGTGCTGGACGGGTTCCACATCGGAGAGCTGCCGGACGGTATCGGCGAGGCGGTGTCGGACTTCGCCACCGAGTGGGAGGACGTCAGCCTCGCCACGCGCGTCTGGGAGCGCCAGGTCGAGGACGGCTACCGCGTCGACCTGCGGGTGCACGTGCTCCGGGGCGAGGGTCTCGTCGATCTGGACGCGGTCCGCGAGTTTCTCGCCGAATACCAGGAGCGCGACGCCGCCACCTGGGAGCTTGCCGACTTCACCCACCCCGACGGGCCCGGCCTGATCGGTGCGGGCGAGGCGTTCTGGCTCACCGGACCCGGAGTCGCGGTGAACGTGCTGGCGGATCCGGAGGTGGTGGACGCCGACGCGCTTCGGTCGATCGCGGTCGACACGCGCTGGCTCGGGCGTTGAGTTCGGCCTTGCGTCGTCGGTCCGGATCAGCGCGGGAACGGCGGTGAGCGCAGGGTGCCCAGCCGACGAACCGGGCGAACAGCGCCTGCGGGCTCGGGGCCTCATCCGGGTTGAGGCGGTGCAGCTCCACAGCCGCGTCGTAGAGCTGCCCGTACAGATGGACGGAGAGGGCGGTGCGGTCGCCCGCGTACTCGGCCAGCAGGGTGAGTCGAGCCTCCGCGCACGGCCACGGGTGAGCGCAGCGCTTACAGATCCAGAGCGGACGCACGGGTGCATGCGGTCGGGTCCCGGTGCTCATGCCGGCACCCGCACCCGGGCGGGGGTTGGGCCACGCTGGGTTTGGCGTCCAGCCAGCGCAGCCCCGCGGGCTGCACGAACAGCTCCCGCTTGGCGACCGCTTCACCCCTGCCAACTCGCTCCGGGAGCCAAGCTCCCCTCGACCTCGCAGCTCCGCGCTGAGCACGGCGTGTCGGCGGGCGTGGTGCGTCAGGCCGTGCTGGTGCTCCAGACGCAGGGGCTCGTCGAAGGCGTTCACGGCCTCGGGGTCTTCGTCTCCGAGCGAGGCGAATCGGCCTGACGCCTCGCCGGTCGAGTGCCCCAGGTGACTCTGCGTAAGGCACGTGGCAGATAGAAAGCATCTCGACGGTATGCCTCTGCGTCATATTTATGCCCGAGTGTCATACCGCCTCTCGGCGATGTCCCCCGCGGAGTGGACGTGAACGCCGGACGGGCGAGCGTCTCACCGACCTGGACACGTTCCAGCGCGCGCCGACCTTGCGCTTTCGGCTGGCGGAACGCGGCTCATGTGCCGCTTTGTCGGGGCGGTGAGTGCAAGATCGGCGCGGCGGGGGTGTCGCGGAGGCTGGCCGCGGTGCGGACGAGTGAGGCGATCGGGCGGGAGCGGCTGCGGGCGGGCCAGGCGAGCACCGTGGTGATGTGCGGCGCGTCGACGACGGGTACCGCGACGTGCTGTGGCCACTGCCAGGCGCGGCTGGACGCCGGAATCACCAGCAGCGTCCGGCCGAGTCCCCTGGTGAGTACGGCCGGAAGTGGCCCGTCTATCGCAGGTGCCGGCCGGCGGCTCCCCGCCTGGGAATCGCCGGTCATCTGTCGCCCGGTCGGTCAAGACGTGACACGATCCGGCTGGCCTGAATTCCTTCCGCGCTGTTACGTCTGCGTGGCGCGGAGTCATCGGCGGTGCGATCCGATAACATCCACGGTGTGACCGGACCGGTGAGTAAGAAGTCGTTCTCGCTGCCCGCAGACGTCGCCGAGCGTCTGGAACGTGAGCCGAATGCGAGCGCCTACGTCGTCGACGCAGTGCGGGCGCGGATGCGTGCCGAGGATCTCGATGCCGAGCTTGCCCGACGAGGGATGACTGTTTCCGCCCAGGGCCGTGCTCGTGCGCGTGCGCAGCGCGCCCAGGTGGAGCAGGAGTGGTCGCCCGGTCGCCGCCAAGCGTTGCGTGATCGGTCACGCCGGGCGGCGCGGGAGATGCTCGACGAGACCGGTCGTCAGGCGCCGGCGGCATGACCGCTGCCGAACCGCCGGTGCGGCTGGTGCTGGACCGGTCAGCGCTGGTCGGCTACGTGTCCGGTTCGATGCACGTGGCCGAACCGCTGCACGAGGTCGCGCACGATGGCGTGCGCTTCGGTGTTCCGGCGGTCGTCGTGGCGGAGGCCCTGGCGGCGATCGACGATCCAGGTGACCGCGCGATTCTGCATCGGCTGCTGGAGCGCCCCGCCTGCGCGGTGCTGCCGACATGGGGCGAGGACTGGCAGGAGTTGGCATACTGGCGCCGCATCACCGGCAGGGTCGATCTCGCGGCGGCGGTGATGGCTGTTCTCGACCATGACGCCAGCGTGCTGACCAGCGAGGGCAAGGCATACGGGGACGGGGGAGACCTACCCGTCGTCGCCTTTCCGGGCTGACCTGGCGTGCCAGCCGGCGGCTCCCTATGCGGAAACCGCCGGCCGACAGCACACGGTCAGCGGTGGGCGTTGCTTGGCCGGCCCCACGGGCCGGTGATCGCGAACACGTACCCCGGGGTCTGGATGTTGGCGAACAGGATCTTCCCGTCCGCGCTGAACGTCGGCCCGGTGAACTCGCTGTCGTTCAGCTCGTTGCGGGCCAGCGCGTACGCCTTGCCCTGCTCGGTGACGCCGACCAGGTGCGACACGCCCTCGCCGTCCTCGGCCAGGATCACCCCGCCGTACGGGGAGACGGTGATGTTGTCCGGCCCGTCGTAGTTGCCATGGTCGGCCGCCGGGTCAGGGTTCACGCCGAAGATGGTCTTCAGCGTGACGGTCTGCCGGCGCGGGTCGTAGAACCAGACCTGGCCGTCGTGCTCGTTGACGCTGCCGTCGTCGTGGCGGGCGTAGCTGGCCACGAAGTACGCGCCGCCGTCGCCCCACCAGGCGCCCTCCAGCTTGCGGCTGCGGGTCACCTCGTCGTCGGTGAACTGCTTGCGCACGGACACGGTGCGGGCGTCCCGGTCCGGCACCTCCACCCAGTCGACCTGGTAGCGGGTGCCCGGTGTGGTGGCCTCGGACAGGTCGGCCACGTGCCCGTCGCCGCGCCGGCAACGCATCGCCTCCAGCGTGCCGGCGGTGGCGCCGTCCGGCCGCTGGGCGAGCGCCCGCAGCGCGCCCTTGCCGGCTCGGAAGCCGGCCGGCGGCGTCCACCGGAAGTAGAGCCCGTTCGGGCCGCTGGCGTCCTCGGTCAGGTAGATCGAGTGGGTGTAGGGGTCGACCGCCACCGCCTCGTGGGAGTAGCGGCCGAGGAACGTCAGCGCCACCGGGTCGGTGTTGGCGGACCGGTCGTGCGGGTCGACCTCGAAGACGTACCCGTGGTCCTTGAGGAACTGACCGCCGGCCCGCTGCTCGGTTTCCTCGCAGGTCAGCCACGTGCCCCACGGCGTGATGCCGCCGGCGCAGTTGTTGTGCGTGCCGGCCACGCTCACGTATTCGCGCAGCCGCCGGCCGTGCTTGTCCACCTCGATGGTGGTGGTGCCGCCGCGTGCGCCCGGGTCGTAGGTGAGGCCGGGCAGCGCCGGCACCGGGTAGGGCTCGCTGCCGCCGATCTCGTGGTTGTTGACCAGCACCGAGCCGCGCGGGCCGCGGAAGCAGCCGGTGCCGTCGGCGTCGCTCGGGGTCGGCTGCCCCGATTCCAGCAGCGTCGCGCCGGCCTGGGCGACGACGGTGTACGAGAAGCCGGGCGGCAGCGCCAGCAGGCCGGCCGGGTCCGGGACCAGGTCGCCGTAACCGACCGCGGGCCGGCACGCGGCGCGGGCCGCCGCCGGCCCGGCGATGGCGTCCAGGTTGCCGGCCACCACGATGCCGAGGCCGCCGGCCGCGCCGCCCAGCAGCGACCGCCGGGAGAGGGGTGAGTTGGAGGTCACGTCGTCGCCTTCCTGTGCATTCGAGGTTGCACTGGCAGGCAAGTCGGGTCGCGGGAACGGCGGGCGGCGGGACCGTCGGCGGTGGGGTGAACAGTGGACGAATCCCGGGTGCCGAGCGCCCCGTGCTCCGATGGCGGGCGTCCGTTAGGGTTCCCTCGATCGCAGACGGCGTCGGAGGGCGGACGGTGAACAGGTTCGCGGCGGCGTACCGGCAGGCGGTCGAGCGGCACCGGGCGGCGCGGCGCCACTGGGCCGCCGCCGGGCGGCTGCTGGGGGCGGCCGGGCCGGCCCCGGTCGGCAGCCCCGAGCTGGTCGCCCGACTGGCCCGCCTGGGTGGGGAGCTGGCCGCCGCGGTGCCCGGCACCGCCCGCGTCGCGACCCACCCCGTGCCGGTACGCCTCGGCGAGGCGACCACCGTCGACGGCGTGTTCCCGGTGCTGGTGCCGGTGGGGGCGGGCGCCCACCTGGCGGTCGACGTGGACGCCCGCGACCCGCGCGTCGGCGAGCTGCTGCGCGCCGTGGTGGTCCGGCTGCTCACCGCCGCCCCGGCCGGCGCGGTCCGGGTGGCCGGCATCGACCAGGCCGCGTTCGGGGCGGCGTTCCTGCCGCTGCGCCCGCTGCACGACGCCGGGGTGCTCGGCGCGGCGGCGACCACCGAGGCGGAGACGGCCGCGCTGCTGGACGCCGCGGAACGACACGCGCGTACCGCCCAACGGGCCGACCCGGAGGACCGGGAGCTGCTCGTCGTGGTCGCCGCGTCGACGCTGCCGGCCCGGGAGCTGGCCCGGCTGGCCGCGCTCACCCACGCCGGCCCGGCCGCGGCGGTCTGCGTGCTGCTGGCCGGCTACGCGTCGGCCGGTCCGGGCGTGTCCGTGCCGCCGCTGGGGGCGACCACCCAGCTCCGGGTCACCGAGCGCTACACGCTCGTCGGTGACCCGCCGGGCCGCCCGTTCAGCGTCGACGGCAGCGGGCTGGCCGCGCCGGTGGTGCTCGACAACGACCCGTCGCACGCGGTAGTGACCGCGTTGGCCCGCCGGCTCGCCGAGGCCGCCGACGACAGCTCGGTCGTCACGTTCGCCGACCTGCTCCCGGCGCGGCGGTGGACCGAGTCGGCCGGCGCCGGTCTGCGCACGGTGCTCGGCCGCGCCGGGAAGAAGCCGCTGACCGTCGCGTTCGACGACGCCACGCCGCACTGGCTGGTCGGTGGGCGTACCGGCGCCGGCAAGACGGTGCTGCTGCTCGACGTGCTCTACGGGCTGGCCGCCCGCTACTCCCCGGCCGAGCTGCGGCTGATGCTGCTCGACTTCAAGGAGGGCGTCAGCTTCACCGAGTTCGTGCCGACGCCGCGCGACCCGTCCTGGCTGCCGCACGCCCGCGCGGTCGGCATCGAGTCCGACCGGGAGTACGGCGTGGCCGTGCTCCGGGAGCTGCGCGCCGAGCTGACCCGGCGCGCCGAGCTGCTGAAGCGGCACGGCGTCAGTCGCCTCGCCGACCTGCCGCCGAACGCCCGCCCGCCCCGGATCGTCACCGTCGTGGACGAGTTCCACGTGCTGTTCGCCGGCAACGACGCGCTGGCCCGGCAGGCCGTCGACCTGATCGAGGAGTTGGCCCGCAAGGGCCGCTCGTACGGCCTGCACCTGGTGCTGGCCAGCCAGAGCACCACCGGCATCGAGGCCCTGTACGGCCGGGCCGAGGCCATCTTCGGCCAGTTCCCGCTGCGCATCGCGTTGCCCGGTGGGGACGCCGTGCTGGACCCGCGCAACGACGCCGCGCGAGGGCTCACGGTCGGCGCCGCCGTGGTGAACACCGCCGCCGGCGCGCCCGGTGCGGACACCGAGGTGGACTTCCCGGACGCGCACTCCGCCGCGGCCGACCTCGCGGCGCTGCGCCACGAGCTGCACGCGGCCCGCCCGGAGGGCGCCCCGCCGCCGGTGGTGTTCCGCGGCCACGAGACGCCCCGGCTCACCGACGATCCGGCGTGGGCGGCGCTGACACCCGGCGCCGACCCGCCGTACGCGCTCCTCGGCCGCGTGGTGGACGTCGCCGGCAGCCCGGCCGGCTTCGCGCTCGACGCGAGCCCGGGCCGGCACCTGGCCGTGGTGGGCACCGCCGCGGCCGGCGCGGAGGTGCTCCGCTCGGCCGTCCTGGCGCTGGCCCGGCAGCACGCGCCGGGCACCGCCCGGTTCCTGTTCGCGCCGTTGGCGCCGGGCACCACCGACCTCGCCGACGACCTGGCGATGACGCTGGCCGCCGCCGGTCACCCGGTCCGCCGGCTGGACACCGACGCGCTGCGCGCCCTCCTCGCCGAGCTGGCCGGCGACGCCTCCGGACCGGGCCGCACCTACCTGACGGTGTTCGGGATGGACGCCGCCGCCGGCACGCTGGCCGCCACCGACCCGGGCACGTTCCGCTCCGGGCACGACGACCTGCGCGCGGTGCTGCGGCACGGTCCGGCGCGCGGCGTGCACGTGCTCGGCTGGTGGCGGGGGCTGCGCCGGCTCGCCGACGACCTCGGCGGCAGCGGGCACCGCGACGACGTGACCGGGCTGGTCGCGTTGAACGTGCCGGCCGCCGACCTCGGTCTGCACCTCGGCGTGCACGACCTCGCCTACCAGCCGCGCGACGGCCGCGCCCTGCTGGTCGACCGGCACGAGCACCGGACCGCCCTGATCGTGCCGTTCGCCCCCGAGAGCGACAACCCATGAGTGGATTCGACGAGTACGCGGCCCTGATCCGGGAGCTGTCCACCCGGCAGCGGGGCGGGGAGCGGGCCATCGCCGCCGAGGCGGAGCGCCGGCGTGGCCTCCAGTCCGGGGTGGACGAGGTCGGGCGACGGCTGGCCGCGCAGGGGGAGCGCCTGGACCGGCTCGGGCAGGCGGTCGGCGTACCGATGGGGTCGGTTCCGGACGACGCGGCCGGTGCCCCCGCCGGGCCGGGGAGTGTGCCGCCCGGCGATCCGGCGGCGGAGCTGGCGGCGGCCGGGCGGCTGGCCGACGAGGCGGACCGGCACGGGCAGGAGGCGGAGGCGTCGGCGCGGCGGCCGGTGCTGCTGCCCGCCTGGTCCGCGCCGGCCCGGGCGGTCGCGGTGTACGCCGGGTGCGCGCTTGTCGGCTCGGTGTTCATGCTGGTCGCGCTGCTCGGTTCGCCGTTGCCGGTGTCCGGGATGGACCTGGTGGCGGCGCTGTCCTGCGCCGGCGTGCCGTTGCTGTCGTTCGTGGCCGGTCAGGTCGTGCTGGCCCGCTGGGGCCGCCCCGCGCTGCCCGACCCCGAGACCCCGGCCGGCCGGTACGTGCCGATGGGCTTCGTGATCTGCGCCCTGGTCTCCCCGTCCCTGTTCTGCCTCTATCTGATCCTCTTCCGCCTCCTCCGCTGACCCTTCTCCGCGATCTTGCAGTTTCGGCCTGGGTGATGCGGCTTTCATGGCTTTTGTCGGGGCGGCAAGTGCAAGATCGCGGCGGGGGTGGGGCGAGGGTGGGGCGGTAGGGTTCGTGGGGTTGGGACGGGTGGGGTGAGGTGGGGAGGGGAGGGCTTGTGAGTGCGGCGGAGGTCATTGCCAGGCTGGCGGCGGCGGCGCGGAAGCTGGACGAGGCGAAGGCCCGTACGGCCGCTGCCGCGCAGGACGCGGCCGAGGCGCGGGCGCTGGTGGCCGGCGCGCTCGAAGGCGCGACGGCGGGGCCGCTGATCGGGGTGATCGACGCCTACCGGCAGGCGCTCGCCCAGGCCGCGCAGGGTGGCGAGCCGGCCCGCCAGCACGTGCAGGAGACCATCGCGAAGGTCCAGGCGCTGGGGAACTGACCGGTCGGGACGGGCGTCACGGGTCGGTCAGCAGCAGCCAGTCGTCGTCGCGGCGGGTGACGGCGGTGCCGGGCGGCCAGACGTGGCTGACCGATGTCGAGGCGCGGGCCTGGTCGACCAGTGCCCGGCGGGCCAGTGTCGCGCCCTCGAAGCGAGCCCGCCCGTGGAACACGGCCCGGCCGAAGTTGGCCGCGCCCTCGAAACGGGCGCCCTCGAACCACGCCTCCGCGCCGAACTCGGTCCAGCGGAACAACGCCATGTCGGCGAAGCGCGCCCGGTGGAAGCCGGCGTACCCGACGAACGTGGTGTGCTCCATGGACACCCCGCCGAGGAAGACCGTTTCCCGGAAGCTTGCGCTGTCGGTGAACCTGGCCCGGTCGAAGCTGATCGGCTGCCGCACCGTGGCGTCCCGGAACGAGACCGGTCCGAGGCTCGCGCCCCGGCAGGACAGCTCGCCGCCGAGGTCGGCCCGGTCGAAGCTCACCCGACCGGTGAGGCGGGCGTCGTCGAGGACGATCTCGGCGTCGCCGGTGAGGTCGTCGAGGACGACGTCGGCGAACTCGGCGGTCAGCCGCAGCCGGCCGTGCGTGACCGCGCCGGCGAAGCTGGTGGTGCCGGTGCAGACCGCGCCGGTGAGGTCGAGGTCCACGAGCGTGCAGCCGGCGGCGTCGAAGTTGTCCAGCCGGGCGCCGGTCAGGTCCAGCGCGATGCCCGGCCACCAGCCGTCCTGGTCCGCGCGCAGGTGCCGGGTGAGCATCCGTTGCGCGGTCCGCCGCACCTCGGTCTCGCGCCTGTCGTCGGGCGCCGGCATCCGCAGGTACGCGCAGAGCACCGCCACGGTTGTCGGGCGCTGCGCCGGGTTGTCCTGACCGAGCCGTTCCAGGGCGTGCAGGCCGCCGAGGCGGACCGCCGGGTGGTCGCTGCCGATCAACTCGATGGCCCGGACGTACAGCTCGGTGAGCCGCCGTTCGGCGGCGTCGTGCTCGGCGGCGGCGGCCTGCCGGTCCTGGTGCTGGGCGGCGGTCTCGGCGACCACTTCGGCGTGCGCCTGCACCCGGTCGCGGTGCGTCTGGTCACGGGCGGCGACCGCCTCCTGGTGCCGCTGGCCGCGTTCGCTGATCCACTGTCGACGGGCGGCGAACAGCAGCGCCACCCCGCCACCGGTGCCGGCGACCACGGTGAGGCCGGTGCGGATGGCGTCGACGCGCAGCGTGGCCCGGGTGTCGGGTTGGCCGGCCCGGTCGGCCTCGGCGAGCAGCCAGTCCAGCACCAGCCAGCCGAGCAGCACGGCCAGCAGCAGCCCGAGCAGCGCCGACCACCAGGGCATCACCCTCAGCGGCTTCTCCGGTGGCGGCGGTGGTGGGGTGGACACGGCGCCCAGCATGCCATCGCGGCCCCGGCTGGTGGGGGGCGCCTGGGCCGTCCCGAATGCCGGTTCGTGCGCCAGGTGGAACAACTGGTTACCGGCGCGTAACTTTCCATTGACGTGTGTGAAATCAGACACGCATCATCGTTCCCACGATCGATCGGACCCCACCCGCCCCGCCCGGTTCCCGCCGGGTGCCCCTCCCATCGGAGGTGCAGCCCATGCTGCTCCGAACGATCCTGGCCGCCACCGTCACCGCCACCGCGCTGCTCGTCCCGGCCACCGCCGCCCACGCCGCCGCGCCACCCGCCGCGCCGAGCCCGGCCACCGAAGCCGCCGCCGCTCCCGCCAGCACCGTCACCGCCGCCGAGCGGGCCGCCGCCGCGGCGGCCGACCCGGTGATCGTGGTCGGCGGCCTGATCGGCGTCTCCATCGCGTACGAGCCGATCGCCGCCCGGCTGCGCGCCGACGGCTACCGGGTCTCCATCTACCAGCTACCGAACCTCGGCTTCGGCGACATCCGCGAGTCCGCCCGGGCCCTGTCGTCCTACGTGGACCAGGTCCGCGCCGCCACCGGCGCGAGCCGGGTGGACCTGGTCACCCACTCCGAGGGTGGGCTGGTGAGCCGCTGGTACGTCAAGTTCCTCGGCGGCGCCGCCGCGGTCGACCAGTACGTCAGCCTCGGCAGCCCGCAGTACGGCACGTACGTCGCCAACATCCTCGCCGTCGTCGGGCTGGGCAGTTGCGCCGGCATCGTGGCCTGCCAGCAGATGACCATCGGGTCGAGCTTCCTCGCCGACCTGAACTCCGGCGACGACACCCCGGGACCGGTCCGCTGGACCACGCTGCGCACCTGGCAGGACGAGCTGGTGCGTCCGGTCGACAACGCGGTGCTCGCCGACGGCGCGACGAACGTGCTGGTGCAGGCGTGGTGCCCGCTGCGGGTGGTCGGCCACCTCGGTCTGGTGCTCGACGGCACCACCTACACGGCGGTGCGGCAGGCGCTGGCCGGCGTCGCGATCCGGCCCAACTGTTTCGCGGTCTGAGCCGACCCGGGCCCGCCCCCGGGTGGGCCCGGCCCGACCGCGCTCACTCCCGGATCAGGTCGGCGGCCCGCCAGGCCAACGCCGTCACCGGCGCGCTGGTCCAGCCCGCCACCATCGCCGGCAGCACCGACGCGTCCACCACCCGCAGCCCGTCGACGCCGCGGACCCGCAGCTCGGGGTCGACCACGTGATCGTCGTCCCCGCCCATGGCGCAGGTGCCGACCGCGTGATAGCCGCAGTACCCGTGCGCCACCGCCGCCTCGACGATCTCCTCGTCGGTCCGCGTCGTCAGGCCGGGCACGGTCTCGACCTGGAGCCGCTTGGCGATCGGCCCGCCGGCGAAGAACTCCCGCATCCGGCGGAACAGGTCCACCGCCGTCCGTCGGTCCGGTTCGGTGGTCAGGTAGTTCGCCACGATCGCCGGCGGGACGCGCGGATCGGCGTCGGTGACGGTGAGGCTGCCCTCGCTGTCCGGCCGGGTCACCGTGCCCAGGCACATCACGCCCGGCTCCCGTTCCAGCTCCAGCGCCCGGCCGGGGCGGGGCGGGGCGGCCGAGAACGGCGCCATCAGCAGGTGGCCGTCCGGACGGTCCAGATCGGGCCGGGACTTCACGTGCGCCGCGACGTCGAGCACCGGCAGCGCCAGCGGCCCGCCCCGGGTGAGCAGCCAGCGCAGCGTCGCGCCGGCCTGCCCGAGCGGGCTCGCGAGCCGGGCGTTGTAGCCGCCCGGCTCGGCGAGCCGGTACTGCAACGCGATCGACCGGTGCTCCCGCAGGCCGGCGCCCACCCGGGAGCGGTCGAGCAGCACCGGCACGCCGGCGGCGCGCAGCGTGTCGGCCGGCCCGATGCCGGAGACCTGCAACAACGCCGGGGTGGCCAGCGCGCCGGCGGCGAGGACCACCTCACCGGCCGCCCGGTGCTCGACCTCCCGGCCCCGGTGCGCCACCCGTACGCCGACCGCCCGGCCGCCCTCGACAAGCACGCGCAGCACCACGGCGTCGACCACGACGGTCAGGTTGGGGCGGCGCCGCGCCGGGTGCAGGAACGCGTCGGCGGCGCTGACCCGACGGCCGCCGTGGATGGTCGCGGTCGGGTAGCCGATCCGTTCGTCGTCGTCGGCGTCGAGGTCGTCCACCCGACGCCAGCCCAGCTCGACGCCGGTCGCCACCATCTCCTCGGCGAGCGGGTCGGTGCCGGTGGCGACGGAGAGCCGCACCGGCCCGCCGACGCCCCGGTGCGGCGCCGGCCCCAGCGGATGGTCCTCCAGCCGCTGGAACACCTGCCGCATCGTCGACCAGCCCCAGCCCAGCGGTGCCAGCGTGTCCCAGTCCCGGGCCGCGCCGCGGCTCCAGATCATGCCGTTGACCGACGTCGAGCCGCCGATCATCCGGCCGCGCTGCCACGTCTCCCGCCGGCCCGGCCCGGTGGCCGCCGGATAGTGCCAGGCGGTACGCGGGTCGTCCATCAGCCGGGAGAACGCCTTCGGCACCCGCACGAACGGGCTACGGTCCCAGCCGCCCGCCTCGACCAGCAGCACCCGGGTGCCCGGGTCCTCGGTCAGCCGGTCGGCCAGCACACACCCGGCCGCGCCGGCGCCGACCACGACGTAATCGAATTCCACCACTGAGGACCCCTACTCGCGAGAATCCTTCTGACAGTAGTTTCTCGATCACGGATGGCAAGTGTCGGGTTTCAGGCCGCCTTCGCCAGCGCCTCGTACTCGTCGTCGGTCAGCTCCACCTCGGCCGCCGCGATGTTCTCCTCCAGGTGCGCCACCGACGACGTACCCGGGATCGGCAGCATCACCGGCGACCGGCGCAACAGCCACGCCAGGGCGAGCTGCGCGGGGCTGGCGCCGTGCCCGGTCGAGATCGCGTCCAACGGACCGCCCGGCCGGGCCAGGTTGCCGGTGGCGATCGGGAACCAGGGGATGAACGCCAGGTCGTTGCGCTCGCAGTGGGTCAGCACGTCCTCGGCGCTGCGGTCGGCCAGGTTGTAGAGGTTCTGCACGGACACGATCGGGGTGATCGCCCGCGCCGCCTCGATCTGGTCCACCGTCACCTCGGAGAGCCCGATGTGCCGGATCTTGCCCTCCTGCTTGAGCAGCGCCAGCTCACCGAGCTGGTCCTCCAGCGGCACCTGCGCGTCGATCCGGTGCAGCTGGTAGAGCGGGATCGACTCCAGGCCCAGGTGGCGCAGGCTCAGCTCGCACTGCTGGCGCAGGTACTCCGGGCGCCCCACCGGCCGCCAGTCGCCCGGGCCGGAACGGGTCAGTCCGGCCTTGGTGGCGATCACCAGGTCGTCGGCGTACGGGTGCAACGCCTCCCGGATCAGCAGCTCGCTCACGAACGGCCCGTACGAGTCGGCGGTGTCGACGAACGTCACCCCCAGCTCGTACGCGCGGCGCAGCACCCGCACCGCCTCCGCCGGGTCCTTCGGGTCGCCCCAGACGCCCGGGCCGGTGAGCTGCATCGCCCCGTAGCCGAGGCGGTCGACCCGCAGGTCACCGCCGATCCGGTAGCTGCCCGACGCCTTGGCGGGCTGGTTGCTGGTGGCCATCATGGTCCTCCTGAGGTGGGTGGTCCGCCGACCCGAGGATCATTCCCCGAACCGGGCCGCCGAAGCCTGCTCAACCGAGGTGTCGCAGCACCACCAGCGCCTGGTCGTCCTCCGAGCCGGCCAGGTCGTGCAGGAGCGCGTCCGCGATCGCCTCCACCGGCTCGTCCCGCACCGCGGTCAGCGACCGGTGCAGCGCCGCGACGCCCTCGTCGTACGGCCGGCCGCGCCGCTCCACCAGCCCGTCGGTGTACGCGACCAGCACGTCCCCGGGACGGAACGCGACAGTGGTGATCGTCATCGGCCGGTCGACCATGCCCAGCGGCATCGCGTTGGCGGTCTGCACGGTGCGCGGCGGCCGCCCGGCCGGCAGCACCACCGGGTGCGGGTGCCCGGCCCGGGCCACGTGCGCCACGCGGGCCACCGGATCGACCACCACGACCAGGCAGGTGCCCAGGAACCCGACGCCGAGCAGCTCGGTGAGCCGGAGGAACACCTCCTCCAGCGGCACGCCCATCCGGATCAGCGTGTTCAGCACGGTACGTAGCTGGGCCATGTCGGCGGCGGCCTCGACCTGGTGCCCGACCACGTCACCGACCACCACGGCGAGCCGGTCGCCGTCCTGCCGGACCAGGTCGTACCAGTCGCCGCCGAGGTGCAGGCCGCTCATCGCCGGCCGGTAGCGGGTGGCCACCTCCAGGCCCTTCGGCGTGGTCAGCGAGGAACTGCGCAGCCGGCCGGCCAGCCGGGTCACCAGGCTGTGCTCGGCGGCGGCCAACCGGACCCGCTCCAGCGTCTGCTCACACAGGTCGGCGATGGTGTCCAGCAGCGCCAGGTCGCTGTCCCGCAGCGGGCGCTCCCGCCGCCAGCCGAAGCCCAGCGCGGCGATCGGGCGGCGGTCCGCGTCGAACAGCGGCAGCGCCACGGTGGTCACCATGCCGTGCCGGCCGACCGCGTCGGGCAGGCCGGGGAACCGGGAGGCGAAGTCGGCGCGGTCACGCAGCACGATGCGTTCCCCGTGGCGCAGCGCGCGGACGATCGGGCGCGGGTCGTCGACGGTCAGGTCGCGGAACGTGGCGGCCAGCTCGCCCGGCACGTCGTCGTGGTACCAGAGCCGGACCCGGCGGCCCTCGTCCCGCATGGCCAGGCCGGGCAGCTCCGCGCCGAACGCGGTGGTGGCGGCGTCCAGGATCACCGCGATCGCCTCGGTGGTGGACCGGGTGATGCTCAACCGGGCCGCGAACCCGGCCATCGCCTGCGCCGACCCGGTCAGCTCGGCCCGTTGCAGCGCCTGACTGCACAGCGCGGCCACCGCGTCGAGGAGACTGTGCAGCGCCTCGTCGTCGGCGACCGGGGCGGCCCAGCGCACCTCCAGCACGCCGAGCGCGCCGCCGTCGCCGTCCCGCAACGGCAGGCAGACCCCGGTGGCCCGGTTGTCGCCCAGCGGCAGCGCCGCGTTCTCGCGTACCGCCCGGGCCAGCGGGACGTCGGCGTCGACCGGCAGCCGCTCGGGCGACGCGCCGGCGCCGGCCACGTCGAGCATGGTTCGGCCGGGCAGGGCGATCGCCACCCGCAGCGTGGTGGCGTCCACCACGGCCGGGGCCACCGTGGTCACCACCTCGACGATGGCGTCCCGGCCCCGGGCCGAGCTGAGCGCGCCGGCCAGCCGGGCGAGCGCCTCGGCCCGCCGCAGCGCCTGCTCCGACCGGACGCGGAACAGCCGCAGCTCGGCGCGGGCGGCCGCCAGTTCGGCGCGGGCGGCGTCGAGTTCGGCGCGGGCGGCGTCCGGGTCGGCGGGGTCGGCGGGGTCGGTGGAGCGCGGGGCGGCGCACTCGGTGCCGACGGTGAGGGCACCCGCCGGCCGGCCCGACTCGCCCGTCACCGGCGTGTGGGCGAAGGTGAACCAGCGGTCCGCCCCGCCGTGGTGCGCGTGCCGCACCGGCACGTCCCGGCTCTCGGCCGCGCCCTCGCCGGCGCGCACGCCGGCGAGCAGGAGAGCGAACGCGCCCGCGTCGCCCGGCCACACCTCGTCGACCGGCCCGCCGGGCGCGGCGCCCGGACCGAGCAACCGGCGGTACGCGTCGTTGGGCAGCGGGGTGCCGCCCCACCAGAGCACGGCCGGGGCGGGAAGGTGCAGGCAGAGCGCCAGCGCGGTACGCAGGCTCTGCGGCCACCCCGCGATCGGGCCGAGCGGGGTTCCCGTCCAGTCACGCTCCGTGATCGCCCTGCCCGCGTCCCCGCCGGTGGTGTCGAGGACGTCCGGCCACCGGGCGTCGTCGGGTCCGGTGCTGCTCACCCGGAACCTCCGCTCGGGCGTGGACATCGGCAGTACCCGAAACGTACCAGCGGCCCGCCCTGGCGGCGATCGTCACGCCGTCGGGTCGGGGCCCCGTCCACGGGCGAGCGCGTCCACCGCGGCGAGATCCCCGGCCGGCGCGTCCGCCAGCGCCAGGTCGTGCAGGAACCGCACCCACACCGGCTCGATGCCCGGCGCGTCGGCGAACAGTTCCGCGGTGACGTGTCCGCTCGCGTACGCCACCGTGCGCCGGACGAGGTCCTGTACCTCGTCCGGGGTGTGCCAGCGGACCTCGCGGGCCGCCGCCGGATCCGGCCGGACGGTTCCGGCGACCACCGCCCGGTAGAGGAACCAGTGGTGGCCCGTGCCCCGCGGGCCGGCCGGCCGGCGGCAGGCGTTGGGTCGCCAACCCTCCGCCACGAGGTCCAGCGTCCGGACGGTCAGGCCCACCTCCTCGGCGACCTCCTGGCGGGCCGCGTCGGCCGGGGTGCCGTGGTCGTCCACGTGACCGGCGACCGGGGCCACTCCCACCGGCGGGGTGGCCCGGCGCAGCAGCAACAGCCGCCCGGCCGGATCGGCGATCAGCACGCCGACGCTCGTGTTGTCGCAGCGGCGCGGTGGGCCGGCGACCGGCGGCGGGTCCCCCCGGTGATTCGTCATCTCTTATCCGATCTACTGTCGCAAGTCAATGCTTGCGCGCGATTCAATTCCGTATACGCTGGCACCGGCTTTATGATAATTGCATCCCGAGTGCTTCCCACGTGGTGACGGCACTGTTGAATTCGTACCCCTATATCCGACCCTTATCGCGTGCGTCGCGACCCCTATTTTCGTACGCGGCAACCCCTGAAGGAGTGGGAGCATGAGCGGTCCGTCGGTCGCGGAGCCTGCCGCGAAAACAGTGCCGGACGATTCCGGCACGGCCGGCCTCGAAGGTCCCCACCGTTTCCGCGACACCGCGAAGATGATGCGTCTGTCGCAGGGCAACTGGCGCGAGGCGGAGAGCGGGGGTCTGATCAACCTGCACCTCGACTGCCGGCCCGACGGCACCCTGCACGACCCGGAGACGGGCCGCTCGTTCCTCAACCTCAGCTCCTACTCCTACCTCGGGCTGAACACGCACCCCGCGGTGGTGCAGGGGGCGATCGACGCCCTGACCGCCCAGGGTTGCGTCGGCCTCGGCATCACGCCCACCCGGATGCGGCCGTCGGTGCTGCGGCAGGCCCAGGACCAGCTCTCCGAGATCTGGCGGGCGCAGTGTCTGCTGGCGATCTCGTGCAGCGTGGCGACCGCCGGACTGCTCCCGTTGGTGTCCTCGGGGCATCTCATCGACGGCCGCCCCCGGGTCACCGTGTTCGACAAGCGCAGCCACTTCTGCATGGACTACGTGAAGCCGATCTGCGCCGACGAGGCGCCCGTGCTGGTGGCCCCGCACAACGACCTCGACTTCGTCGAGGACGCGTGCAAGAAGTACGGACGGGTGGCCTACGTCGCCGACGGAGCCTATTCCATGGGCGGCCTGGCGGATCTCGACGGCCTGTTGCAGCTCCAGGACCGGTACGGCCTTTTTCTGTGGATGGACGATTCGCACGCCATTTCCGTCATGGGTGACCGGGGAGAGGGCTACATCCGGTCGGCGGTGGACCGGCTCAACGACCTGACCCTCGTCACCGGGTCGCTGGAGAAGGGCTTCGGGTGTTCCGGCGGCGTGGTGATGCTCCCGGACTCCGTCGACCCCGCCCTGGTCAACACGTTCGCCGGGCCGATGTGTTGGTCGCAGTCCCCGAGCGTCGCCAACATGGGCAGCGTCCTGGCCGCCGCCCGGCTGCACGCCGGCCCGGAGCTGAACGTCCTGCAGACCCGGCTGCGCGCCAACCTCGACTACTTCGACTCACGGGTGCCCAGCGAGTCCGCCGGCAGCATCCTGCCGGTGCGGGCGCTCCCGGTGGGCGACCGCGACCTGGCCGTGGACCTGTCCCGCAGGCTGCTGGCCGAGGGTTTCTACTGCGCGCCGGTCTACTTCCCGGTGACCTCCCGGGGCCGCGAGGGACTACGCGTCATGATGCGGGCCAACCTCCGCGAGGACGACCTGCGCCGCTTCGTCGACCTGCTCGTCGACTGGGTGGTGCCCCATTTGGTGGGGGCCGACGGCGCGGTGGCCGCCGGGGACCCGAGATGACCCTCGTCGAGGGCGTGCCCCGCAGCCGGTCCCGCGGGATCTGTCGCTGCCTGCTCGTCACGCCGGCCACCCGGATGGAACGGTTCCTCGGCAGCGCCGCGGGAGCCGCCGACATCAACCTGCTCGACCTGGAGGACTCCGTGCCGGCGGACGCCAAGCACGGCGCGCGGCAGGCGGTGGCCATGCTCGACCCGGCCGAGGTGCCGGCCGGCTACAGCCTGCGGGTCAACCCGCTCCGCTCCCCGGAGGGCGTACGCGACCTGCACATGGTGCTCGACGCCCGGACCGCCCCGGACATGATCGTGCTGCCGAAGGTGGAGTCGCCGCACGACGTCGAACTCGTCGACGAGGTCCTGGCCGGCGCGGGGATCGACACCGTGCTGTGGGCGATCCTGGAGACCGCGGCCGGGCTGGAGAACGCGATGGCCGTCGCCCGGTCCCGTCCCCGCCTCGTGGCGTTGACCTTCGGCGCGGCCGACTTCTGCGCCGACACCGGCACCGCCATGGAGTGGGAGCCACTGCTGATGGCCCGGTCCCGGGTCGCGCTGGCCGCGCGCTCGGCGGGGATCGAGGCGGTGGACGGGCCGACGTTCGACCTCGACGACGCCGTCGCGCTCGAGTCCGACGCCCGTCGCGCCGCCGGCCTCGGCTACACCGGCAAGGTGGCCGTGCACCCCGGGCAGGTCGACGCCATCAACGAGGTGTTCACGCCCAGCGCGGCCGACGTCCACCGGGCCGACCGGATCGTGGGGGAGTTCCGCCGCACCGGGGCGAGCATCATCACCATGGACGGCCGGATGCTCGGGCCGCCGTTCCTGCGTCAGGCCGAGAGCACGCTCGCGCGGGCGGGGCGGTCGCGGTGAGGCCGCCGCGCGCCTTCACCGAGGTCTCGCCGGGGCGGTACCGCGAGTCCCGGGGCCTCTACTACGACGAGTTCGACGTCGGTGACGTCATCGAGCACCGACCCGGCCGGACCGTCACCGACGCCGACAACATCTGGATGTCGCTGCTCAGCCTCAACGCCCACCCCCTGCACATCGACGCCGCCTACGCCGAGCAGACCGAGTTCGGCCGTCCCGTCGTGTCGAGCCTGGTGACGCTCGCCATCGTCGGTGGGATGAGCACCAACGGCACCAGCGCGCGGGCGGTGGCCAACCTCGGCTGGGAGGAGATCCGCCTGACCACGCCGGTCTTCGTCGGCGACACCCTCACCGCCGAGTCCGAGGTGGTGGCCAAGCGCCTCTCCCGGTCCCGCCCCGGCACCGGTGTCGTGACGTTCCGGACCCGCGGTCTCAAGTCCGACGGCACCCCGGTCATGACCTTCACCCGCAGCGCGCTGATCCCGTGCGCCGACGGGAGCGGCGCGGCGTGAGCGGGGAGACCGGTCTCGTCCCGTTGGTGCTCGACCGCGACGCGGTCACCGACGCGGCCGACCTGCCCGCGCTGGTCGAGGAGCTGCGCCAGGGGTACGCCGAGGGCCGGCGCGCCGCCGCGCGTACGCCGCTGCGAACCACGGTGACCACCGCGGACCCGCCGGCGATGTTCGGCGTCATGCCCTCGGTCAGTGCCCGGGACGGTCTCTTCGTCACGAAGCTGGCCGCGCTGGTGCCGGACCGGCCGGCGGGGGAGCCCGCGATCCACGCGCTCTCGGTGGTGATGTCGACCCGGACCGGGCGACCGCTGGCGGTGCTGGACGGTGCGGCCGTGACCGACCTGCGGTGCGCCGCGGTCACCGCGCTGGTGACCGACGTCTGCACCCCCTCCCGGCCGCTGCACGTCGGCCTGATCGGCAGCGGGGTGCTGGCCCGGCAGCAACTGCGGGGGACGATCGCGGTACGGCCGATCGCGTCGGTCCGGGTCGCCAGCCGCCGCGCGGAAAACGCCGAGGCGTTCGCCAGGTGGGCGGTCGGCCTGGTCGGCCCGGGGTGCCCGGTCGAGGTCGCCGACGGGCCGGACGACGTGCTCGTCGGGCGCGACGTGATCTGCACCGCGACCGGCTCGGCCGAGCCGCTTGTCACCCGGCTGCCGGCCGGGCCGGTGCACGTCAACTGCATGGGCGCGCACGCGGCGGACCGCCGGGAGGTCGCCGCCGACCTGCTGCGGGAGCACCTGGTCCTGGTGGAGGATCTCGACCTGGCCCTGGCCGAGGCGGGCCCGGCGCACCGGGACGCGACGGATCTCGGCACGCTGCTCGCCGACGTCCCGGCCGACCTGGCGTCCCGCACGACCGTCTTCAGCTCGACCGGCGACCCGTGGGCCGACCTGGTGACCGCCGGGCACGTGCTGCGCCTCGCCCGCGACCGCGTGGCGGTCGGCTGATGCGCGTCCTGGTGACCGGCGCCGCGGGCCGGCTGGGTGGGGCCTGCGTCGCGGCCCTGGCCGACGCCGGGCACGACGTCCGCGCCCTGAAGCACCGGCGTCCGGTGCCGTCGGCCCCGGGCCGGCGGGTCGAGGTGCGGCAGGGCACGCCGGCGGATCCGGCGACGGCGGCGGACCTCACCCGGGACGTCGACGCGGTGGTGCACTGCGCCTTCCGGTTCGCCCCGCACCCGCCGGCCGACTACCGGCGGGACAACCTGGACGCCGCGCTGCGGCTGATGGAGCACGGACACGCGAACGGGGTCCGGACCTTCGTGCAGGTGTCCAGCGTGATGGTGTACGGGCTGGACCCGGGCGTCGGCACGGATCCGCTGCCCGAGACGCGGTCACCGGCCGACGCCGCCGAGGTGCTGGACCCGTACCCGGCGATGAAGATCGAACTGGAGCGCCGGCTGCGCGAGTCGTCGGAACGGCTCGGCGTGAACCTGGTGGTGGTGCGCCCGGGGATCCTCTTCGACGACCGCACCCCGCCGGTCGTCCGTACCGTCGGCCGGGTCGGCCTGCTGGTCGGCGCCGGCCGCAACCACCTGCCGTTCGTCCACACGGCGGACGTCGCCGACCTGGTCCGGCGGGCGGTGGAGGACGGTCGCCCGGCGGTGTACCACGCCGCGCCGGTCCGACCGGCGCCGGCGCTGCCGTTCGCCCGCGCCTGGTGCCGCCGGCACGCGCCCGGCCTGCGGGTGCTGCCCGTGCCACGGCCGGCCTACGCGGCGCTGGGTCTGCTGACCTGGTCCGCCGCCCGGGCCCGGGGCCGGCCCGCCCGGTGGCCCAACCTCCGCTACGGGATCCGTCGCGCCACCCGCGACCTGCGGTACGACGTGACCCGGGCCCGCGCGCTCGGCTGGGTCGACACGCACACCCGGACCGTCCAGGAAGGAACCGACCGATGACCGGCACCTGGCCGTTGAGCGAACCGACCCCGGTCACCGACCGGCTGGACGAGGCGTTCCGGCACGTCGACTTCGCCGGCTGCCAGGTGTTCGTCCTGCTGGGCCATCCGCGTTCGGACATCGGCAAGGGTCAACTGGTGGCGCGGCTGGCCGCGATCGCCCCCGGCCCGGCGACGGTGGTCAAGTTCGACGGCATCCTCAACACCAACGAGCGCGGCAACCACCCCTCGCCGAACGACGACCTGGCCACCTACCGGCGGTTCCTGCCGGACACCGTGATGGGCTGGCCGAACCAGATCCTCGGCGGCGACGTCCTGCTCTCGTTCCTGCGCGAGTTCGGCGGCACCGACTGGGAACATCTCAGCTTCGTACCGCACCTCAGCCGGTACTTCCTGCTCACCCTGCACCGGGCCTGGGTCGACGCGGGTCGTCCGGAGCACCTGTTCGTGGAGCTCGGTGGCACGGTCTTCGACCAGGAGCTGACCACGTACGCGCTGCCGGCGCTGTCCATGCTGGGCACGCCGGCCAACGCCCGGGTGACCACCGCGCTCCTCTCCGAGCTGCCGGGCGGGTTCGTGGAGCCGAAGACGCGGTCGCTCCAGGACTGCCTGACCGGCAGCCTCCGCTTCGGCCTCCTCTACGACGTGCTCTTCCTGCGCGTGCCGGAGCGGGATCCGGGGGACGACGAACTGGCTGCGCTGGAGGCGGCCGTCTCGGCGAAGCTGCGGCGGCACCTGGTCCACCGGCCCACACCGCCCCGGCTGGTGGTCGTCCCGACCTTCGAGGGGCCGGCCCTGGACGGGTACCTCGACTACCTGCACCGCCGGCGACACCTCGTCGCCGACCTCGGCCGGCCGGCGGCCGGCGTGACCATCACCGGCGGGTCGGGGCGCCGGTCGGAGGAGACGAGAGAGGGAACCGTCCCATGTGCGGGATAGCTGCCGCCTTCCCCGCCGACCGGGCCGCCGTGGAGGCGGCCCTGGCCGGCATGCGCCACCGCGGCCCGGACGCGACGGCCGTGCTCGACGACCCGCGGTTCACCCTCGGGGTGGTCCGGCTCGCCATCACCGACGTCGCGCACGGGGACCAGCCGCTGCGCTCGCCCGGCGGGCGGGCCTGGGTGGCGTTCAACGGCGCCGTCTACAACCATCGCCGGGTCCTCGACGAGCTGGGGGTGCGCCCACCGTCGGGCAACGACGGCCACGTCGTGGGCGTCCTCTACGAGAAGTACGGGCTGCGCTTCGCCGACCACCTGGAGGGCATGTACGCGGTCTGCCTCTACGACGTGGAGCAGGACGTCCTGGTGGTGGCAGTGGACGGCATCGGGATCAAGCCGCTGTACGTGGCGCGTGGGGGCGGGTCCACGTTCGTCAGCAGCACCCCGGAGACCATTCCGGCCGAGCTGCGACCGTTCGCCTGCCGGGTGGCCCCGGGGACCGTGTGGTCCTCGCGCGGGGAGGTCGTCGCCATCGAGCCCCGCCCGCGCGAGGGGACGCTGCGGGACCTGGTGGTGACCGCCGTACGGGAGCAGATCCCGACCGAGGTGCGGTGGGGCTGCATGCTCAGCGGCGGCCTGGACAGCTCGCTGCTGACCGCGATCGCCGCGCGGGAGGCCGGCCGGGTCAGCACCTTCACCGCCGGCATCGAGGGCAGCCCCGACCTCGACGCGGCGCGGGAGGTGGCGGAGCACCTGGGCGCCGACCACCATGAGGTGATCTTCGACGAGACGGAGATCCCCGACCTGCTCGACGCCGTCGTCACGCACACGGTCAGCCCGGACGTCTTCACCGTGCTCGGCGGCGTCGGCACCTGGCTCACCGCCCGCCTGGCCCACGCCGCCGGGGTCAAGGTGCTGCTCTCCGGCGAGGGTGCGGACGAGCTGTTCGGCGGCTACGGCTTCTACGCCGACCTGCCACCGGCCATGGTCGAGCCGTGGATGCGGTTCGAGCAGCAGGACCTGGGCGCGCGGGAGTGCCTGCGGCTGGACCGCTGCGCCATGGCGCACCACGTCGAGGCGCGGGTGCCGTACCTCGACTCGGCGGTGATCGCCCACGCGCGGGCCCTGCCGCCGGACCGCAAGATCGACCATTCGGTGCGGCCGGTGCGGCAGAAGGTCGCGCTCCGGGAGGTCGCGGAGGAGTTCCTCCCGTCCCACCTGGCGCACCGGGTCAAGATGCCGTTCCCCGACGGCGCCGGGTACCTGCACGCCGTCGGGCGCTTCGCGGCCGGCCGGATCACCGGCGCGGACCTGGCCGAGCTGTTCGAGCAGCCGGAGGCCGCCGCCTTCCTCCAGGCCGCGCCGGAGATGCAGGGGTACGGCCTGCGCACCGCCGCCTACCTGTGGCAGCGCTGGAGCGAGCGCTTTCCCGACCTGAGCGCCGACTACCGGGGTCTGGTCCGTCGAGGACTGCTCCGGCGCACCCTGCGCCACGGCGCCTACACCCGGGCGGACTTCCTCGCGGCGCTCGGGTCGTCCGGTCCGGCGGTCGACTGAACACCTACAATTCCCGGTACGAAAGGGACGGACGGCGCGCCCGGCCGTCGGTGACGAGAGAGGCTTGCCGTTTCATGCACGCTGCGCAGGACAGCTCGCTGATGGACCCACCGGCCGCGGCGGGTTCGGACGATCCGGCCGACGGCGGGTCGGACAACGCCTCCCTCGCGGCAGCCCGTAAGCGGTCGCTGGCGATCGAGCAGGAGTTGCGCGAGGACCCGTCCCGATTCCGGGTGCTGACCGGCGACCGGCCCACCGGCCGGCTGCACGTCGGTCACCTGTTCGGCTCGCTCGAGAACCGGGTGCGGTTGCAGGACGCGGGGGTGGAGACGTTCGTCATCATCGCCGACTACCAGGTCATCACCGACCGGGACGCGGTCGGCCCGGTGGGGGAGCGGGTCCTGTCGCTGGTCACCGACTACCTGGCGGTGGGGCTCGACCCGCGCCGCTGCACCATCTTCACCCACTCCGCCGTGCCGGCGCTCAACCAGTTGATGCTGCCGTTCCTCGCCCTGGTCACCGACGCCGAGCTGCGCCGCAACCCCACGGTGAAGGCGGAGCTCGCGGCGACGAACGGCCGGCCCATGTCCGGGCTGATGCTGACCTACCCGGTGCACCAGGCCGCCGACATCCTGTTCTGCAAGGCCAACCTGGTGCCGGTGGGCAAGGACCAGTTGCCGCACGTCGAGCAGACCCGGGTGGTGGCCCGCCGGTTCGACGAGATCTACGGCCGGGCCGACAAGCGGCACGCCGTGTTCCCCCGCCCGGACGCCCTGCTCTCCGAGGCGGTGAGCATCCTCGGCGTGGACGGGCAGAAGATGAGCAAGTCCCGGGGCAACGCGATCGAGCTGGCGATGAGCGCCGACGTCACGGCCAAGCTGATCCGCCGGGCCGTCACGGACAGCGAGCGGACGATCACCTGGGAGCCGCAACGCCGCCCCGAGGTGGCCAACCTGCTGCTGCTCGCCGCGCTCAGCAGCGGCCGGTCGCCGGAGGTCATCGCCGACGAACTGGCCGGCGCCGGTGCCGCGGGGCTGAAGGCCGTGGTCACCGAGGCGGTCAACGAACGGCTCGCCCCGATCCGCAGCCGGCGCGCGGAGCTGGCCGCCGACGAGGGCTACCTGCGGTCGATCCTGGCCGAGGGCAACCGTCGGGCGAACGAGGTCGGCGACGCCACGCTGGCCGAGGTCCGCGACGCCATGGGGATGGTCTACTGAGCCCTCGGGGAGGGGACCCGGTGCACACTTCGACCGGATCGATCGCGTTCGTCAGCATGGGCCACTACCCGTCCGGCTTCCGGGTGGGGGGCATCTCCAACGTCATGGCCGGCTGGGCGCAGGCGCTCAGCGGGCGCTACGACGTGCACGTCGTCGCCGTCTACGACACGGTGCCCGACGACCTCGACGAGGCGTTCGCCGCGCACGCGCACCGGTTGGCCGGGGTCCGCAAGCACGCGGTGGGCAGCCCGGCGGAGGCCGCCGAGGTGGTGGCCGGGATGGATCTCGTCTCGCTGCACCAGGAGGCGCACTGGCTGCCGTACCTCCCCCAGGCCGGCCTGATGATGCACAACCCGCCGTGCTTCACGCCCGGCCGGGTCTGGCCGCCCGCCGCCGACCCCGGGGCGCTGCGCGCGGCCATCGCCGGCGCGCCGTCGCGGCAGGCCTGCTCGCGGTGGCTGGCCGGGCTGATCGAGGCCGAGGTCGCCGCCGGGGTGGACGTCGTCACCCCGTTCGTGGCGGCGGAGTTCGTCGGGCAGCCCCGCGTCGAGAAGGGGCGGCACGTGGTGTGGGCGGGACGACTCGTCGCGAACAAGGGCCTGGCCGACGCGGCGACGGTCGCCGGTCGTCTCGGGGTGGAGCTGCGGGTCACCGACGTCACCCCCGGCGTGCTCGACCCGGAGACCGCCGGGTTCCGCGACCGGCTGCGCCGGCTGCCCGGCGTCCGACTGGTCCCGCCGCCGTCGTCCCCCGCCGAGGTGGCCGGCCTGTTCGCGGCGGCCTCGGCGGTGGTCCTGCCGTCGGTCGGCGAGCCGTTCGGCATGGTCTCCATCGAGGCGCAGGCCAGCGGCACGCGGACGGTCGTGTACGCCGACGCGGGCCTGCCGGAGACCGTCGGGCCGGCGGCCGTCGCGGTGCCCGTGGGAGACCTCGACGCGCTGACCGCGGCGGTGCGGGACGCGTTGGACGCGCCGGAGGTGCCGGCGGGCAGCCGGGCCTGGGTCGCCGAGCGGTTCAGCCTCGACCGCTCACTCCGGGCGCTGCTGGGCAGCCTCGGTGGTGGTCCCGACCCGGTCGGCGCCGGCGCCCCGGTGCCCGCCCGGACGCCCGGGACGATCGGATGAGCGGCCCGGGCGGCACGCCGCTGCGACTCGGGCTGTACGCGCTGCCGTTCGGCTACGGGCCGGCGAGCAAGGCCGTCGCCGTCGCCCAGGCTGTCCACCGGCGGCTCGGCGACGGGGTGCGCTGGACGTTCGTGTCCAGCGGCCTCGGACTGGAGCTGCTCCGGCGCACCGGGCTGCCGGCCCGGGTCGTGGACACCGGCAGCGTCCACGAGGCCGAGCAGGTCGGCGGTGAGCTGCGGCCGACCCTGGACGCGATGATCGTGGTGATGCACCGGCCGTTGGCCGCCCGCCTGGCGCCGGAGCTGCCGGTGTTCTGCGTCGACAGCCTGGCCTACATGTGGCGGCCGGACTCGTTCGCCGGTTTCCCCGGCATCCGGTCGGTGCGCCGCTACTGGGTGCAGGATCTCTTCGACTCCGTCGAGGTGATGGCCCGCACCGGGGTGCCGAACGTCCGGGCCGTCCCGCCGATCACCGATGTCGGGCCGGAGCCCGCCGACGCCGGGCCGGCGGACCGCGCCGGAGCGCCGTGGGTGGCCAGCCTCGGTGGCCTGCTCAACCCGTACCCGGGCCGCCAACACGTCTACCTCGCGCAGGTGCTGCGCCTGGTCGCCGACGCGTCGGCGGGCCCGCCGGTGGTGCTCACCAGCGCAGGCGCCATCGACCGGTTCGGTGACCTCTTCGCCGGGGTCGACGCCCGGTCGCTCAGCCACGACGCGGCGCTCGCGTTGTTCCGGCGGGCCGGCGCGGTCCTGGCACCCCCGGGGCTGACCACGATCCTGGAACTGGCCCAGCTCGGCCGTCCGATGCTGCCGCTGCCGCCGGAGAACTACTCGCAGGTGCTCAACCTGCGCCGGTTGCTGCGCCACCACGGCACGGAGCTGGGCCCCGCCTGGCGGGTGCTGGACGACGCGTACCGCCCGATCGGGGCCGACCTCCCCGAGGGCGACGGGGTCCGGGCGGTGCACGACCTCAACGAGCGGGTGCTGTCCGATCCGGCCTTCGGCGCGGCGCTCGCCGAGGCGTGGCGGCACCCCGACCAGCGGGACCGGCCGCTCCCCGTGGCGCTGCGCGCCCCGGTCAGCGGCGCCGCCGTCATCGCGGCCGACCTGGCGGACTGCCTCCGGCGCTGACGCCGCCCGCCGGCACCGGTACGGCGGGCGGCGGCGCGGGGGCGTCGGCCCGGTAGCGGCGGCGCACCCGGGCCAGCGCGATCGCCGCCAGGGCGGCCAGCGGCAGGAACACCAGCGGGCCGAGCGGGCTCACCAGCGGGGCGACCACGGTGCTGCCGAGCGCCACCGCGCCGGTGTTCGTCGCCATCGTGACCGCGGCCCCGGTCGCCTGGTCCGCGTCGCCGGCCTCGCCCATCACCAGCGAGGTCAGCGCGGCGTGCGCCAGCGGCAGCGACGCGCCGACCAGCGCCCCGCCGACGATCCAGGCCGGTACGCCGAGCGTGCTCGCGGTCGCCCAGACGAGCAGGCCGACGGCGAGCAGGCCGAGCCCGAGCTGGGCCAGCCGGCGGTCCGGTATCCGCCGCCGGGCAGCCACGGCCGCCGCGCCGGCGGCGGTGAGCGCCACCACCGAGACGGTCACCGAGAAGACCACGGCGGGCAGGTCGGCGCCCCGGATGAGGCGGGCGACGTAGAGCCGGGACGTGTCGCTGGCCAGCGCGTATCCGGCGGCGGCGAGCACGGCGGTGGAGCCGAACAGCCGCCAGGAGAGCCGGGCCGTCGGCGCGTCGGCCGGCCGGGGCGGCGGCGGCCCGACGCCGGGCGTACGCGCCGCGGCCAGCATGATCACCGTGACGGCGAGGAAGGTGACGGAGTTGGCCACCGCCGCGACCGGCACCGGATGGGCGACGGTGGCGATCAGGAGGGCCGCCACCGGCGGCCCGGCGGTGCGGCCGAGCTGGAACTGGATGCTGTCCAGCAGCAACTGGCGGGTCCGGCTCGCGCTGCCCGGCCAGGCGCCGACCAGGGCCAGCCAGGACGGGCCGCCGAAGCCGACCGCGAACGGCGTGACCGAGCAGACGACCGCCACCAGCAGCGCGCGGCGGGTGGACAGGCCGTCGCCGGTGTCCCAGGCGACGACGGCCACCGCCAGACAGCTCGCCGCCTCGACCGCGGACGACCACACCAGGGTGCGGACGGGTCCGAGCCGGCGGGCCGCCCGCGCCCCCAGCAGCACACCGGGGATCGTGCCCAGCAGCGCGGAGATCTGCCACACGGCGAGCACCGCCGCCGGCAGGCGGTTGTCGCCCAGCGCCCAGGCGATGTTCACCCACTGGGCCGACGCCGCGGTGTTGGACAGCAGGGCGAAGCACCAGAAAACGGGGAAGGGCACCACCGGGCGAGCCTACCGGCCGGCGGGTCGGACATCGGCTCCCGTCGCTGCCGGATAGGGGTCGTGCGGGGTTGGCAATCCGGCCACCGTGCCCGAAGCTGGCAGCGGCGCCACCGCCGGGCGCGCCCGGACGACGATGGGAACGCGGTGCACTTCGGACTCGGCTTCGACGAAGCGTACGTGCCGCACGCACGGGTCCTCATCGAGAGCATCCTGCGCGAGGGCGCGCTGGCGACGCCCACCTTCTGGCTGGTCACCGATCACGAGCTCGGGGCGGACCTGCGCGACGCGCTCCGCCGGCAGGTCGGCGACCGCGGCGAGGTGCGCTTCCGGCCGGTGGACCGGGTCGCGCACCTGCCACTGTCCACCCGGGACAGCGCGCGACACATCTCCCAGGGCATGTACCTGCGGCTGTTCCTGCCGTGGCTGGTGCCCGTCGAGCTGGACCGGCTGGTCTACCTCGACTGCGACATGCTCTGCACGGGGTCGCTGGCCGGGCTCGCCGACGTCGCGCTGGGCGAGGCGGTGGTCGGTGCGGTGCGGGACGCGTACACCCGGCGGCTGGCCGACGGGGGCGCGCTCCCGGGGCTGCGGGAGGAGGCCACGCTGGACCCGCAGGCGCCCTACTTCAACTCCGGCATGTTGCTGATCGACCTCGCGCGGTGGCGCGACGCGGACGTCACCGGCCGCGCGCTCGACTACATCGAGCGGCACGCGGACGCCGCGCGCTACCCCGACCAGGACGCGCTGAACCACGTCCTGTTCGGACGCTGGCTGCGGCTGTCGCACCGGTGGAACCACATGATGGGCTGGCGGCTGGAGCCGGTCTACGGCGGTGACCCGGCGCAGGCGTCCCTGGTGCACTGCGTCGGGCCGAAGAAGTTCTGGACCGACGAGTTCCCCGACTTCAGCGAGTTCGGCCGGCGCTACTGGAAGTACCGCGCGGAGCTGGACGGCTGAGGCGATCCCGGCTCAGGCGCCCCCGGCTCAGGCGAGGAACGGCAGCCGCTCCGCCAGGACCGGATCCGCCGCCGGCAGGCCGCGGACGAACCGGTCCACCTCCTCCACCGCCTGGTCGCCGAGCCGGCGCAGCTCGCTGCCCTGCGCGCCGGCGACGTGCGGGGTGACGAGCACGTTCGGCAGGGCGCGCAGGGGATGGTCCAGCGGCAGCGGCTCGGGGTCGGTCACGTCCAGCACGGCGGAGAGCCGGCCGGTACGCAGGTGCCCGAGCAGCGCCTCCTGGTCCAGCAGCCCGGCCCGGGCGGTGTTGATCAGGGTGGCGCCGTCGGGCAGCAGCGACAACCCGGCCGCGTCGATCATCCCGGCGGTCTCCGGGGTGAGCGGGGCGTGCAGGCTGACGATCGACGACTCGCGGAGCAGGTGCGCCAGCTCGACGGGGCGTACCCCGAGCCGCTCCGCGTCGTCCGGGTCCAGGAACGGGTCGTGGCAGAGCAGCCGGAAGCCCAGGTCCGACAGGCGGGCCGCCACCAGCCGGCCGACCCGGGACGCCCCGACCAGGCCCACCGTCCGGTCCGCGTTGCCCGTCGCCGGGTAACCGGTGAGCAGGGCGCGGCGGTCCAGGCTGCGCCGGTAGCGGTCGGCGGCGGCGAGGACGTTCTTGCCGGCCAGCAGCACCATCGCCACCGTGTAGTCGGCGACCGGCACCGCGTTGGCCCGGGCCGAGGTGGTGACCCGGACGCCGCGCTCCCACACCGCCGGGTCCAGCAGTTCCTTGACCGAGCCGCCGGTGTGGACCACCGCCCGCAGGCGGGGCATGGCGGCCAGCTCCGCCACGCCGAGGCGTGGGCAGCCCCAACCGGTCAGCAACAGCTCGGTGCGGCGCAGCGCCGCCGGGGTGGCGTCGGACCAGCCGGTCCAGGGGCCCGGGGGGAGGCTGACCAGCCGGTCCAGCCGGGCCCGGCTGGTGGGGGTGAAGAGCTGGTCGGGCAGGTCCGCGCGCATCAGCAGGGCGGCCGGAAGCATCCGCGTCCTCCTCAGTAGGCGAAGCTGACGCTGCGGGGCCGGGGCCGGGCCTTGTAGCGCGGCTGCTGCCCCTTCTTCCACAGCAGGCTGGCCAGCTCCACCGGGTGCACCGGGTCGCCGGCCGCCGCCGCCAGGTGGGCCAGCCGCTCACAGATCTCGACCGCCGCGGCCCGCAGCTCGACCTCCGCCGGGCTGCCGTGCGCCAACGGCCGGCCGGCCCGCAGCGAGTCGGCCAGCTCCGCGTCGATCTCCAGCAGCCCGTCCTCGATCAGCACGTGCGGGATGAGGTTGTCCGCGAACGCGGTCAGCCGGCCGAGGTCGGTGAACCGTCGCGCGCCGCCGGGGTCGTGGCACAACGACAGGCCGTACGTCGCGAGCTGGGCCCGCTTGTGGAACGGCACGTCCAGGTCGCCGTGGCGGGAGACGTCCCGCCAGTGCGGCATCCCGGCCAGGATCGCCACCATCGCCGTCGGCGACCCGGCGGCCTCCTCCACCAGCGCCGGGTACTCCCCGCCGAACCGGTCCCCGGTGTACGCGCCCAGCTCGTTCCAGGCGGTGGCGAACATGGTCATCAGGGTGAACGCCGGACCCCGCGTGGGCTGGCCGAACATCTCCGCACAGGCCCGCCCGTCCAGCCCGGCCAGGTACGCGGGGGTCGGCACGCCGTCCCGGCGCACCCGGTCGAGCAGGAGCTGGCCGATGGTCCGGGCGCCGGACAGGCCGGGCAGCTTCACCAGGTGCGGGTGCAGGCCGGAGCCGAAGTTGACGGCGTCGCGGACGATCACGAAGCCGATCCGGGTCCGTTCGTCCGGCAGCCGGGCCAGCCCGGACTCCACCGGCGGCTGGCGGCGCAGTTCGTCGAGGTAGCTGGCGTCGACCGGGCGCGCCGACGGCCGGGCGTGGGTGGCCCGGGCCGCCACCGAGGCGGCGGCGACGCGCAGCGCGGCCGGGTGGTCGACGGTGTGGTCCGGCGACGCGGTCCGGTCGGTGGTCTGGTCGGTCATCCACTCTCCTCAGAGCTTCGCGGGACCCAGGGACTCCAGCGCGGCGAGGTGCGACTCCGCCACCCGGGCCCAGTCGTACGTGGCGCGTAGCCGCCCGCTCGCGGCGCGGGCCCGGTCGAGGCGGGCGTCGTCCAGCGAGTCCAGGCAGCGGGTCAGGTCCTCCCGGGTGCGGCCGTACGGGATGGCGGACCCGCCGAGCATCTCGGTGAGGAAGGGCCACGGCGACACCAGCGCCGGCAGCCCTCGCCCGATCGCGTCGGCCACGGTGCCGGTGGCCAGCATCTCGCCGTCGCGGAACGGCAGCACCAGCACGTCGATCGCGGCGAGCCGCCGGTTGTACTCGCGGCGGGGCACCAGGTCGTAGGGCACCACCCGGATCCGGGGGTCCGGTGACCGGGGCAGCTCCGGGGTGCCGGAGAGGACCAGCAGCTCGATGTCGTCGCGGGCGGACGCGGCCACCGCGTCGATGACCAGCGCGGTGTCCTTCTCCGGGCGGGGCGCCCCGATCACGCCCAGCCGCAGCGCACCCGGGCGCAGGCCGTACTCCCGTTCGGTGCGGGCCCGGTCGTCGGCGCGGATGTCGGTCATCAGGTCGCCGAAGTGCCCGTGCGGAACGACCCAGTGGCGGGCATCGTCCGGGTAGGGCAGCACGTCGCGCGCCCGGTCCCGGCCGCGCGCGCTGTGGTGCACCACGCCGTCGGCGGCCGCCGCCCAGGCCTGGTAGACCGGCCGCCACCGTGGCTGCCGGTCGTGCGGCGTGAGGTTGTGCTGGGTGAGCAGGAGCCGTACCCCGCTGTCCCGGATCGCGTCGATCAGCGCGAGGTGCCCGGCCAGCTCCGCCGGGAGCAGCCGCTCCGGCCAGTGCAGGTGGAACACGTCGACGTCGGCCAGGATCTCCCGGTGCCGGTCGAGCTGCCCGCGGCCCAGCGCCACCTCGTGCACCCGGTCCCGCAGCGGACCGTAGAGCAGGGCGTCGTAGTGGTGGCCGTACGCCGAGCTGGCCACCCGCAGCTTGGGCGTCACCGACCAGGTGAACGCCATCCGGGTGGCCGGCGTCACCTCCACCTGGTGCACGACCGGCAGCTCGCCGAAGTAGCTGCGGTAGGCCGACACGCCCGCCACCTCGACGGTGGTGACCACGTCCGCCGGGCCGACGCCGAACTCGACCCGCAGCGGCCGGGCCGCCGCCTCCGTCACCTGGAGCGCGACCGCCTCCGGCGGCCGGTCGAAGCGCAGCTCCTCGTGCACGTGCAGGGTCCGGCCGCGCACCTCGTACCGGGCGTGACGCGTCGCGGGCACCGGCGGGAGGTCGGCGGGCGTCTGCCGCCGGCCGGGCTCCTGCCAGCGGTGGTGGACCACCTCCAGGCCACCCGGCCGGTGGACCACCCGGTCGGGCCGGCCGGCGGGCACGACCGTACGCCCGTCCCGCACCGCCACCGGCACGCCGGTGGCGAGCGCGCTGTCCACCGGCACCTCGAACAGGCCGGGCCACTGCGGGGCGGGCAGGTAGTCCGAGACGGTGGACCCGACCAGCGGCAGGACGAACGCGGTCTGCGCCGAGCGGTACGACCAGACGCCGGCGTGGCGGGCCCGGTCGAAGAAGAAGACCGCGTCGCGCGGCCGGCGGGGCGTCGGGCCCGGCATCGGGACGGAGTCCAGCGAGTTCGCCGCGTCCAGCAGCTTGCCGAGGCAGTCGAGGGTCATCTGGAGCCGCCGTGCGGGACCCCGGTACGCGTAGGTCGACCGGTACCGGTGGGCCTGGACCAACCCCTGGTCGAACCAGGGGCGGAGCGCGTCGAACGCGTCGCGGGCCCGGGCCGCCCACTCGTCGCGGCCGGTCGGGGACAGCTCGGGACGGCGCGCGACCAGCCCGGCCAGTTCGACGGTGAGGCAGCGGGCCAGCGCCCCGGCGGAGCGGCCCCAGGCGACGGCGCTCCCGCTGTCGGTCACCACGAGATCCACCAGGGCGAGCGCGTCGCGGGCGCCCGCCGCCCAGGCCGGGCCTATCCGGGCGGCCAGCGGCTCGGCGACCGGATACAGGGCCGGACCGTAGATGTCGAACCGGCCGGAGTCGTCGGTGGAGTCGTCCAACTGCCGACCCGGCGTCTCCTCGATCAGGTCGCGGGTGCGGCGGACCAGGTCGTCCAGCGTCGCGGCGTCCACCGGCAGCCCGAGCTCCGCCCGGGCGTGCTCGCACCGGGCCAGCACCGCCGCGTAGTTACGCGGCGTCCGGGCGTCCAGCCAGCTCTCGTGCGGACCGGTGTCCACGGCGGCCCGCAGGTGCTCCCGCCGCTCCGGCGGCAGCCGGGGGAGCAGCGCGTTGTCCGCCCACGGGCCGAACCGGCGCAGCGTCTCCGCCACCCGGTAGGAGGCGAACGTGTGGGTCCGCTCGCCGTCGACCGCGCCGAGCACGGTCAGCAACGCGTCGTCGAGCGGCGTGCCGGCGAGCCGGGTCACCCCGCCGGCGTGCAGCAGCCCGAGGACGTGGGCGAGGTCGGCGTGCACGTCCGCCTGCACCGGGAACCCGGCGAAGACGCGGGGCACCCGGAAGCGCGGCGTGTAGCGCGTCACGAACTCGGTGAGCGTGCGGGTCGCGAACCCGCGGAGGGCCTGACCCAGCGAGGACGGCTCCGGGTCGACGTCGGCGTCGCCCGGCGGGCCGGCCAACCACGGTGAGGCAGCCGCGGTCGAGCCCCGGGGGATGTGCACGCGGAAAGATATCAATGCCCTGAAGGCGCTGGCAACGGCGGGACGAACGCCCGGTTCCGGCGGTGACCCGGGGCAGTTGCGGCGAGCGACCCCGCGGTGACGCGGCCCCGTGCGAGGCTGGACGCGACGGCGGTCAGGAGGTGCGCATGGGCGCGACGCCCCGGCTCGACTTCGCGTTGGACACCTACGAGTGCATCGTGCTCTACCCCGGACCCTCGGGCCGGGCGCTGCCGGAGGAGACCGTGCAGCGGTTGCAGTCCGAGCACCTCCGGCACATGCAGGCGTTGCAGCGGCGCGGCATCGTGCTGATCGACGGCTCGGTGGACGGGCCGGCCCGGGAACCCGACCCGCCGATCGGCTTCGGGCTGGCCCGGACCGGTTCGGTGGACGACGTACGCAGCGTCATGGAGGCCGACCCGGCGGTGCAGGCCGGGCTCTACCGGGTAGAGGTGCTGACCTTCCTCTGCCCGGCCGGCTCGCTGGAGTTCCCGCTGGTCAAGGCGGAGAGCTGAGGGACTGACCGCGGCGTCCGGCGGGACCGCGTTCGGGCTGCGTGCCGACCGCCTGCCGGTCGAGATCATCGCGGTCCGGACGCCGGGCGGCAATCCGGCGCCGCACCGGGCGTGGGCCGCGCACCGCGGCGGCGCTGGCGTCGTACGCGCTGCCCGGCGGCTACCCGAACGCGCTCGCGCCGCAGGAGACCGACCGGGTCCGGCCCGCCTACGGGCCGAACCGGGACCGGCTGCGCCGGGCCAGGCGCCGGTACGACCCGCACGAGGTGTTCTCCGCCGTGCCCGCGCTGCCGCCGGCCGGCCGGCCCGGACCCCGCGTCGGGCGGTGACGACGGGCGGTACGATTTCCGCCGCGCGGTCGCCGATGCCCGCCACACGACGTTCCGGTGCGGTACGCCTACCGCCCGCCCGCGCGTTTGTTCGCGCATCGTTGGACAACTGTTCCGCAAGTCCGCAAGGGGTCGGCTGGTGAGCCGACCCGGAGGAGAGACTAGCCTGATGGGCGTGACACGCCGCGCGAAGATTGTCTGCACTCTCGGCCCCGCCACCTCGTCCCCGGAGCGCATCCGGGGGCTCGTCGAGGCCGGCATGAACGTGGCGAGGCTCAACTTCAGCCACGGCAGTCACGCCGACCACGAGTCGGTCTGCCGGATGGTCCGGGAGGCGGCCGAGGCCGCCGGGCAGCCGGTCGCCGTGCTCGCCGACCTCCAGGGCCCCAAGATCCGGCTCGGGCGCTTCGCCGACGGTCCGCACGAGTGGCGCACCGGCGACTCCGTGGTGATCACCAGCGACGAGATCGTCGGCACCAAGGAGCGGGTCTCCTGCACCTACCGCAAGCTGCCGCAGGAGGTGAGGCCGGGCGACCGGCTGCTGATCGACGACGGCCGGGTCGCGGTCGAGGTCAGCGACGTCACCGGCAACGACATCCGCTGCCTGGTCACCGAGGGCGGCCCGGTCTCCAACAACAAGGGCGTCTCGCTGCCGAACGTGGCGGTCAGCGTCCCGGCCATGTCCGACAAGGACGCCGAGGACCTGCGCTTCGCCCTCGGCCTCGGCGTCGATCTGGTGGCGCTCTCCTTCGTCCGCTCGCCGGACGACATCAAGCTCGTCCACGCGATCATGGACGAGGAGGGCGTCCGTCGCCCGGTGCTCGCCAAGGTCGAGAAGCCGGAGGCGGTCGACCACCTGGAGGCGATCGTGCTCGCCTTCGACGGCGTCATGGTCGCCCGGGGCGACCTCGGCGTGGAGCTGCCGCTGGACCAGGTCCCGCTGGTGCAGAAGCGCGCCGTGCAGCTCTGCCGGGAGAACGCCAAGCCGGTCATCGTGGCCACCCAGATGCTCGACTCGATGATCGAGAACTCCCGCCCGACCCGCGCCGAGGCCTCCGACGTGGCCAACGCCGTGCTCGACGGCGCGGACGCGGTGATGCTCTCCGGCGAGACCAGCGTCGGCAAGTACCCGGTGCTCACCGTCAGCACCATGGCGAAGATCGTCACCACCACCGAGGCCGGCTCCATCGCCGTGCCCCGGCTCCAGCACGACCCGCGTACGCACGGCGGCGCGCTCACCGTCGCCGCGTCGTCGATCGCCCGCGCCATCGGCGCCAAGGCCATGGTGGCGTTCTCGCAGACCGGCGACACCGTCAAGCGGCTCAGCCGGCTGCACTGCGACCTGCCGCTGCTGGCGTTCACGCCGGTGCCGGAGGTGCGCAACCAGCTCGCGCTCTGCTGGGGCGTGGAGACGTTCCTGATGCCGTTCGTGCAGCACACCGACGACATGTTCCGCCAGGTCGACCAGGCGCTGCTCGGCCTGAACCGGGCCAACCCGGGCGACTACGTGGTGATCGTGGCCGGCAGCCCGCCCGGCACGCCCGGCTCCACCAACACGCTGCGCGTGCACCAGCTCGGCTCGCTCGTCGACGCCGCGGCGGCCCGGGCCCTTCAATGAGTGACGCTCCGGTGGCGACCGGGCAGGCCGCCGTCGACCAGCTCCTGGAGGTGCTGGACCTCGCGCAGACCGGCGAGATGGCCTTCCGCGGGATGAGCCCGCAGGTGGGCCCGCAGCGGGTCTACGGAGGCCAGGTCGCCGGTCAGGCGCTGGTGGCGGCCGGCCGCACGGTCGGCCCGGAGCGGGCCGTGCACTCCCTGCACGGTTACTTCGTGCGGCCCGGCGACCCGGCCGAGCCGATCGACTACCAGGTGGAGAACGTCCGCGACGGCCGGTCCTTCTCGGTGCGCCGCTCGGTGGCGCTCCAGCACGACAAGCCGATCTTCTTCATGTCGGCGTCGTTCCAACGGCAGGAAGAGGGGCTGGACCACCACGCCCCGCTCCCACCCGACGTGCCCGGCCCGGACGACGTGCCCACCATGACCGACCGGTTGTCCCGCTACCCGGAACGGCTGGGCATCTGGGGACAGATCCCGCGCCCGATCGACGTCCGGTACGTCGGCGAGCCCGGCTGGGTACGCCCCGGCGACCGCCCGGCCGAGCCGCACCAGCGGGTCTGGATGCGCATCGACGGCAAGCTGCCGGACGATCCGCTGCTGCACGCCTGCGCGCTGACGTACGCCTCGGACCTGACGCTGCTCGACTCGGTGCTGTCGGTGCACGGCGAGGTGTGGGGGCCGGGCGGGGTGGTGGGCGCGAGCCTCGACCACGCGCTCTGGTTCCACCGGTCGTTCCGCGCCGACGAGTGGTTCCTCTACGACTGCTGGAGCCCGTCCGCGTCGGGTGCCCGGGGCCTGGCCACCGGCCGGATGTTCACCACCGACGGCCGGCACATCGCCAGCGCCGTGCAGGAGGGGCTGCTGCGCCGGGTGGGTGGCTGACCCGGCAACCGTGACCGTTCGGCCGAGGGTCGGGAGACCGGGCGGCTGAACAGGCGACTAACCTTGCCGGCATGCGTCTCTCCGCCCGGGTCGACTATGCCCTCCGTGCGGCTGCCGAGCTGGCCTCGGTCGCCGAGGGCACGGCCGCCGAGGGCACGGCCGCCGGGCGGAGCCGGCCGGTGACCGCCGAGCAGATCGCCCGCTCGCAGGACATCCCGCCGAAGTTCCTGGAGAGCATCCTGCTCCAGCTCCGCCGGGGCGGCATCGTGCACGCCCAGCGGGGCCCCGAGGGGGGCTACTGGCTGGCCCGTCCGGCCGGGGAGATCTCCCTGGCCGAGGTGATCCGGGTGATCGACGGGCCGCTGGCGCACGTCCGCGGCCACCGCCCGGAGCAACTGGGCTACCAGGGCGCGGCCCGCGCGTTGCAGGACGTGTGGATCGCGCTGCGGGCCAGCGAGCGGGAGATTCTGGAGCTGGTCACGATCGCCGACGTGGCCGCCGGCACGTTGCCCGCCCGGGTCAACGAGCTGGCCGCCGACCCGCGCGCCTGGAGCTGACGGCCGCACGCCGCGAGGCGCCGCCGACGTCGTCCCGCCTGCCCTCGACCGCCCTCCCGCCGGCCCGTGACCACCGTCCCGCGTGCCGGCCGGGGCCGTCCGGCGTGTCCCACCAACCGGATGGGGGACTTGACCCGGGGTGCCTCCGTGCCGCATTGTCGACCAAGTTGATAGGAGATACCGAAAAGTCAGGGGGCGCTCGTGCGCAAGCTACTGGTACTCGCCCTCGTCGGGCTCCTCGCGCAACTGGTCGACGGCGCGCTCGGCATGGCGTACGGGCTGACGTCGTCGACGCTGCTGCTCTTCGCCGGTGTCGCGCCGGCCGCGGCCTCCGCCTCGGTGCACCTGGCCGAGATCGGCACCACGCTCGCCGCCGGCGTCTCGCACTGGCGCTTCGGCAACGTGGACTGGAAGGTGGTCGGCCGGATCGCGCTGCCCGGCGCGATCGGCGCGTTCGCCGGCGCCACGTTCCTCAGCTCCATCTCCACCGAGTCGGCCGCCCCGTGGATGGCCGCCATCCTGTTCACCCTCGGCGCGTACCTGCTGATCCGCTTCTCCCGGCCGCTGCGCGCCAACCGGGCCGCCGGCCGGCTACGTAGCCGCTTCCTGGCCCCGCTCGGGCTGGTCGCCGGCTTCGTCGACGCCACCGGCGGTGGCGGTTGGGGTCCGGTCGCCACCCCGGCGCTGCTGGTCTCCGGCCGGATGGAGCCCCGCAAGGTCATCGGCTCGGTGGACACCTCCGAGTTCGTGGTGGCGGGCGCGGCCAGCGTCGGCTTCCTGATCGGCCTCGGCTCGGAGGGCTTCCTGCTGCCCACCGTCGCCGCGCTGTTGATCGGCGGCCTGATCGCCGCGCCGATCGCGGCCTGGCTGGTCCGCATCGTGCCCGCCCAGGTGCTCGGCGCCGTGATCGGCGGCGTGATCGTGCTGACCAACGCCCGTACCCTGCTGCGTGCCGGCGAGCTGGGCGGCCCGGTGCCGGCCCTGGTCTACGCCGTGCTCGGCGCCGGCTGGCTGGCCGCCATGGTGCTGGCGGTACGCGCGCTGCGTCGCGCCCGCCGGGCCCGGGCCACGGCCGAGGCGGCGCTCGCCGCGGCGTCGGTGCCGTCGGCCGCGGTGGCCGACGCCTCGGCTCCGCCGGTCGAGGCGGGGGAGCCCCGGCCGCTCGCCGCCGCCGTCGAGGGTTGAGCCTCCCGCGTCGAGGGTTGAGCCTTTCGCGTCGAGGGTTGAGCCTTTCGCGTCGGGGTTGAGCCTCCCGGGCCGAGGGCTGAGCCGCCGGCGTCGCTGACGAGCGGCATCCCGGCCGGCGCGCCGCGGTCGTCGGCGTGTCGCCGGCCCGGGGTGGATGCTCTCGCGCGCGATATACCGCTCCGTCATATTTATGCCTCAGTGGTATATCGCCGTCCCGCGAAATGTGGTGCCGAGACGTCACTCTCCGTGGTTGGAGTGATGGCCGAGGTTCCGTCGGGGCGCGGCGTGCTTGTGGGGGTGCGCGGTGGTGGCTACGCTGGCGGAGCGCGGAGCCTAATTATCAACGTCGATGCGTCGACGTTCCCGTCGCGTCAGCGCACGTGCACACTCCCGCCGGCCCGGGCAGGCCGGCGTCGCCGCGTGCCCGACCTTCGCGAAAGGCAACCCCCGTGCACCACACCACCTCACGCCGGCTCGCCCTGCTCGCCGCGGTCTCGGCGGCCACGCTGGCAGCCGGCGTGCTCACCACAGTCACCGCCTCGGCGGCGGCGGCCGCCTGCCGGGTCGACTACCGGATCACCAACCAGTGGGGCGGCGGCTTCGGCGCCGACGTCACCGTGACCAACCTCGGCGACCCGGTCGACGGCTGGACACTCGGCTGGAGCTTCGCCGCCGGTCAGCAGGTCGCCCAGGCGTGGAACGCCACGGTCAGCCAGTCCGGCGTCCAGGTCACCGCCCGCGACGCCGGCTACAACGCCGCCATCGGCACCGGTGGCACCGCGAACTTCGGATTCAACGCCTCCTGGAACAACGCCAGCAACCCGGCCCCCACCACGTTCACGCTGAACGGCACCACGTGCACCGGCGCGCCCCCGACCGCGACGCCGACGACGTCCGGCCCGACCACCCCACCGCCGACCACTCCGCCCCCGACCACGCCGCCGCCCACCACCCCACCGCCCACCACGCCGCCGGCCGGCGCGAAGCAGATGGAGAAGCTCGACCGAGGGCTGGTCAGCGTCCGCTCCGGCAGCGGGAACCTGGTCTCCTGGCGGCTGCTCGGCACCGAGACCTCGGGTGTGTCGTTCAACCTCTACCGCGGCGCCACCAAGGTCAACGCGAGCCCGATCACCGGCGCCACCAGCTACCTGGACGGCGGCGCGGCGGCCGGCTCCGCGTACACCGTGCGGGCCGTGGTGAACGGCGCGGAGCAGGCGGCGTCCGCCCCGGCGCTCCAGTTCGCCAACGGCTACCTGGACGTGCCGATCCAGGCCCCGCCCGGCGGCACCACGCCGAGCGGCGAGGCGTACAGCTACTCGGCCAACGACGCCAGCGTGGGCGACCTCGACGGCGACGGCCGCTACGAGTTCGTGCTCAAGTGGGACCCGTCCAACGCCAAGGACAACTCCCAGTCCGGCTACACCGGCAACGTCTACGTCGACGCCTACACCCTGACCGGTGCCCGGCTGTGGCGGATCGACCTGGGGCGCAACATCCGCGCCGGCGCCCACTACACCCAGTTCCAGGTGTACGACTACGACGGCGACGGGGACGCCGAGGTGGCCATGAAGACCGCCGACGGCTCGCGCTCCGGCACCGGCCAGGTGATCGGCTCGTCCTCGGCCGACCACCGCAACTCCAGCGGCTACGTGCTCGCCGGCCCGGAGTACCTGACCATGTTCGACGGGCGCACCGGCGCGGCGCTGTCCACCGTCGACTACGACCCGCCGCGCGGCACGGTCTCCTCCTGGGGCGACTCGTACGGCAACCGGGTCGACCGGTTCCTCGCCGGCACCGCCTACCTGGACGGGCAGCGCCCGTCGCTGATCATGGCGCGCGGCTACTACACCCGCGCGGTGATCGCCGCCTGGGACTTCCGCGACGGCACGCTGCGCAAGCGGTGGACGTTCGACTCCAACGCCTCCGGCAACGGCGCCGCCGCCGGTCAGGGCAACCACCAGCTCTCGGTGGCCGACGTGGACAACGACGGCCGTCAGGAGATCGTGTACGGGGCCGCCACCATCGACGACAACGGCCGGCTGCTCTACTCGACCGGCAACGGGCACGGCGACGCGCTGCACGTCGGCGACCTCGACCCGTCCCGCGCCGGCCTGGAGGTCTTCAAGGTCGACGAGGACGGCAGCAAGCCCAGTTCGTGGATGTCCGACGCGCGTACCGGGCAGCTCCTCTGGCAGACCGCGCCGAACGGCGACAACGGTCGCGGCGTCTCCGACGACATCTGGGCCGGCAGCCCCGGCGCCGAGTCCTGGTCCTCGGCTGTCGACGGCCTGCTCAACACGCGCGGGCAGAACGTCGGCCGCAAGCCGTCCTCGGCCAACTTCCTGATCTGGTGGGACGGCGACCCGGTCCGCGAGCTGCTCGACGGCACCAAGATCGACAAATACGGCACCGGTGGCGAGACGCGACTGCTCACCGGTAGCAACGTCGCGTCGAACAACAGCACCAAGTCCACCCCGGCGCTCTCCGCCGACCTCCTCGGCGACTGGCGCGAAGAGGTGGTCTGGCGCACCGCCGACAGCTCGGCGCTGCGCGTCTACAGCACGCCGGTCACCACCGGCCTGCGCCTGCCGACGCTGATGCACGACCCGCAGTACCGGGTCGCCGTCGCCTGGCAGAACACCGCCTACAACCAGCCGCCGCACCCGGGCTTCCACCTCGGGGACGGCATGAGCACGCCGGCCGCGCCGAACATCTACCTGCGCTGAAACGGCAGGCACCGGGTCGCCGGCCGCGGAATCCGCTCAGCCGGCGACCCGGTGCACCACACCGCAGCATTCCCGACCCGTCCCGACCGGGAATGCCGTACCACCACCGGGGACAAAGCTATGCGTCCCACGCGACGCTGCGGTGACGTGGCTATGAAGAGCGTGTTTCAGCCTTCGCGGCGCAGGCCACCGGCCACCTTCTCGGCGATCAGCTCGAACGAGCGGACCCGGTCCTCCACGTCGTAGACCATCGCGGTCAGCATCAGCTCGTCCGCGCCGGTGCGCTCCAGCAGCGTCCCGAGCTGCCGGGCCACCGTCTCCGGTGAACCGGTCGCCTGACCGTCGCGACGCTGCGCCACGAACTCCCGCTCCAGCGCGGAGTACGGATAGGCCGCCGCCTCCTCCGGCGTGACCAGCGGCTCCGGCCGCCCCGACCGCAGCTTCAGGAACGACAGCCCGGCCGGCCCGGCCAGCCACTCCGCCCGTTCGTCCGTCTCCGCGCAGACCGCGTTGACCGCCACCATCGCGTACGGCCGGTCCAGCCACTGCGACGGCCGGAAGTGCTGCCGGTAGAGCTGCAACGCCGGAACGGTGTTCTGCGCGCTGAAGTGGTGCGCGAACGAGAACGGCAACCCGAGCAGGCCGGCGAGCTGGGCGCTGAAGCCGCTCGACCCGAGCAGCCACACCTGCGGCGACTGCCCGCGCCCCGGCGTCGCGGTGATCGGACCCGGCTCGGCGCCGCTGAAGTAGTTCATCAGGTCGGCCAGCTCGCGCGGGAAGTGCTCGGCGGACAGGCCCTCCATGGTGCGGCGCAACGCCAGCGCGGTCCCCTGGTCGGTGCCGGGCGCCCGCCCGATGCCCAGGTCGATCCGGCCCGGGTGCAGCGCCTCCAGGGTGCCGAACTGTTCGGCCACCACCAGCGGCGCGTGGTTGGGCAGCATCACCCCGCCCGAGCCCAGCCGGATCGTGCTGGTGTTCGCGGCCAGGTGCGCGAGCAGCACCGCCGGCGCCGAACTGGCGATCGCCGGCATGTTGTGGTGCTCGGCCACCCAGAACCGGCGGTAGCCCAGCTCCTCGGTGCGGCGGGCCAGCTCGGTGGTGTGCCGCAGCGCCTCACCGGCGTTGCCGGTCGCGGCCACCGGGGCAAGGTCAAGAACAGACATCGGTACGTCGATCACGCGATGGTGCAACCGGCGAGGTGCCGGAATTGTTCCGCCGAGTGGGTCAGCCCATACCCCGGGCCTGCTCGAAGATCAGACTGGTCTGGGTGTGCTGCACCGCCGGATCGACCGCCAGATGGTCGAGCACGAAGTCCCGCAGCGCGTCCCCGGACGCCGCCCGCACGTGCAGCACGTAGTCCTCCGCGCCGGCCACGTGGAACACCGACACCACCCCGGGCAGCCGCACCGACCGGGCCCGGAACGCGTCCACCGCGGCCCGCTCGTGCGCGGTCAACCGCACCGACACCAACGCCTGCAACGGCAGGCCCACCGCCGCCGGGTCCACCTCGGCGTGGAACCCGCGGATCGCCCCGCACTCCCGCAGCGCCCGGGTACGCGTCAGACACGTCGACGGCGCTACCCCCACCCGCTCGGCGAGCGCGTTGTTCGGCAACCGGCCGTCCGCGGTCAGCTCGGTGAGGATCGCGCGGTCGACGTCGTCGAGGGCGGAGAACGGCCGTACAACATTCGGTGCGAGAGGCATGCCGACATCTTCCACCGAACAAGCTCCGGACGAAAGCGAGATCATCAGAATCTTCTTCGATTCCCTTGCCCTGGCCTGTCGTCATGTTCGACGCTTCCCGGCATGACCGCCGTGGACACCGCAGCCGTGCACGCCGGGCGTGACGACCTCGCCGGGCTCGGCGTCCACGTCCCGCCCATCGACCTCTCCACCACCAACCCGCTGCCCTCGGTCGCCGGCGGCGGCGACGACTACGAGACGCTCGCCACCGGCAACCCGCTCCCGGCCGGCGGCAGCGCCGTCTACCAGCGGCTCTGGAACCCCACCGTGGCCCGCTTCGAGACCGCGCTCGCCCACCTCGAAGGCACCGCCGAGGCGGTCGCCTTCGCCAGCGGCATGGCCGCGCTCACCGCCACCCTGCTCGCCGCCACCCGCGACGGCAAGCGCCACGTCGTCGCCGTCCGCCCGCTCTACGGCGGCACCGACCACGTCCTCGCCAGCGGCCTGCTCGGCACCGAGGTCACCTGGGCCCGCGCCGACGACGTCGCCGCCGCGATCCGCCCCGACACCGCGCTGGTCGTGGTGGAGACCCCGGCCAACCCGACGCTCGACCTCGTCGACATCGCCGCGCTCGCCACCGCCGCCAGCGACGTCCCGCTGCTCGTCGACAACACCGTCGCCACGCCCGTCCTTCAGCAGCCCGCCCGGCACGGCGCCGCGCTCGTCCTGCACAGCGCCACCAAGAGCATCGGCGGCCACGGCGACGTCCTCGCCGGCGTCGTCGCCTGCGCGCCCGACTGGGCGGCCCGGCTGCGCCAGGTGCGCGCCGTCACCGGCGCAGTCCTGCACCCGCTCGGCGCGTACCTGCTGCACCGCGGCCTCCAGACCCTCCCGCTGCGGGTCCGCGCCCAGCAGGCCGGCGCCGAGAAGCTCGCCGCCTGGCTCGCCGGCCACCCCGCCGTCGAACGGGTCCACCACCCGTCCCGGCACGACCCGGCCGGGCTGGTCGGCCGCCAGATGTCGGGCGGCGGCAGCCTCCTCGCCTTCGAGGTACGCGGCGGCGCGCCCGCCGCCGCCACGGTCGCCGGCGCCTGCGAACTGATCACCCACGCCGTCTCGCTCGGCGGCGTCGACACGCTGATCCAGCACCCGGCGTCGCTGACGCACCGGCCGGTCGAGGGCGACGCCAAGCCGGGCGGCGCGCTGCTGCGCGTCTCGGTCGGGCTGGAGGACCCGGAGGACCTGCGCGCCGATCTGGCGCGGGCGCTGGCGTCCATCTGACGCGCGCCGCTCGCGCGCCCGTGCGGGCGTCCGGTCAGGACTTCGGGCCGACGTGCCGGTCCAGCGCGGCGACCGCCTCCCGGCGCGCGACGGACAGGGACCACGGCAGGTTCATCCGCCAGGCGATGCCGAGCAGGTCGAGGGCCCACTGGCACAGAGCCATGATGTCGGCGGAGCGGTTGGAGAACATGTAGCGGGGATAGACGTACGCCTTCCCGCGAACGACGACCCGGTTGGCGAAACGGCAGCCGTCGGAGTGGAAGAGCCCGCGCAGGAAGTCGCCCGGGTGTGCCTCGACGAGGGTGCGTTGCCAGTCCGCGAGGACGATCGGGCGCTCGTGCTTCTTGCCGGGCCCGTGCTGGGGGAACAGGCAGGGCCAATGAAGTGCGGTGCTCTGCACGGCGACACAACCTCGCTTCTGGATGCGCTGCACCTTGTTGGCCAAGACGGCGCGCATCGCGGCGTCGCACAGGTCGATCAGGTTCGGCCAGGCATCCGCGCAACAGATGCGGAGCACCGGCGTTCGGTCGGTGGTGACCAGATGGCCGTCTCCCAGGTAGAGCCCGAGCAGGTAGGCGTAGGCAGCCTGATCGAGCGGACCTTCCTGGTCGGGGCGACAACGGAAGCACCGGACCGCGCTGCCGAAGATCGCCGGTTCAGGCCGGTCGACGCACCAGTGCCAGACTGTGGTGTACGGCAGGGAGAGGCTGCGGGCCACGGAACGGATGTTGCGACCCCGGGCGCGAAGGGCGCGGGCTCGTGCCCGCATCTCGGGAGGATGCACAGCAGCATCCTCGAACAGGTGTATGACAAAAGTGCCGGGAGCGGGATTCGAACCCGCAAGCCCTTTCGGGCAGAAGTGTTTGAGACTTCCGTGTATGCCGTTCCACCATCCCGGCGGGGTGGGGTAACTGTACCCGACTAGGCTCATGCGGGAGCATGGGTGGTGACCGTGCCGAGATCGATGGTGGGAGTGGCTCGTGGGCGAGATGCAGACGGATGCCGAGCGCAAGCGCGTTCTGATCGCCGAGGACGAGGCGCTGATCCGGCTGGACCTGGCCGAGATGCTGGTCGAGGAGGGCTACGAGGTGGTCGGCGAGGCCGGCGACGGAGAGACCGCCGTCAAGCTCGCCGAGGAGCTCAAGCCCGATCTGGTCATCCTCGACATCAAGATGCCGATCATGGACGGGCTGGCCGCCGCCGAGCGGATCGCCGGCGCGCGCCTCGCCCCGGTGATCATCCTGACCGCGTTCAGCCAGCGTGACCTGGTCGAGCGGGCCCGGGCGGCCGGTGCGATGGCGTACCTGGTCAAGCCGTTCCAGAAGAGCGACCTGGTGCCGGCCGTGGAGATCGCGCTGTCCCGGTACTCGGAGATCTCCGCGCTGGAGGCGGAGGTGGCCGGCCTCACCGACCGGCTGGAGATCCGCAAGACCGTCGAGCGGGCCAAGGGCGCGCTGATGACGACGTACGGCATGACCGAGCCGCAGGCGTTCAAGTGGATCCAGCGCACCGCGATGGACCACCGGATGACCATGAAGGAGGTCGCCGAGCGGATCCTCGCGGAGACCGCCGGCGGCGAGGTGGCGCAGCCCGCGTCCTGAGCCACCCGCCGCCGACGAACGGCCCGCCCGGGACGGCTGCCGATCGATAGGATCGGATGCATGCCTTCTCCGCGCCTCAGGTCGGTCTTCGCCGTGGTCGCCGGCGTGGCGGTGCTGCTGGCCGCCTGCCGGTCGACGCCGGAGCGGCCCGCTGATCCGGTCCCGGTGCGCCCGGCCTGGCGGGCGGTCGAGTTGCCCGTGCCGGCGGGCGTCGCGGGTCGGCCGCTGCTGCGCGACGCGGCGCACTGCGGGAGCCGCTGGTACGCGGTCGGCGGGCTGGTCGACGGCGCGGGGGAGACGCGGCCGGCGGCCTGGTCCAGCGCGGACGGGCTGAGTTGGTCGGCGTTGCCGGTGCGGGCGCAGACGTTCTACGGCCGGCAGCACGTGCTCTACGCGGTGGCCTGCCGCGACGACGGAATGGCGGCGCTCGGCGCGAAGACGGGCGGCGTGCACGGCAATCCGCGTACCGGAACGTGGGTGTGGCGTCCGGGCGGGCCGGTGCGGGAGGTGCCGGCGGCGTTCGAGCTGTTCGGCGGGCCGCGCGCGGTGAGCGCGGCGCGGCTGGCGGCGGGGCCGGCGGGCTGGTTGATCGCCGGGGCGCGCGCCGACGGGGCGGCGGTGTGGTCGTCGCCGGATGCCGGCGGGTTCGTGCTGCGCGACGGGGTGCCGGAGCTGGCCGGCGATGCCCGGGGCCGGACGACGGCGTACGACGCGGTGGCGGTGGGTTCCGGCTGGCTGGTGGTGGGGTCGTTGCTGCCGACCGGCGGCGCCGCCCTGATGCCGTTGGCCTGGTCGTCGGTGGACGGCCGGTCGTGGCGGCGGTCGGCGCTGCCGGTGTCGGCGGGCGGCGGGGCGGCGGAGCGGGTGGTGACGCGCGACGGCACGCCGACCGTGGTGGGTCCGGTCCGGGACGGCTTCGCGGTGTGGCGCGCGCCGGCGGGGTCGTCGGACGGTTGGCAGCGGGTGGGCGGGTTCGGCGCGGCCGGTCCGGGGGTGCTGTCGGTGGCGGGCCTGGTGGGCGTCGACGGCCGGCTGCTCGCGGCGACCGGGGACGGCGCGGATCGGCGGCTGTGGATCTCGGGTGACGGTGGCGCGTCGTGGCGGCCGGTGATCGTCCCGGCGTCGGTGCCGGACCGTGGGGACGCCGCGCTGGCGGTGGCCGCCGGTGATGCCGGATTGCTTGTGGTCGCCGACGACGGAAAAAGCTCCCGTGCCTGGTGGGCGGCGTTGCCGGCCGTCGATGAGTAGCGGGTGATAGCGGGTTGACCCGTTACCGATGAAACCTCGGTGAACGCCGTGCGTCGCCTTCGGTTCTTACGGGAAGCGTCGGGAATCCGCCACGGCGTGTAACGGTTCGGTCAACCCCGCTTTCCGGGTCTTACGCCATCGCTGGCCGGTGGGATAACGTCCCGGCCCAGACCGGCGACGACGGTCTGGTTCGTCCGCCCCCGCAAGTGCCAATCAGCAGCGGGTGGTTCGGACCATGGACGGAGGAGGGTTCGGGCCTTGAGGCAGAAGCTCGCACGCGTGATCGGCGGGGTCGCCATGCTGGCGCTCGTCGCCGGTGGTACCGCTTGTTCCAGCGGCAGCGACGACGAAGCGTCCGGGGGCAGCGCCTGCGGGAGCAAGATCGCTTTCTTCGGCGCGCTGACCGGTAGCTCGGCCGCGCTGGGCATCAACGAGAAGAACGGCGTCAAGCTGGCGGTCGACAAGTACAACAAGGAGAACGCCGACTGCAAGGTGGAGCTCGCCGAGCTCGACTCGCAGGGCAGCCCGGACCAGGCGCCCGGTCTGGCCCAGAAGGCGATCGACGACGCCAAGATCCTCGGCGTGGTGGGTCCGGCCTACTCGGGCGAGTCGGAGGCCGCCGGTCCGCTGTTCAGCGAGGCCGGCCTGGTCACCATCACCCCCTCCGCGACTCGGCCCAGCCTCGCCGAGCAGGGCTGGAAGACGTTCTTCCGCGCGGTCGGCAACGACTTCAGCCAGGGCCCGGCCGCCGGCAACTACATGAAGAACGTGATGAAGGCCGACCGGGTCTACGTCATCGACGACCAGTCGGCGTACGGCGCGGGCCTGGCCGACGAGGTCAAGAAGGTGCTCGGCCCGGCGGTCGTGGGCAGCGACAAGGTCCAGGGCGAGGGCAAGCAGACCGAGTTCTCCGGCGTGGTCACCAAGGTCAAGGCCGCGAACGTCAAGGCGGTCTTCTACGGTGGCTACTACCAGGAGGCCGGCCTGATCCGCAAGCAGCTCACCGCTGCCGGCGTCACCGCCCCGCTGGTCGCCGGTGACGGCGTCAACGACGGCGCGTACATCACCTCCGCCGGCGCGGCGGCTGCCGAGGGCACCGTCCTCACCTGCCCCTGCCAGCCGTCCACCGAGGCGCGCGGCACCTTCGCCGCCGACTACAAGGCGCTCAACGGCGCCGACCCGGGCACCTACAGCGACACCGCGTTCGACGCGGCGAACATCCTGCTGGCGGGCATCAAGGCCGGCAAGTCCTCCCGCGCCGACCTGCTGGAGTTCGTGAAGGGCTACAGCGGCGAGGGCGTGGCGGCCAGCTACAAGTTCGTCGAGGGCGGCGAGCTGGACCCGGCGCAGGTCAAGGTCTGGGCGTTCAAGGTGCAGGGCGGCAAGGTTGTCCCGGACCAGGAGATCCCCAAGTCCTGATCGGTCGATCGCTGCGACTGGCGATTGAGTTGTGAATCGCGGGTGCGGCCGGGAGCTGGCTCCCGGCCGCACCCCCTTTTTCTCTTCAGCGACGGAGCGTCCCTCCCTTGAACTTCGACGGACTGTTCTCCAACTTCGGGGAACTCACCACGACCGGCCTGACGCAGGGCGCGATCTACGCCCTGGTCGCGCTCGGCTACACGCTTGTCTACGGCGTGCTCAGGCTCATCAACTTCGCCCACTCCGAGGTCTTCATCGCCGGCGCGTTCGCCGCGATCTGGACCTGGAACGGCTTCGGTCTCGACCAGGACTCGCAGGTCAGCGGCGTCGGCTCGATCCTGTTCTATCTGCTGGTGGCGATGATCGTGGCGGCCATCGCCTCGGCCGGCACCGCGACGGTGATCGAGCGGGTGGCCTACCGGCCGCTGCGCAAGCGCAACGCGCCGCCGCTGGCGTTCCTCATCACCGCGATCGGCGCCTCGATCGCGATCTCCGAGGCGTTCGGCGTCTACACCCGACGCCTGCCCCAGGGCGCGCCGTCGCTGGTCAGCTCCAAGCCGCTGTTCCACGTCGCCGGCGTGCCGATCGACAGCATCCAGTTGCTCACCATCGGCGCGGCGTTGGTGATGATGTTCGCGCTGGACCAGTTCATCAACCGCAGCCGCACCGGCCGCGGTATCCGGGCGGTGGCCCAGGACGCCAACACGGCGGCGCTGATGGGCGTCAACAAGGACCGGATCATCCTGATGGTCTTCATCGCCGGCGGCACCATGGCCGGTGTCGCGGGCCTGCTCTACGACGTCCGGATCCAGACGCTCACCTACAGCGTCGGGTTCCTGCTGGGCCTCAAGGCGTTCACCGCGGCGGTGCTCGGCGGCATCGGCAACCTCCGCGGCGCGCTGATCGGCGGCCTGCTGCTGGGCGTCGTGGAGAACTACGCCTCGGGCCTGTTCGGCAGTCAGTGGAAGGACTTCGCCGCGTTCGCGGTGCTGGTCGTGCTGCTGATGTTCCGGCCGACCGGTCTGCTGGGCGAATCACTGGGGAGGGCACGCGCATGACGACGACGGTGAATCCGCCGACCCCGGAGCAGCAGGAGGGGATCGGGGTACGGCTGCGGCACGGCCGCGAGGCGGTCGCGAACCGCTGGCACCACGCTCCGCGCTGGGTGCGCTGGGTGCTGCTGGCCGCGGTGATCGTGTTCTTCTACGCGTTGCCGAACAAGGAGTTCTACCAGTACCTCGGGCCGATCCCGACGCCCGGGGCGAACTTCACCCAGGTGCTCTTCACCGTCTCGATCTACGTGTTGCTGGCGGTCGGGCTGAACATCGTGGTCGGCTTCGCCGGCCTGCTCGACCTGGGCTACTTCGGCTTCTTCGCGGTCGGCGCGTACACGGTCGCGGTGTTGACGTCGCCGAGCAGCAACGTCAAGACGCTGTGGCCGTGGCTGCTGGTGGTGCCGATCGCGATCGCCCTGACCATGGTCTCCGGCGTCATGCTGGGTACGCCGACGCTGCGGTTGCGCGGCGACTACCTGGCGCTGGTGACGCTCGGCTTCGCCGAGATGATCCGGATCGCGGCGGTCAGCTCCGAGTTCCTCAAGGGGCAGCGGGGCTTCAACCAGATCCCGCACCCGCCCGGCAAGTACGCCGACGGCAAGCCGTTCTTCGGTGTGCTCGACGCCCGCCCCTACTACTGGCTGGTGCTCACGCTGATCATCCTGGTGGTGATCGGGGTGCGGAACCTGACCCACAGCCGGGTCGGTCGGGCCTGGATCTCGATCCGGGAGGACGAGGACGCGGCCCAGCTCATGGGTGTGCCGACGTTCAAGTTCAAGCTGTGGGCGTTCGCCTCCGGCGCGGCGATCGCCGGCCTGGCCGGCGCGTTGTTCGCCGGCAAGCAGAACTTCGTCAACTCGCAGAACTTCGAGCTGCTCAACTCGATCATCATCCTGGCCGCGGTCATCTTCGGCGGCTCCGGCAACATCGTCGGCGCGATCGTCGGCGGCGGCCTGGTGGCGTACATGATCGAGCGGTTCCGCGGCATCGAGCTGTTCGGCGTCGAGCTGTACGAGTACCGGTTCCTCTTCTTCGGTCTGGTGCTCGTGGTGATGATGATCTTCCGGCCGCAGGGCCTCATCCCGAACCGGCGACGAGCGGCGGAGTTCAAGGACCGTCGCAAGGAGGTGATCGTCGGTGAGTGACACCGAACAGACCCCGGCCGTTCCGGCCCAGGCCGCGGCGCCCGCCGTCGAGACGGTGGACAAGCGCGAGCCGTTGCTGGAGGTCGACCACGTCACGTTGCGCTTCGGCGGTGTGGTGGCGCTCAACGACGTGGACTTCACGCTCTACAAGGGCGAGATCCTCGGGCTGATCGGGCCCAACGGCGCGGGCAAGACCACCTGCTTCAACGCGATGACCGGCATCTACCAGCCCACCGAGGGGCAGATCCGGTTCCGGGGCGAGAAGATCAGTGGCAAGAAGCGCCACCAGATCACCCGGATGGGCATGGCCCGCACGTTCCAGAACATCCGGCTCTTCCCGGAGATGACCGCGCTGGAGAACGTCCAGGTCGGCGCGGACGTGCACCACAAGACCAGTGTGATCTCCGCGCTGCTGCGGCTGCCGCGGCACTGGCGGGAGGAGCGCGAGGGTCGGGAGAAGGCCGAGCGCCTGCTGGAGTTCGTCGGCATCCTGCCCCGGATGCACGAGTTCGCGCGCAACCTGTCGTACGGGGAGCAGCGGCGCCTGGAGATCGCCCGGGCGCTGGCCACCGACCCGGTGCTGCTCTGCCTGGACGAGCCGGCCGCCGGCTTCAACCCGGCGGAGAAGGAGGAGTTGCTCCAGCTCATCCGGCAGATCCGCGACACCGGCGTGACGGTGCTGCTGATCGAGCACGACATGCGCCTGGTGATGGGCGTGACCGACCGGATCGTGGTGCTGGAGTTCGGAAAGAAGATCGCCGAGGGGCTGCCCGCCGAGGTGCGGGACAACCCGAAGGTGATCGCGGCGTACCTGGGGGTGCCGGACGATGCTGCTTGAGATCGAGGACGTGAGCCTGCTCTACGGGCGGATCCAGGCGCTGCACGGCATCAGCCTGACCGTGGACGAGGGCGAGATCGTCGCGCTGATCGGCGCGAACGGCGCCGGCAAGTCCACCACCATGCGGGCGATCTCCGGCATCCGGCCGATCGCCACCGGCAGCATCAGGTTCGCCGGTGAGGACATCTCCAAGCTCCGGGCCGACCTGCGGGTCCGGCGCGGGCTGTGCCAGGCGCCCGAGGGCCGGGGCATCTTCCCCGGCATGACGGTGCTGGAGAACCTCGACATGGGCGCGTACACCCGGCGGGACAGGGCCGGCATCGCGCAGGACCTGGCGCGGGTGCTGGACCTGTTCCCCCGGCTGGCCGAGCGGCGCAAGCAGGCCGGCGGCACGCTCTCCGGCGGCGAGCAGCAGATGCTCGCGGTCGGCCGGGCGCTGATGAGCCGGCCGAAGCTGCTGCTGCTCGACGAGCCGTCGATGGGTCTCGCGCCGATGCTCATCCAGCAGATCTTCACCATCATCACGGAGATCAACCAGCAGGGCACCACCATCCTGCTGGTGGAGCAGAACGCCCAGCAGGCCCTGGCCCGCGCGCACCGGGCGTACGTGCTGGAGACCGGCCGGATCGTCAAGAGCGGCACCGGCGCCGACCTGCTGCACGACCCCTCGGTCAAAGAGGCCTACCTCGGCGTGGCCTGACCGACGCCCCCCTCGCAAAAGGAGTACCCCATGTTCCACCCCAGCCCTCGCCGTCGGGCGGCGCTCGGCGTCGCCGGCGCGGCCGTCCTCCTGCTCTCCCTCGCCGCCTGCGGTGAGGAGGAGCAGACCGAGCAGCCCGGTGGCGGCGCGAGCGTGACCGCCACGGCGGATTCCTCGCTGGCCGCCAAGGTGCCCGACGCCATCAAGTCCGACGGCAAGATCGTGGTCGGCACCGACTCCACGTACGCCCCGGCCGAGTTCCTCGACTCCGACGGCAAGACCGTCATCGGCTTCGACGTCGAGCTGTTCACCGCCGTGGCGGCCAAGCTCGGCCTGAAGGCGGAGTTCGTCTCGGCGCCGTTCGGCGACATCATCAACGGCGTCAACTCGGGCAAGTACGAGGTCGGCGTCTCGTCGTTCACCGTCAACGACGAGCGCAAGGGCCAGGCCAACATGGTCAGCTACTTCCAGGTCGGCACCCAGTGGGTGACCAAGAAGGGCAACCCGGCCGGGGTGGCGCTGGACAACGCCTGCGGCAAGAAGATCGCGGTGCAGAAGGACACGGTCCAGGTCGAGGACATCCAGAAGCGTTCCAAGACCTGCACCGACGCCGGCAAGCCGGCCATCACGATCGACCAGTTCCCGGGCCAGGACGCCGCCACCGCCGCGGTCGTCTCCGGCAAGGACGACGCGATGCTCGCCGACTACCCGGTCGGGGTGTACGCGGTGACCCAGTCCAAGGACGCCCTGGAGCTGCTGGACAAGCAGTACGAGGCGGCCCCGTACGGCTACGTGGTGGCCAAGGAGCAGGCGCAGTTCGCCGAGGCGGTGCGCGACGCCACCAAGGCACTGATCACCGACGGCTCGTACAAGCAGGTGCTCGACAAGTGGAAGGTGGGGGACGGCGCGATCACGGATCCCGCGATCAACCCGTGACGACATGACCACCGAGGAAGCGACAACCGCACGGGCACGGCCGGAACCGATCAAGGCCGTGCCCGTGCGGCACCCGGGACGCTGGATCGCGGTGGCGGTGCTCGCCGTGCTGACCGCGATGTTCGTCCACCTGTTGGTGACCAACAAGGCCTTCAACTGGCCCTTCATGGTCGACAAGATGTTCCGCCCGCCGATCATCGAGGGGCTGCTGCGCGGCACCGTGCTGATGACGGTCAGCGCGATGCTGATCGGCGTCACGCTCGGCGTGGTGATCGCGGTGATGCGGCTCTCCGACAACCCGATCCTGCGCGGCGTGGCCTGGCTGTACACCTGGTTCTTCCGGGCCGTGCCCCGGCTGGTGCTGCTGGCCGTCTTCGGCAACATCGGCATCCTGTGGAGCCGGGTCGAGTTCGGCGTGCCGTTCGACACCCAGCTCGGCCAGTTGTTCGGCATCGACAACCTGCAACTGCGGTTGTTCGGGTTCTCCTCCCGGGACATCCTCACCGGCTTCATGGCCGGCCTGCTCGGGTTGGCGCTCTCCGAGGCCGCGTACATGGCGGAGATCGTCCGGGCCGGCATCCAGTCGGTGGACCCGGGGCAGACCGAGGCGGCCCAGGCGCTCGGCCTGAGCCGGGGCCAGTTGCTGCGCCGGGTGGTGCTGCCGCAGGCGATGCGGGTGATCATCCCGCCGACCGGCAACGAGACCATCGCCATGCTCAAGGACACGTCGTTGCTGCTCTACGTGCCGGTCAGCATAGAGCTGTTCTTCCAGCTCGACGCCGTCGGCAAGCGGACGTTCCAGATCTTCCCGATGTACGTCGCCGCCTGCCTCTGGTACCTGTTCCTGACCAGCATCCTGCTGGTCGGGCAGTATTTCCTGGAGCGCCACTTCGGCAAGGGCTACGGGACCACGCAACGGGCCCGGGCGCGGCTGCGCACGCTGGCCGCGGAGACCGGTGGAGGCGGCGCCGGAGGGGCGGGGACACCATGACCGAGCTGATCGTGCCCACGCAGGCCACCGCGCCGACGGCGGGGTCCGACCTGATGGTGCGCGCCGAGCAGGTGCACAAGTCGTTCGGGCCGCTGGAGGTGCTCAAGGGCATCGACCTGGAGGTTCGCGCCGGCGAGGTGTGCTGCCTGCTCGGGCCGTCCGGCTCCGGCAAGTCGACGTTCCTGCGCTGCATCAACCACCTGGAGAAGATCGACGCCGGCCGGATCTGGGTGGACGGCGACCTGATCGGCTACCGGGAGCGCGGCGGGAAGCTGCACGAGATGCGGGACAAGGAGGTGGCCGCGCAGCGCCGGGCGATCGGCATGGTGTTCCAGCGGTTCAACCTGTTCCCGCACATGACCGTGTTGCAGAACGTCATGGAGGCGCCGCTGCTGCTGCGGCAGGCGAAGAAGACGCAGGCCCGGGAGCACGCCGCGCAGTTGCTGGAGCGGGTGGGGCTGGGCGACAAGCTCGGCGCGTACCCGGGTCAGCTCTCCGGCGGCCAGCAGCAGCGGGTGGCGATCGCCCGGGCGCTGGCCATGCGGCCGAAGCTGATGCTCTTCGACGAGCCGACCAGCGCGCTCGACCCGGAGCTGGTGGGCGAGGTGCTGGACACGATGAAGGACCTGGCCCGCGACGGCATGACGATGATCGTGGTCACCCACGAGATCGGCTTCGCCCGGGAGGTCGGCGACCACCTGGTCTTCATGGACGGCGGGGTGGTCGTCGAGCAGGGCGACCCCCGCGAGGTGATCTCCGCGCCGAAGCACGAGCGGACCCAGGCGTTCCTGGCCAAGGTGCTCTGACGGGTCCGGTGCGGCGTGCGCCGCACCGGACCCCTCCGGTCAGTTCACGTAGCCCCGGAGCAGCCAGCCGGGGCTCTGCGACTCGCAGACGTACGTCTGGTAGGTGCCGCTGCTGACCCGGGACTGCCCGACCGAGATGCACTTCGACTGGGTCGAGTAGACCCCACCGTTGACCCACACGGCGAAAGCCGGCGCGCTGAACGCGGCCACCATGCCGGCCGTGGCGAGCACCGGTGCCAGGATTCGGACACTCCATCGTCGCATCGGGTCCTCCTTGTGAATACCATCGATTGATCTCCATACCGTAGCGGTCCGGTAGCGATCCGTGGGGGCCGCTGGTGCCGGGGATGTCGGGGTCACGGACTAGAGTCGCTGCCGTGACAGCTACGACGCCGCGCCTGCTCCTCGTCGACGGACACTCCCTGGCATACCGGGCGTTCTTCGCCCTGCCGGTGGAAAACTTCTCCACCACCACGGGGCAGCCGACCAACGCCGTCTACGGCTTCACCTCGATGTTGATCAACGTGTTGCGCGACGAGCAGCCGACCCACATCGTGGTGGCGTTCGACGTCTCCCGCCGCTCCTTCCGCACGGAGAGGTACTCCGAATACAAGGCCGGTCGCAGCGAGACCCCGACCGACTTCAAGGGCCAGGTCAGCCTGGTCAAGGAGGTCCTCGCCGCACTGCGGGTGCCGGTGGTCGAGAAGGAGGGCTACGAGGCCGACGACGTCATCGCCACGCTCGCCTGCCAGGCCCGCGACCAGGGCATGGACGTGTTGATCACCACCGGCGACCGGGACGCGTTCCAGCTCGTCGGCGACCAGGTCACCGTGCTCTACCCGCGCAAGGGCGTCTCCGACCTGGCCCGGATGGACCCGGCGGCGGTCGAGGCGAAGTACGGCGTCACCCCCGGCCGCTACCGCGACCTGGCCGCGTTGGTCGGCGAGACCAGCGACAACCTGCCCGGCGTGCCCGGTGTCGGCCCGAAGACCGCGGCCAAGTGGATCAACCTGTACGACGGGGTCGAGGGCGTGGTGGCGCGCGCCGACGAGATCAAGGGCAAGGCGGGCGACAGCCTGCGCGAGCGACTCGCCGACGTGATCCGCAACTACGAGATCAACTGCCTGGTCACCGACCTGGAGCTGCCGGTGCGTCCCGAGGACGCCCGCTGGCAGGGCTGGGACCGCGAGGCCGTGCACCAGGTGTTCGACACGCTCCAGTTCCGCATCCTGCGCGACCGGCTCTACCAGTATCTCGAAGCCGTCGAGCCGGAGGCCGAGGCCGGCTTCGAGCTGGCCGGCGAGGTGCTGACCGAGCCGGGCGCGCTCGCCGGCTGGCTCGGCACGCACGCCCCGGCCGGCACGTCGGTCGGCCTGGCGGCCACGCTCGACACCGGGCCCAACCGCCGGCACACCGCGACCGTGACCGGGATGGCGCTGGCCACCACCGACGGCGCGGGCGCCTGGTTCGATCCGAGCCGGCTGGCCGCCGACGACGAGGCCGCGCTGGCCGGCTGGCTGGCCGACGCCGGGCGGCCCAAGGTGCTGCACGACAGCAAGCCGGCGGTGCTGGCGTTCGCCGCGCACGGCTGGGAGCTGCGGGGGATCGCCCGCGACACCCAGATCGCCGCCTACCTGGCCCGTCCCGATCAGCGTTCCTACGATCTCACCGACCTGGCGCTGCGATACCTGCACCGGGAGCTGCGCGTCGACGCGCCGGAGACGGGCCAGCTCACCCTGGACGGGTTCGGCGACGAGGACGCGGCCGAGCAGAACCTGATGCTCCAGGCCCGGGCCACGCTCGACCTGGCCGACGCGATCGACGCCGAGCTGTCCCGGGACGGCGAGCAGTCCGCCCGGCTGATGGCCGAGGTGGAGCTGCCGCTGATGCGGGTGCTCGCCGCCATGGAACGCACCGGCATCGCCGCCGACACCGTCTACCTGTCCGAGCTGGAGGCGCACTTCGCCGCCGAGGTGAAGGCCGCCGCGCAGAGCGCGTACGCGGTGGTCGGCCGGGAGTTCAACCTGGGCTCGCCGAAGCAGTTGCAGGAGATCCTCTTCACCGAGCTGGCGCTGCCCAAGACGAAGCGGATCAAGACCGGCTACACCACCGACGCCGACGCCCTCCAGTGGCTCTACGCGCAGACCGAGCACCCGCTGCTGCACCACCTGCTGCGCCACCGCGACGTCGCCAAGCTCAAGTCGACGGTCGACGGGCTGCTCAAGTCCGTCTCCGACGACGGCCGGATCCACACCACGTTCAACCAGACGGTGGCCGCGACCGGGCGACTGTCGTCCACCGAGCCGAACCTCCAGAACATCCCCATCCGCACCGAGGAGGGGCGGCGGATCCGGCGCGCGTTCGTGGTCGGCGAGGGCTACGAATGCCTGCTCACCGCCGACTACAGCCAGATCGAGATGCGGATCATGGCGCACCTGTCCGCCGACGAGGCACTTGTCGAGGCGTTCAACTCCGGGCACGACTTCCACGCCGCGACCGCCTCCTCGGTCTTCACCGTCGAGGTCGGCGACGTCACCGCCGACCAGCGCCGCAAGATCAAGGCGATGAACTACGGCCTGGCGTACGGGTTGAGCGCGTTCGGCCTGTCCCAGCAGCTCGGCATCTCCGCCGAGGAGGCCCGCGGGCTGATGGAGAACTACTTCGCCGGGTTCGGTGGCGTCCGCGACTACCTCCACGAGGTGGTGGCCCGGGCCCGGCAGGACGGTTACACCTCCACCATCCTCGGTCGCCGTCGCTACCTGCCCGACCTGGTCAGCGACAACCGGCAACGCCGGGAGATGGCCGAGCGGATGGCGCTCAACGCCCCGATCCAGGGCTCGGCGGCCGACATCATCAAGGTCGCCATGCTGCACGTCGACAGCGCGCTGCGCGACGCCGGGCTGCGTTCCCGGATGCTGCTCCAGGTGCACGACGAGCTGGTCTTCGAGGTCGCCCCGGGGGAGCGGGAGGCGCTGGAGGCGCTGGTGCGCAAGGAGATGGGCGCGGCGTACCCGCTGTCGGTGCCGCTGGAGGTGTCGGTCGGCGAGGGCCGCGACTGGAACAGCGCCGACCACTGACCTCTTCGGGTCGTCCCGTGCCGCCAGCGCCCAAGTCGACCAGGGAGTTCGGTCGCGGGCTCAGCCCTTGAGCGGGTCGTGCCCCCAGTTCATCAGCGACCAGCGCCACCTCGTGTCGCGGACGTCGCCGGACGGGCGCTGGGCCAGGTGCCGGTGCACGTAGCCGACCACCTTGCGCATGTGCTTGTAGTCGGCGGCGGTGAGCTGGTCGCGCTTGCGGCGCAGCAGGTCCACGATCCGGCGGCCGGAGTCGTGCCCGACCGATTCGCCGCCCTTGGTGCCCGGCTTGTGCCAGCCGACGTGCTTGGACTCGTCGGTCTCCAGCCAGCGGGTCAGCTCGGCGGGTTTCATGTTCACCGCGTCGGTGAACTCGCGGTACGTCTGCTGCGGGTCCTCACTGCGACTCATCGCGGAGCACCTCCGGTCGATGGGCGACGTCGCGGCCGGAGTCGTCGTTGGTGATCCGGTACTGCGGCTGCTCCGGCGAGGCGAGCACCGGATGCCCGCGGACGTGGGTGCGCTCGGTCAGCTTCTCCTTGACCACGCCGTACGCCCGCCCGCTGTGGCTGGCCCAGGAGACGTGGTCGCCGGCGCGGAACTCCTTCTCGGCCATGCCGGCGGTTACCCGCCCGCCGGACCGAGTAACGGTGCGGTCAGGGCCGGATCTCGGCGACCGGCAGCTTGATGTCGAACGGCTCGGTCAACTCGACCACCTCGCTGCCGTCGGCCACCAGCTCGTACTGGCGCTCGCCGCCGGGGCCGATCCGGTCACCGAGGCGGTACGCGTACAGGTGCACCGGGTCCTGCTCGATCCGCCAGTAGAACGGGATGCCGGCGGCGGCGTACTCGCCCGGCTTGGCGAACCGGTCCACCCGCCGGGTGCCGGTCGAGACGATCTCCACGGCCAGCACGACGTCGGTCGGTCGCAGGCGGGACCGGTCGGTGGGTAGTCCGGCGTGGTGGAGCAGCACACCCGGGTGCCGGCTGGTGTTCGGACTGAGCCCGACTCCGACGGCCTGGGATGCCCGCAGGTGCGCCGGCGAGTGGGATCGCAGCCAGAGCCACAGCAGGCTGGAGGTGGTCTGGTGGCCCAGGGCTGGATGACTCCGTCGACAAGTTCGACGCGGGGGGCGTCGTCCGGCAGGGTGAGCAGGTCGTCCCGCGTGTAGTCCGCACGCTGCTGCCGCATCGGGTCCGGACACCAGGGGCCAGGTGATGTCGGGACGGGCTCGGCGCTCATGCGGCGGGCGTACCGCCGGGGAACCGGGCCCGGGTCGGACCGCGGTGGGACGCGCGCTCAGGTCGCCGGCTTCTCCGTCACGAAGATGGCGGTGCCGGGGAAGAGCCGGCCGCGCAGCGGGCTCCACTGGCCCCAGATCCCCTCGTGGTCGGCCGGCCACTCCGGCTCCACCAGGTCGAGCAGGCGGAACCCGGCGCCGACCAGTTCCCGGATGCGGTCGCCCAGCGTGCGGTGCTGCTCGACGTAGGTGGCCACGCCGCGCGCGTCCTGCTCGACGTAGGGGGAGCGGTCGAAGTACGAGTGCACGGCGGTCAGCCCGCCCTCGCCCGGGTCGTCGAGGAAGATCCAACGCATCGGGTGGGTGACCGAGAAGACCCACCGGCCGCCGGGGCGCAGCACCCGGGCCACCTCACGCATCGCCGCCGCCGAGTCGTCGACGAACGGGATCGCGCCGAACGCGGTGCAGACCGTGTCGAAGGCGGCGTCACCGAAGGGCAACGCCAGCGCGTCGGCCTGGACCAGCGGCACGCGTACCCCGCTGCGGTCGGCGGCGTCGGCGGCGTGCCGCAACATGCCGGCGGAGAGGTCCAACGCGACCGGCCGGGCGCCCTGGGCGGCGAGCCAGCGGGCGGCGGCGGCCGCGCCGGCGCCGAGTTCGAGGATCCGGCGGCCGGTGACGTCGCCGAGCAGTCGCGCGTCGGCCTCGCGCAGCCCTTCCGGGCACCAGACGAAGTCGACGTCACCGAGGAACGTGCCGTGCTCGGCCTGGTAGGCGTCGGCGTCGGTGTCCCACCAGCCGCGGTTGGCCCGGCGGATCTCGGCGGCCCCGACCCGCCGGCGGGTCACCCTGTCGTCGTCCACGGAGTCCACGCTAGGGCCGGTCAGGCGCCGCGTCGCGGGCGGGCCGGCGTGTTGCGGGCGGGGCGGATGTGACGGACGAGACAGGAGTGGCCCCTTACCGCGCGAAATCTCCGCTTTCGCAGCGGATGAGGTCGCACGGACCCGGGAGGGCTTGCACGCTGTGGTAATACAGCGGGTAGGCTAGACGATGCGCTCGCGGATCGTGTGCCTCGGCAGGGAGCAGGTGTGCGGTCACCGGAGCCACTAATGATCTTCTTGCGTCGATCGTTCGGTGTGCCCGGCGACGGATCCGCTGGCGCGGAAGAGTCACCGCGACACCCATGCCCGCTGTGACAACCCATCCGACCGGAGCAACCGCCCACATGACGAGCAGCATCGAGGCCACCTCGAGCGCCAACAAGGTCACGCACGACGATCTCGGCTCTGAGGAAGCATTCCTCGCCGCTATCGACGAGACCATCAAGTACTTCAACGACGGCGACATTGTCGAAGGCACCGTCGTCAAGGTCGATCGGGACGAGGTCCTGCTCGACATCGGCTACAAGACCGAGGGCGTGATCCCCTCTCGGGAGCTGTCGATCAAGCACGACGTGGACCCGGCCGAGGTTGTTTCGGTCGGCGACCACATCGAGGCCCTCGTCCTCCAGAAGGAGGACAAGGAGGGTCGGCTGATCCTCTCCAAGAAGCGGGCGCAGTACGAGCGGGCCTGGGGCACGATCGAGAAGATCAAGGACGAGGACGGTGTCGTCCGCGGCTCGGTCATCGAGGTCGTCAAGGGTGGTCTCATCCTCGACATCGGCCTGCGCGGCTTCCTGCCCGCGTCGCTTGTCGAGATGCGGCGGGTGCGTGACCTCCAGCCGTACGTCGGCCGCGAGCTCGAAGCCAAGATCATCGAGCTGGACAAGAACCGCAACAACGTGGTTCTGTCCCGCCGGGCCTGGCTGGAGCAGACGCAGTCCGAGGTGCGCACCGAGTTCCTCAACAAGCTCCAGAAGGGGCAGGTCCGCAAGGGCGTCGTCTCCTCGATCGTCAACTTCGGCGCGTTCGTCGACCTGGGCGGCGTGGACGGCCTCGTGCACGTCTCCGAGCTGTCCTGGAAGCACATCGACCACCCGTCCGAGGTCGTCGAGGTGGGCCAGGAGGTCGAGGTCGAGGTCCTGGACGTCGACCTGGACCGCGAGCGGGTCTCGCTGTCGCTGAAGGCGACCCAGGAGGACCCGTGGCGTCAGTTCGCCCGCACCCACGCGATCCAGCAGATCGTGCCGGGTAAGGTCACCAAGCTGGTGCCGTTCGGCGCGTTCGTCCGGGTGGACGACGGCATCGAGGGCCTGGTCCACATCTCCGAGCTGGCCGAGCGCCACGTGGAGATCCCGGAGCAGGTCGTGCAGGTCGGCTCCGAGGTCATGGTCAAGGTCATCGACATCGACCTGGAGCGCCGCCGGATCTCGCTGTCGCTCAAGCAGGCCAACGAGGGCTTCGTCGAGGGCGAGGAGCACTTCGACCCGACCCTCTACGGCATGGCCGCGACGTACGACAACGAGGGCAACTACATCTACCCGGAGGGCTTCGACCCGGAGACGGGCGAGTGGCTCGAGGGCTACGACAAGCAGCGCGAGACCTGGGAGAACCAGTACGCCGAGGCGCGTCAGCGCTGGGAGGCCCACACCAAGCAGGTGCAGACCTCCCGCGCCGCCGACGCCGAGGCCGCTGCCAACCCGGCTCCGCCGGCCACCAGCACCACCACCTCGACCTCGTCGGCCCCGAGCCGTCAGGCCGAGGAGCCGGCCGGCACGCTGGCCACCGACGAGGCGCTCGCCGCACTGCGGGAGAAGCTCGCCGGCGGCAAGTGACCGGTCGCTGACGCCGGTTCGTCCACCCGGACGCACCAGCGGCTGCCTCTGACGACGGGCCCCGTCCCCGCGTTCCGCACCAGCGGAGCGCCGGGGGCGGGGCCCGCGTCGTGGACACGTGCGGACGCCGCTCGCGTACCGTCCCGGCCGGCTTGGAAGCGGCGGCCTGTTTGGCATGTGTCCGGTGATCCGGTTGACTGTCCGGATGCTGAAGGTGGGGCTGACGGGCGGGATCGGATCCGGCAAGAGCGCGGTGGCGGCCCGCCTCGCCGCGCTCGGCGCGGTGGTCGTCGACTCGGACCGGATCGCCCGCGAGGTGGTCGCGCCCGGCACCGAAGGGCTGGCCGAGGTGGTCGCCGCGTTCTCCGACCGGGTCCTGGGCCCGGACGGCTCGCTGGACCGGGCCGCGCTGGGCGCGCTGGTCTTCGCCGACGAGACCGCCCGCCGCCGGCTGGAGGCGATCACCCACCCCCGGGTCCGGGCGCGGGCCGCCGCGCTGGTCGCCGCCGCGCCCGCCGACGCGGTGGTGGTCAACGACGTGCCACTGCTGGTCGAGGTCGGGCTCGCACCCACGTACCACCTGGTGCTGGTGGTGCAGACGGCGGTGCCGACCCGGCTGGCGCGGTTGTCCCGGGACCGGGGCATGGACCCGGCCGAGGCCGAGCGGCGGATCGCCGCGCAGGCCGATGACGCCCGCCGGGCGGCGGTGGCGGACGTGCTGCTCACCAACGACGGCACGCTGACCGACCTGCACGACGCGGTGGACGACCTCTGGCGGGACCGGTTGCTGCCCTACGAGCGCAACGTCCGCGAGCGGCACGCAGTCCAGGCCGAGCCGTCGACGTTGACCGAGCCGTCGACGACCGGGCCGGATCCGACGTGGCCCGCCCAGTACGCCCGGCTGGCCGCGCGGATCCACCACGCGGCCGGTGGCGACCTCCGGGTCGACCACGTCGGCTCCACCGCCGTGCCCGGCCTGGCCGCGCCGGACGTCATCGACATCCAGCTCACCGTCCCTTCGCTGGCGGAGGCGGACGGTCCGCTCGCCGACCGGCTGGCCGAGGCGGGCTTCCCCCGGCTGCCCGGCGAGTGGTGGGACGCGCCGCGTCGCCCCGACCGGGTGCAGTGGGTGAAGCGGCTGCACGGCGGCGCGGACCCGGGTCGCCCGGTGCTGCTGCACCTGCGGGTGGCCGGCTCGGCCGGCTGGCGGTACGCGCTGCTGATGCGCGACCACCTCCGCGCGGACCCGGCGCGCCGGGCCGCGTACCTCCAGGTGAAGCGGGACCTGGCGGCTGCCGCGCCGGACAGCGCGGAGCACGGCACGCTCACCGACCCCTGGTTCGACGAGGAGCACCTGCGCGCCGAGGACTGGGCCGCCCAGACCGGATGGCACCCCTGACCCCCGCCCCGCCCCGCCCCTCCCGCCCCGCCCCGCCCCGCCCCGCCCCGCCCCCGCGCCCCCAGATTCACGGAAAGCGTGCTCATTCCGGGTCGGATGGCCGCACTTTCCGTGAATCTGCGCGCTTCGGCGGGGAGGGGTCGGGGAGGGGGTGAGGGAGGCCGGCGCGGCGCGTCGGCGGGTCGGCCGGTCCGGTGGGTCGCCCGCCCGTCCAGCGCGGGATCGGCGCCCGCTCGGGCGGTGCCGGCCGGTCTCGGGCCGGTCGCGGCGCCGCCGCGCCGCCGGCGGCCGGCCGTGGTGGCGGGCCGGGTCGGGGCACTGGTGCGGGATCGGCGGTGGCCTCGGCCGGGCTCGCGGGGCACGTGCTGGTCGGCGTTGCCGCGCGCGGTGGCCCGGTGCGGGCGCGGCGGTGCGGGCGGCCGGCGGGCCGGCGGTGCGGGCGGCCGGCCCGGCTCCGGCGGCGGGGCGGACGCGCCGGTGCCGGGGGCGCGGTCACGGCGCGTCCGGCGGTCGGGAGAGGGCTCCACGAGGGGACAACGCGGCTGCGGGGCGCGGCTGCGGGGTCACGGGTAACGACGCAGGGGCGCTCGCGGCGGCCGGTGAGCGCCTCTCGGCGCGACCACCATGGGCGCGCACGCCGGTCGTCCCGGGTGCTGCGGCCTTCGGCGCCGGGGGCGGCCGGGCCCCCGCGAGGGAGGCGGCCACCGGCCCGGTCGGCCGCCGCGAGCGGCCTACGGTACGAGGGTAGTCCGGTGAGATGAGCCACACAATGGGAATATCGAAGCCGGTCAGGGACGGCCCGTGGTCGGCGGGGAAGTGTCGGACCGCGGGCGTACCGTTGGTGGCATGGCGCTCGACATTCCCCGGCTCGACGGCCGCTTCCAGGTGGTCAGCGAGTTCCAGCCGGCCGGCGACCAGCCGGCAGCCATCGACGATCTTGAGCGTCGCGTGCGTCGCGGCGACCGCAACACGGTGCTGCTGGGCGCGACCGGCACCGGCAAGAGCGCCACCACGGCGTGGCTGGTCGAGCGGCTCCAACGGCCCACGCTGGTGCTCGCCCCCAACAAGACGCTCGCCGCCCAGCTCGCCAAGGAGTTCGGCGAGCTGCTGCCGCACAACGCGGTGGAATACTTCGTCTCCTACTACGACTACTACCAGCCCGAGGCCTACATCCCGCAGACCGACACCTACATCGAGAAGGACTCCTCGATCAACGAGGAGGTGGAGCGGCTGCGGCACTCGGCGACCATGTCGCTGCTCACCCGACGCGACGTCATCGTGGTGGCCACCGTGTCGGCGATCTACGGCCTCGGCACGCCGGAGGAATACCTCGACCGCGCGGTGCGGGCCAAGGTGGGGCAGGAACTCGACCGGGACCAGTTGCTGCGCCGGCTGGTCGACATCCAGTACACCCGCAACGACATGGCCTTCCAACGCGGCACGTTCCGGGTCCGCGGCGACACGCTGGAGATCATCCCGGCGTACGAGGAACTCGCCGTCCGGATCGAGCTGTTCGGCGACGAGATCGAGAAGCTCTACTACCTCAACCCGTTGACCGGGGACGTGGTCCGGGAGGTCGACAGCCTGGTGATCTTCCCGGCCACGCACTACGCCGCCGGCCCGGAGCGGATGGAGCGGGCGATCCGCGACATCGAGGCCGAGCTGGCCGAGCGGCTGGCCGAGCTGGAGCGGCAGGGCAAGCTGCTGGAGGCGCAGCGACTGCGCATGCGCACCACCTACGACATCGAGATGATGCGTCAGGTCGGCTTCTGCTCCGGCATCGAGAACTACTCGATGCACATGGACGGCCGGCTGCCCGGCAGCCCGCCGCACTGCCTGCTCGACTACTTCCCCGACGACTTCCTCACCGTGGTCGACGAGTCACACGTCACCATCCCGCAGATCGGCGGCATGTACGAGGGCGACGCCTCCCGCAAGCGGATGCTTATCGACCACGGCTTCCGGCTGCCCAGCGCCGCCGACAACCGGCCGCTGCGCTTCGACGAATACCTGGAACGGGTGGGCCAGTCGGTCTTCCTCTCCGCCACCCCGGGCCCGTGGGAGCTGGAGCAGGCCCAGGGCGAGTTCGTCGAGCAGGTGATCCGGCCCACCGGTCTGATCGACCCCGAGGTGGTGGTGAAGCCGACCAAGGGGCAGATCGACGACCTCATGCACGAGATCAAGCTGCGCACCGAGCGTGACGAGCGGGTGCTGGTCACCACGCTGACCAAGAAGATGGCGGAGGACCTCTCCGACTACCTGCTGGAGAACGGCATCCGGGTGCGCTACCTGCACTCCGAGGTGGACACGCTGCGCCGGGTCGAGCTGCTGAGTGAGCTGCGCAAGGGCGACTACGACGTGCTGGTCGGCATCAACCTGCTCCGGGAGGGCCTCGACCTGCCCGAGGTCTCGCTGGTGGCGATCCTCGACGCCGACAAGGAGGGCTTCCTGCGCAGCGGCCGGTCGCTGATCCAGACCATCGGCCGCGCGGCCCGGAACGTCTCCGGCCAGGTCCACATGTACGCCGACAAGATCACCCCGTCCATGGCGTCAGCGATCGAGGAGACGGACCGGCGTCGGGCCAAGCAGATCGCGCACAACGAGGCCCACGGCATCAGCCCCGAGCCGCTGCGCAAGAAGATCCACGACATCCTCGACGACATCTACCGCGAGGCGGAGGACACCGAGGCCACCACCGTCGGCGGCGCCGCGCGGCAGCTGTCCCGGGGCAAGGCGCCGGTCAAGGAGACCCGCAGCCGGGGGGGCCGGGGCGGCGCGGCGACCCCGTCCCGGGAGGGGATGGCCCGGGCCGATCTGGCCAACCTCATCCAGGAGCTCAACGACCAGATGCTGGCCGCCGCCCGGGAGCTCCAGTTCGAGCTGGCGGCGCGGATCCGCGACGAGGTCGCCGACCTCAAGAAGGAGTTGCGCGGGATGGACGCGGCCGGGGTGCGGTGAGCGGCCTGCCGGCCGGGAGGGCGGGATGCTGACCGAGGCGGTCGTCGGGCGTCCCGACGTGCGGCTGCGTCCCTGGGTGGACCGGTACCTCGGCTATCGGGAGGACGCGCCGGCGCCGCTGGTGCGCCGCGAGGTGGCCGGCGCGTTCGTGGTGCTGATCCTGGGCTGGGGCGACCCGCTCGACGTGCGCGATCCCCGGGCGACCGGCCGCGGCACGTCCGGCAACGCGTTCCTGGCCGGCCCGTTCGACGGTTGGTGCGCCACCCGTACCGCTGGCACGGGAGTCGGCGTGCAGGTGGTCCTGACCGCCCCGGCGGCGCGCCGGGTGCTCGGGCTGCCGCTCGGCGAGCTGGCCAACCGGGTGGTCCCGGTCGACCGGGTCGCCGGCTGGCTGACCGACCTGCGGGACGTGCTGGCCGGCGCGGCCGGCTGGGCGGAGCGCTTCGCCCGGCTCGACGCCGCCCTCGCCGCCCGGCTGGCGGCCACCGACCCGGTCGACGGTCGGCTGCGGGCGGTGTGGCGGCGGCTCGACGTCAGCGGGGGAGCGGTCGGCGTCGCCGCGCTGGCCGACGAGATCGGCTGGTCCCGTCGTCACCTGGCGGTCCGGTTCCGTCAGGAGTTCGGGCTGCCGCCGAGCACCGTGGCCCGGCTCCTGCGCTTCCAGCGGGCGTACGCCGGTCTGGGCCGCACGGTGCCCACCGCGCCGGGCGTCGGTGCGGGCGGGGCGGGTTGGGCGGAGCGGGCGGCCCGCTGGGGCTACTACGACCAGTCGCATCTGATCCGGGAGTTCCAGGCGTTCGCCGGGGCCACGCCGGCGGTGCTGGCCCGGCGAACGGCTGGATCACATCCGTCCTATCCGGGCTGACCGGCGCGCGGCAGGCTGGTGCCATGCGAAGCATCTACCCGGTCCTCCGGTACCCCGACGTCCACGCCGCTGTCGACTTCCTCCGGTCGGCGTTCGGTCTCACGGTCCACGAGCTGCACTCCGGGCCCGACGGCGCGGTGCGCCACGCCCAGCTCGGTCACGGCGACGGCCTCGTCATGATCGGGCCGGGGCCCGCACCGGCGAGCCGCCCGGCCGACGACGACTACCGCGTCTACCTGGCGGTCGACGACGTGGACGCGCATCACGAGCGGGCCCGCGCGGCCGGCGCGGAAATCGTCCGGTCGCCGTTCGACACCGACTACGGCTCCCGCGACTACGCCGCCCGTGACCTGGTCGGCATGGTCTGGTCGTTCGGCACGTACCGTCCCTGACCGACCCCGGTGTCTGTTGCTCTGCGCAAGCGAGGTATTGCCGTGTGTGATGGTCATGCGTACGCTCCCACCCTGGGAGGAGCGCATGCCGATGTCAGCAAGTCCGGTCGTCCGGCGGGTGCGGCTCGGCGTCGAGCTGCGCCGGCTGCGCCGCCGTGAGTCACTGACGCTCGAGCAGGTCTGCGCCCGGCTCGGTTGGGCGTCCACGTCGAAGTTGTCCCGCATCGAGCTGGGGCAGAGCCGGCCCGACCTGGCCGACGTCCTCGACCTGCTCGATGTCTACGCGGTGCCGCCGCACCAGCGCGACGATCTGATCGTCATCGCGCGTGACGCCGCCACCGGGCGTGGCTGGTCCAAGGCGCTGGGCGAGATGGGCGAGCGGCAGCGGGCGTACGCGGAGTTGGAGGCCGGCGCCGAGCGCATCGTGGAATACCAGCCGGCGTTCGTGCCCGGCCTGTTGCAGACCCCGGCGTACGCCCGGCTGCGGGTGTCGGCCGGCGCGTCGGTCGCCGACGAGGTGGACGTGGATGCCGACGTCCGCGCCCGGGCGGTACGCCAGGAACTGCTGGTCCGGCCGGACCCGCCGCACTACACCGCGCTGATCGACGAGCGGGCCTGCGAGCCGGGCAGCCTGCCGGCGGAGGTGTGGCGGGAGCAACTACGGCATCTGCTGGCGCTGGCCGAGCGGTCGCACGTCACGGTCCGGGTGCTGCCGCGGGACGCCTCGTCCGGCGACGACCTGCACCCGCTGGCGCCGTTCTCCTACTACGCCTATCCGGACCCGGACGACCCCCGCACCGTGCTGGTGGAGACGCTCACCACCGACCTGCGCCTGGTCGGCGAGGCGGACGTGGCCCGCTACGAGCAGGTGATCCAGCGGCTGCTCGCGGCGGCGCTGCCGGAGGACGCGACGGCCGAGCTGCTGGCCCGACGGCTCGGCCCCGCGCCGGTGCCCCGGCCCCGCGACGCGCGCGAGCCGGGGTGAGGGGCGCCGCGCGCCCACCGGGCTGAAACGGGGCCGCCGCGCGCCCACCGGGCCCGGCGCCCCCGTTGCCCGTCGGGACCGGTGACCGCGCGTCGCGCGCAGGCTACGCGTGGGGTACGACAGTTCAGGCCGGCACGTCGACGAAGTGCTCGACCAGCGGCGGACCGGCGAAGTACGGGCCGATCAGCCCGCGCCACCGCCCGAAGCGTTCGGTCTGCCGGAAGTTCACGTCGTGCGCCTCCACCGAGTCCCACTCGACCAGCAGCACGAACCGGGTGGGCGACTCCACCCCGCGGGTCATCCGCACCGAGCGGCACCCCTGCGCCTCGGCGAGGATCGGCCGGGCCCGCGCGTAGGCGGCGGCGAAGTCGTCCTCTTGTCCGGGCGTCACGTCGATCAGCGCGACCTCAAGAACCATGCCCGAAGCCTCCCATGCCCGGCCACCCCCGGTACGCTCCGGGGGCGCTCCGGCGGGCCGCGTCTCCACCAAGGCACCGGCCTCCACCGTGGCACCGGCGGCGGGGGAGGGACACCCACATGCTCGACTGGCTCACCGGCACCGCGTTCACCGTGTTCGGCGCCGGCACCACCTGGGCGGAGCTGCTCGGCTTCGGCACCGGCGTGGTCAACGTCTGGTTGGTCGCCCGCCAGCACATCGCGAACTGGGCGGTCGGCATCGCCAACGTGCTGCTGCTGATGGTGCTGTTCTGGACCGCCGGCCTGTACGCCGACGCCGGCCTGCAACTCGTCTACGTGGTGCTCGGGATCTACGGCTGGTGGCACTGGCTGTTCGGCGGGGCCCGGCGCAGCCGGCTCACGGTGGCCCGCACCGGGCGGCGGGAGTGGTGGGCGCTGGGCCTGGCCGGTCTGCTGCTCACCGCCGGGCTGTGGGCGCTGCTGGACCGGGCCACCGACTCGACCGTCCCGCTGGCCGACGCGGTCACCACCGCGTTGTCGCTGCTGGCCACCTACGGCCAGACCCGCAAGCTGGTGGAGAGCTGGTGGCTGTGGATCGCCGCCGACCTGATCTACATCCCGCTCTACGCGTACAAGGGGCTGTGGCTGACCGGCGGCCTGTACCTGATCTTCCTGGCCCTCTGCGTGGTGGGGTTGCGGTCCTGGCGGGCGGACCTGCGCCGGCGCGCGGCGGCCACGCCGGTGCCGCCCGGCCCGGCACCGGTGGCCGCGTGAGTCCGACCGGGGCGGGCCCGCGCCGGTTCCGGCACGGCCTGGTGGTCGGCAAGTTCTATCCGCCGCACGCGGGGCACCACGCGCTCGTCGAGGCCGCCGCGGCCCGCTGTGCGGCGGTGACCGTGGTGGTGGCGCCGTCCCGGCGTGAGTCGATCCCGCTGGACCTGCGGTTGGCCTGGCTGCGCGAGGTGCACGCCGGCACGCCGTGGGTGCGGTTCGTCGGCCGGCACGACGACCATCCGGTCGACTACGCCGACCCGGCGGTCTGGGACCTGCACTGCGCGGTGTTCGCCGACGCGCTGGGCGGCGAGTCGGTGGACGCCGTCTTCTCCTCCGAGGCGTACGGCGGGGAACTGGCCCGCCGGTTCGGCGCGGTCGCGGTCGACGTGGATCCGCAGCGGCGGACGGTGCCGGTCTCCGGCACCGCGGTGCGCGCGGACCCGGCGGCGCACTGGCGGTGGCTGAGCGCGCCGGTGCGGGCGTGGCTGGTCCGCCGCGTCGTGGTGGTCGGCGCGGAGTCCACCGGCACCACGACCATGACGCGGGCGCTCGCCGAGCGCTTCCGCACCGCCTGGGTGCCCGAGTACGGCCGTGAGCTGACCGCCCGCAAACTCGCCACGCTGCGCCGCTCCCGACCGGACGCGACCGTCTTCGACGTCACCTGGGACCGGGACGACTTCGTCGAGGTGGTACGCGAGCAGCAGGCCGCCGAGGACGCCGCGGCACGGGTCAGCGGCCCGCTGTTGTGCTGCGACACCGACGCCCGGGCCACCGCGCTCTGGGAGGAGCGCTACCTGGGGTCGTCGTCGGCCGAGGTCCGGGCCGCCGCCCGCCGCCCGGCGCTCTATCTGCTCACCGACCACGTGGGGGTGCCCTTCGCCGACGACGGCCTGCGCGACGGGGAACACCTGCGGGCGTGGATGACCGGGCGGTTCCGCGTGGAGCTGGCCGCCAGCGGGGTGCCGGTGGTCGAGCTGCGCGGCACGCACGAGGAGCGGCTGGCCACCGCCGTCGCCGCGGTCGAGGATCTGCTCGCCGCCGGGTGGGCGTTCACCGACCCGCTGCTGCCCGCCCGCTGAGGGCCCCCGTCCGCACCGCACCGCACCGCACCGGACCGGACCGGACCGGATCGTGCCGGGCGTGCCGGCACCTGGCGGTGCTGTTCGCCGGATGCCCTTTCGAGCTGATAGCAGTAACGACTCACGCAGGACCGCGTCCGGGATGCCGGGTGGGACGTGGCCGGCGGTGGGTCGACGCGCCGCCGTGAGTCGTTTCCGCTCTCAGCTCGAAAGGGCACCCGAGAGCCGCCGGCGCCAGGACAGAAAGGGAGGCTAGCCTCCTAGGACGTACCGCGAATACGTGAGGAGCGGCACCCGATGACGGCAGATCGGCGCCCGGAGATGCGCTACCGGGCCGGCATGGTGAACAATGGCGGCCGAGGAGGGGAGTATTCCCCCGTGACGGAGTCGTCAGCACGGAAGAGCGCCAGCACCCCCCGGTCGCTCGACCCGGCTCCGTCGGTCGGAGTCCACCCGGGCGCCGGCGGAAGAGACCTCCGACAGTCACCACAGTCAGCGTCGACGCACCCCGGCCCGACACCCGGCGTACGGTGTGCCCGACGCTGCGTGTCTGCCGGAGGATGGATTTGAACGTGTCCGCATTGGTGTGGGCGGTAACCCTGACCGCGATGATCGCGGTCCTGCTCGCCGACCTGTTCATCATCGGCCGCCGCCCGCACGAGCCCAGCGTCCGCGAGTCCAGCCTGTGGGTCGGCTTCTACGTGGCGCTGGCGCTGCTCTTCGGCGTGGTGCTCTGGGTGACGGCCGGGCCGAGCGTGGCCGGCCAGTTCTACACCGGCTGGCTGACCGAATACAGCCTCTCGGTGGACAATCTCTTCGTCTTCGTGATCATCATGGCCCGCTTCGGGGTGCCCCGGCAGTACCAGCAGAAGGTGCTGCTCATCGGCATCCTGTTGGCGCTGGTGATGCGCGGTGGGTTCATCGCCGCCGGAGCGGCGCTGATCTCCCAGTTCTCCTGGGTGTTCTACATCTTCGGCGCGTTCCTGATCTACACGGCGGTGAACCTGGCCCGACAGGGCGAGCCGGACGAGGACGAGTTCAGCGAGAACCTGCTGATCCGGTGGAGCCGCAAGGCGCTGCCGCTGTCCCGGGACTTCGACGGGGCGAAGATGACCACCCGGGAGAACGGGCGGCGACTGTTCACCCCGATGTTGATCGTGATGATCGCGATCGGCACCACCGACCTCATCTTCGCGCTCGACTCGATCCCGGCGATCTTCGGGATCACCCAGGAGCCGTACCTGGTGTTCACCGCGAACGTCTTCGCGCTGATGGGGCTGCGGCAGCTCTACTTCCTGCTGGGCGGTCTGCTGGACCGGCTCATCTACCTCAGCTACGGGCTGGCCGTGGTGCTCGGCTTCATCGGCGTGAAGCTGGTCCTGGAGGCGTTGGCCGACAACAACCTGCCGTTCATCAACGGCGGCGAGCACGTGGCGTGGGCGCCGCACATCCCGATCTGGCTCTCGCTGACGGTCATCCTCGGCACGCTGGCCGTGGCCACCGTGGCGAGCCTGGCCAAGTCGTCCCGGGACCGGCGCCGGGAACTGGCCGAGGCGCGTCGCTGACCGGCGCCGGGTGTCCGGGGCGGACGACGTCCCGGACACCGGGTCAGACGCGGTGCGCGCCGACCAGGGTGGCGACCCGGTCCGCGGGCAGTTCCTCCTCGACCACCCGGCGGGTGAGGTAGCAGGCGTGCAGCATCCGGCGCCGGCCACCGTGCGGCTCGGCCGTGACGATCCCGACGTGGTGGATGCGCCGGCCGGGGCGGGCGAAGAAGTAGAGGTCGCCGGGGCGCTCGTCGTCCAGCGCCAGCGGCGTGGTCGCCTCGGCCTGGTCGTCCGCGTCGCGGGGCAGCGTGACGCCGTACCGCCGCCAGGCCAGGTGCACCAGGCCGGAGCAGTCGATGCCGTCGGTGGACAGGCCGCCCCAGACGTAGACCAGGTCGCGTAGCCGCTCGGCGACCGCGAGCACCTCCTTGGCCTCGGGCCGCTCGGCGGGCAGCGGCACCAGGTCGCCCTCCGGGGCCCAGAGCGGCTCGACCCGCCCGGGCGTCCGGACCGGCCGCCAGCCGTCCGCCGGCCGGCCGGCGGAGGTGAGGTGGGTGCCCAGGACCACGCCGGTGAGCGCCGGAGACCCGCCGGCGGCCCCGTGCAGCGCGGTCCGGCGGACGTCGACCACCAACGCGGACCCGGTCGGTCCGGTGTCGGCGGGTGCGGCCAGGTGGGCCGACCGCATCCAGCCCGGGTAGCCGCGAGGGTCCAGCTTGGCGGCGGGCTGCCCGAGGGCGACCACCCGGACCCAGCCGTCCGGCCCGGCCCCGGTGACCAGCACCGGCTCGCCGAGCAGCAACTGGGTCAGGACACAGTCGCCGACCCACTGGTCGCGATCCATCCCGGCAACCCAGGCGGCGACGTCGGGGCGGTCGCGCAGGGCGGGCCCGTCGATCGGGCGGACCGCGTCGGGGTCTGTCCACAGGGTCGCCACCGGGACCCGTACCACGGCCTGGTGGCCCGGTTGAGACGCCATCCGCACCCCTCCTCCCACGCTCCTGTGGGGGACCCTATGAAAAAATCCAACCGCACTCAACCGTGGCGCTGAACTTTAGCTTCATTCACGTCGGCGATGCCGAGCCCCGGGGCGTCCGGCAGCAGCACGTCCGCGCCCTCGTACCGGAGCCCGCCGGTGACCGGCGACCAGGCCAGCCACCAGGCGGCGTCGAGATCCGACACGGCGGTGGTGCCGTGCGCGGCGGCCAGGCTGGCCGCCGCGCCCACGCCCACCGGGCCCTCCATCATCGAACCGACGATCGTGCCCATGCCGTGCGCGGCGGCCAGGTCCAGCAGCGTGCGGGCCGGTTGCAGGCCGCCGCACTTGGCCAGCTTCACGTTGACCATGTCGGCCGCCCGACGGCGGATCACCTCGACCAGGTCGCGCACGTCGAAGACCGACTCGTCGGCGAGGATGGGCACCGCCACCCGGTCGCTGACCCAGGCCAGCCCGTCCAGGTCACGGCGGTGCACCGGCTGCTCGACCAGCTCGACGTCGAGCCCGGCGTCCTCGATGCCGCGGATCACCCGGACCGCCTCGCGCGGCGTCCAGCCCTGGTTGGCGTCCAGCCGGATCCGCGCGTCCGGGCCGACGGCGGCGCGCACCGCGCGGACCCGGTCCAGGTCGCCCCGGGCGTCGGTGCCGACCTTGAGCTTCAGCACCGTGAAACCCTCGGCCCGGCGCCGACCGGCCGCCGCGGCCAGGTCGACCGCGTCGCCGGCGGCCAGCGTGACGTCCGTGGGGACGCGCAGCGCGGTGCCGCCGAGCAACCGCACCAGGGGTACGCCGAGCCGCCGCGCGGCCAGGTCGTGCAGCGCCACGTCGACGGCCGCCTTCGCCGACTCGTTGCCCACCACGGCCCGGCCCACCTGCCGGCAGCGGGCCTGGAGGTCGTCCGCGTCGCGACCGGTCAGCAGCGGGGCGAGCAGTTCGCGGACGCACGCCTCCGCGCCGCCGATCGACGCGCCGGTGACCTGCCAGACCTGCGGGGCCTCGCCGAACCCGGACCGGCCGTCGCTGTCGATGACCTCGACGATCAGGGTCTCCACGGTGGTGGTGCTCCGCAGCGCGGTGACGAACGGGGTGTGTAAGGGGGCCGAGAGCCGGTGGGTGCGTACCGCCGCGATCGTCATGTGGGGCACCCTATAGGCACTGGTGGCGAGCAGGGGAGGGCCGATGACCGGGCGGGACTGGGAGCTGGTGGGCGCGCCGAACGCCCGTGACCTGGGCGGGCTGCCGACGACCGACGGGCGGCGGGTCCGTGCCGGGCGGCTCGTCCGGACCGCGGCGCTGGGCCGGCTGACCGACGACGATCTGCCGGTGCTGGGCAAGCTCGGCACGGCCTGCGTGGTGGACCTGCGCGCCGTGCAGGAGCAGGAGGTGGCGCCGCCGGACCGGCTGGTGGGCGCGCCCCGCGTGGTGCACCTGCCGGTGTACGACGCGGCCCACCCGGTGTTCACCTACGTCTCGGCCGTGTTGCAGGGGCACGACCTGGCGGCGTACGCGGAGTTGGCCCGCGAGGGCATGCCGGGGGCGATGACGGCGATCTACCGCTGGTTCGTCACCGGGGAACCGGCGCGGGCGGGGTTCGGCGCGGCGGTGCGGCTGGCCGCGGACGGCGCGAACCTGCCGCTGCTGTTCCACTGCTCCGCCGGCAAGGACCGCACCGGATGGCTGTCGGTGGTGCTGCTGACCGCGCTGGGCGTGCCGGAACCGGCGATCCGGGCCGACTACCTGCGGCACAACGAGCTGACCGAGAGCCTGCGCGAGGTGCTGCTGGCGGCGATGACGCGCCGTCGGCCGGATCTCGACCCGGCGGTGGCCCGGCCACTGCTTGAGGTGCGCGCGGAGTACCTGGACGCCGCGTACGACGAGGTGCGCCGGGTGCACGGCTCGTTCGAGGCGTACCTGCGCGACGGGCTGGGCGTGACCGACGAGGTCCGGGCGGGGCTGCGGGAGCAGTTGCTGGAGTAGCGGCTCAGCCGGCCAGCTCGTGCCGGGCGTCCCACACCCGCGCGGAGACGTGCGCGATGAGCCGGCACGCGTCGTCCTCGACCTGCTCGCCGTCCGCGCCGCCGTCGGCCAGGTCGGTGGTCGTGCACACCACGATCGCGTACGGCGGCGCGTCGTCCGGGAAGACCACGCCGGCGCCGTGGCGGACGCCGCGTACCCAGCCGTTCTTGTGCGCGATGCGGGTGCCGTCGGGCAGCCCGGCGGCCAGGTCCTCGCGGTGTTCCTGGGCGACGAGCACGTCGAGCATGGCGGCGCAGCCGGCCGGCGAGGCGAGTGGGCCGGGCCGGCTCGCGCCCAGCGCCAGCTCGCCGAGGAGGGCGGCCAGGTCGGCGGCGGTGACCAGGTTGTCGATGCCGGCGTCGCGGGCGGCGAAGTCCTCGATGCCGCGGCCGGTGACGCTGTGCCGCGCGCCGGCCCGCGTCCAGACCTCCGCCACGGCGGGCAGCCCGACCTGGCCGACGCACAGGTTCGTGGCCAGGTTGCTGGACCGGATGATCATGCGTTCGGCGAGCCAGCGCAGCGGCGCGGTACCGCCGACGGCGTCCCAGACCGCCTCGTCGTTGTCGTAGTCGCGGGCGTTGGCGAAGCGGGGCGCGCCGGGCTGGGCGGAGTCGAACGCGTTGCGCACCGGCACCGGCGCGTCCAGGTCGAGCCGGCCGGCCTCGGCGGCCCGGTGCAGCGCCACCAGCACGGCCACCTTCATGGTGCTCGCCGCGTAGTGGGTGGCGTCGGCCTGTCGGGTCCAGGCAGGCCGGGCGCCGGGACGTCCCACGTACGCGGAGACGGTGCCGGGCACCCGGTCCAGGTGCGCGTCGAGCTCGTCCCAGATCATGCAGGTGACCGTAGCGGATCTTCGTGGCGCCGGGCTGCGCCGGCATCGTGTCCGGGTCTAGCGTGCGGGAATGACGACCCCCCGGTACGACGAGATCGCCGACTGGTACGAGGAGTACGCCACGGTCGGTTCGGCGACCTACATGGACCGGGTCCGGTCGGTGCTGGCGGAGCTGCTGGGCGGCGGCTCGGGTCGTTGCCTGGACCTGTGCTGCGGCACCGGGGCGCACGCCGCAGAGCTGCGCCGGCTGGGCTGGACGCCGGTGGGCGCGGACCTGTCGGCCGGGCAGCTCCGCCACGCCCGGGCCCGGCTGCCGGTGGCCCGCGCCGACGCGACCGCGCTGCCGCTCGCCGACGGCGCGGTGCCGGCCGCGGTCTGCGTGCTGGCACACACCGACATGCCGGACTATCCGGCGGCGGTCGCGGAGATGGCCCGGGTGCTGGCGCCGGGTGGCCGGCTGGTGCACGTCGGGGTGCATCCGTGCTTCTGCGGCGCGTTCGCGGACCGGTCCGACCAGGAGCGCGTCGTGATCGACGGTGGTTACGCCGAGCCGGAGCACACCTTCCGGTCCTGGAACTCGCACGGCGTGCGGGCCCGGGTGGGCGCCTGGCACCTGCCCCTGGCCGACCTGCTCACCGCCGTCACCGCCAACGGCCTGGTGCTCGACCGGGTGGTCGAGTCCGGCTCCGGCCCGATCCCCGACGCCCTGGCCTTCGCCGCCACCAAACCCCACCCCCACCGGGCGCGCTGATGCACGGAAGGAGTGGCCATTCCCCGGGGAATGGCCACTCCTTCCGTGGAAGTGCGGGACGCGGAGCGGGTGGGGTCAGCCGGCGTGCTTGCGGCGGGCCGCTGCCCGGCCGCGCTGCTGCTGGTCGAGGACCACCTTGCGGATGCGCACCGCGGTCGGGGTGACCTCGACGCACTCGTCCTCGCGGCAGAACTCGAGCGCCTGCTCCAGCGACAGCTTGCGCGGCGGGATCAGCTTCTCGGTCTCGTCGGAGGTCGACGCCCGCATGTTGGTGAGCTTCTTCTCCTTGGTGATGTTGACGTCCATGTCGTCGGAGCGGGAGTTCTCCCCGACGATCATGCCCTCGTACACCTCGGTGGTCGGCTCGACGAAGAGCTGACCCCGCTCCTGAAGGTTGATCATCGCGAACGAGGTGACCGCGCCCGCCCGGTCGGCGACCAGCGAGCCGTTGTTGCGGGTACGCAGCTCACCGAACCACGGCTCGTACGACTCGAAGACGTGGTGCAGGATGCCGGTGCCCCGGGTGTCGGTGAGGAACTCGGTGCGGAAGCCGATCAGGCCGCGCGCCGGGACCAGCCACTCCATCCGGATCCAGCCGGTGCCGTGGTTGACCAGCTGCTCCATCCGGCCCTTGCGGGTCGCGAGGAGCTGGGTGATCGCGCCGAGGTACTCCTCCGGGGCGTCGATGGTCAGCCGCTCGACCGGCTCGCAGGTCTTGCCGTCGATCTCCTTGGTGACGACCTGCGGCTTGCCGACGGTCAGCTCGTAGGACTCGCGGCGCATCTGCTCGACCAGGATCGCCAGGGCCAGCTCACCGCGGCCCTGCACCTCCCAGGCGTCCGGCCGCTCGGTGGGCAGCACCCGCAGCGACACGTTGCCGACCAGCTCCTTGTCGAGCCGGTCCTTGACCATCCGGGCGGTGACCTTGGCGCCCTTGACCCGGCCGACCAGCGGCGAGGTGTTGGTGCCGATGGTCATCGAGATGGCCGGCTCGTCGACCGTGATCAGCGGCAGCGGAACCGGGTTCTCGGCGTCGGCCAGCGTCTCGCCGATCATGATCTCCGGGATGCCGGCGACCGCGATGATGTCGCCCGGTCCGGCGGACTCGGCGGGCTTGCGCTCCAGGCCCTCGGTCATCAGCAGCTCGGAGATGCGGACCCGCTGGGTGCTGCCGTCGGTGCGGCACCAGGCCACGGTCTGACCCTTGCTGATCGTGCCCTGGCGGACCCGGCACAGCGCGAGCCGGCCCAGGAACGGCGAGGCGTCGAGGTTGGTGACGTGCGCCTGCAGCGGCGCGCCGTCCTCGAACGCGGGCGGCGGGATGGTGTCCAGCAGGGTGCGGAACAGCGGCTCCAGGGAGGTGCTGTCGTCGGGTACCGAGCCGTCGGCGGGCTGGGTCAGCGAGGCGATGCCGTCGCGGGCGCAGGCGTAGACGATCGGGAAGTCGATCTGCTCCTCGTCGGCGTCCAGATCCAGGAAGAGCTCGTAGGTGTCGTCCACGACCTCCTTGATCCGGGAGTCCGGCCGGTCCACCTTGTTGATCACCAGGATGATCGGCAGCCGGGCGCGCAGCGCCTTGCGGAGCACGAACCGGGTCTGCGGCAGCGGGCCCTCACTGGCGTCCACCAGGAGCACCACGCCGTCGACCATGGTCAGGCCGCGCTCCACCTCACCACCGAAGTCGGCGTGGCCGGGGGTGTCGATGATGTTGATCGTCACCGGGTCGGAGCCGTCCGCCGGCAGGTACCGCACGCCGGTGTTCTTGGCGAGGATGGTGATGCCCTTTTCCCGCTCGAGGTCCCCCGAGTCCATGACCCGCTCGGTGTCCTCGCCGCGGGCGCCGTAGGCGCCGGCCTGCCGCAACATGGCGTCGACCAGGGTCGTCTTGCCGTGGTCGACGTGGGCGATGATGGCGACGTTGCGGAGGTCGGTGCGAAGCTGCATACCCTCCATACTCCTGTCTGCGGTTGCCGGGGCACGCCTCGGGGTCACCCCGAGATGGCCCGGATCTGTGTCGAAAGTGCTGGGCCGACCGTTCCAGCCACTGGCATGCTGGCTCCCGTGCGGGTGCCGAATGCCTGATCTGCTGAACTGGCTGCAAGGGCTGCCGCCCCTGCTGATCTACCTGGTCGCCGCGCTGATCGTCGCGGGCGAGACCGCGGTGATCTTCGGGCTGCTGGTGCCGGGCGAGGCGACCCTGCTGCTGGTCGGCTTCCTAGCGTACGCGGGGACGCTACGGCTCGCCCCCGTGCTGGCGGTGATGACGGCCGCCGCCGTGATCGGAGACACACTCGCCTACCGGGCCGGGCGGCGTCACGGGCCGCGGTTGCGCGCCTCCGGGCTCGGTGCCCGGATCGGGCCACACCGGTGGCGACGCGCCGAGGAGTTGCTGGACCGGCTGGGCGGGCGCGGCATGATGGCCGCGCGCTGGGTCGCGTTCGCCCGCACGCTGGCGCCCCGGCTGGCCGGCGGCGCCGGGATGTCGTACCGGCGGTTCGCGCCGTGGAACCTGGCCGGGGTGGTGAGCTGGGTCGGCGCGTCCGTGCTGGCCGGTTATCTGGCCGGCGAGTCGTACCGGCGGGTGTCGGACCTGCTCGGCCGTGCCACCGGCGCGGTGCTGGTGCTGCTGCTGTGCCTGCTCGGCGTGGTGCTGGCCGGCCGTTGGCTCGGGCACAACCCGGACCCGGCCCGGGCGTTGGCGGCCCGCGTCGTCGCGCTGCCACCGCTGCGCTGGCTCCGGGCCCGGTACGGGGTGTTGTTCCTCCTGCTCGGCGTGCGCGTCGGTCCGGTCGGCGCGTGGTTGGTCAACCTGGCGTTCGGGCTGGCGCTGCTGTTCGCCGCCGGGCTGGCGGTGGCGACCCTGCTGGCGGCGGTGGTCCGGCACAGCGGGCTCGGGGTGCTCGACGGGCTGGTCGGCGACTGGTTCGCCGCCCGGCGTACCCCGGGGGTGGCGGACGCGGCGCTGGCCGTCGTGTCGGTGCTGCGCGGCTGGGTGCTGATCACCGCGGTGGCCCTGGTGGCGGCGGTGGTGGCCCGGCGGCACCGGCCCTGGCGGGCGGATCTGCTCGGGGTGGTCGGCACGGTCGGTGCGGCGGTGCCCCTGGTGCTGCTGGTGGGGGTGGTCGACCTGACCGGTCCGGGCGTCCCGGACCGGGTCCGGGACCTGTTCCCCGGCCAGAACGCGGTGGTGACGGCGAGCTTCGGCACGCTGGCCTGGCTGCTGTCGCGCGGCGCGCGCTGGCCGGTCGGGGTGGCGGTCTGGACGGTCGCCTCGGCCGGGGTGGTGGCGGTCACCGGCGCGCGGCTCTACCTGGGCTGGAGCGCGGCCAGCGGCACCGCCTCATCGGTGCTGCTGGGCGTCGCCTGGACCGCCGTGTTCGTGATCGCCTGGTCGACCCGGAACCGGGCGGCGGGTGGGGACGGCCGGCCCGACCCGGCGGACGCGGGCCTCGACCGGTCCGGTCCGGCGGCGGTCGCTGATTCGTCGGGCCCGGCGGACGCCGGCCCGGACGGCCCGGACGCGGGGGAGGGGCCGCCGCGGCCCCGGACGCACCGGCCGGCGTCGCGAGGGCCCCGGACCCCCGTCGATCCCTGCTAGGGTGCGCCGGACGGGGGACCACGGGGAGGATCGATGCGGCGAGGAGTCGGCCGGTGGGCCGCGGCTGCGGTGGCGGCGCTGCTGGCGGCGGGCACGGTGACCGGGTGCGGCGGCGAGGAACGGCCGGTCCGCGGGGTGGCGGCGGAGCTGCCCACGGCGGCTCCGGTCGAGGAGCCGGCGGAGGCGCCGGCCGACGCGCCGAGCGAGGCGCCACCGGCGGTCGAGGCGATCGGTGGCAAGCCCAGCCCCAGCGCGAAGGCGAGCGGGAAGCCGCGGCCGAAGCCGTCCCGCACGTCGAACGCGCCGTTGGCCCGGCCGAAGCCGCCGACCGAGACGCGGGTGCCGCCGCCCCCGCCGAAGCCGGCGCCCAGCGGCTGCAAGCCCACCCACCGGGGCACCAAGGCGACGCAGAGCCAGGTCAAGGCGGCGCTGGCCGACGCGGCGGCCCGCACCTACTGGCCCACCTCCGCGCCCGACATCCGCGTTCCGTCGGCGCTGATGAAGGCGACCGCCTGGCAGGAGAGCGGCTGGCAGTCGACAATCGTGGCCTGCGACGGCGGCGTCGGGCTGATGCAGGTCATGCCGGCCACCGCGGAGTGGATGAACCAGCGGTTCGAGCAGTCGTACGACATCGACGACTACCGGGACAACGCCTACCTGGGCGGCACCTACCTGGCCTGGTTGACCAAGTACATCGGCGACATGTACTTCGAGTCGGACTACCGGCTGGACGCCTCGCTGTGCACCGCCGAGCTGAGCTCCTGCCTGCTCAACGCCGTGATCTCGGCGTACAACTACGGGCACGGCGCGGTGGCCCGGGAGGGGCAGCCGCTGGCGATCCCCAACCCGCAGTACGTCCACAACGTCCGCGAGCTGATGACCAGCTGCGAGTGCCTCGGCTTCTGAGCGGCCCGTGGTGACCGGGCGTCGGCGTGCTGCCGACGCCCGGTCGGCGGGTCAGTCCCGCGCGGTGACCGGCTCGGCCGGTGCGTGGGCCGCCTCGGTGGGCGCGTCCGGGTCGCGGGTGATCCGCCCGGGCCACCAGAACCGGTCGCCGAGCAGGAACGCCAGCGCCGGCACCAGCACGGTCCGGACGAGCAGCGTGTCCAGCAGCACACCGACGCAGACGATGATCCCGATCTGGGTGAGCGTGATCAGCGGGAGCACGCCGAGCACCGCGAAGACCGCGGCCAGCAGCACGCCGGCGCTGGTGATGACGCCGCCGGTGACCCGCAGCGCGGACAGCATGCCGTCCCGGGTCCCGGTCCGGCGGGCGTCCTCCCGGGCCCGGGTGACCAGGAAGATGTTGTAGTCCACGCCGAGTGCGACCAGGAACACGAACGCCAGCAGCAGCACGCCGCTGTCCAGCGCCGGGAAGCCCAGCAGGTGGTCGAAGAGCAGCCAGGCGGCGCCGAGGCTGGCGAAGAACGACGCGATCACGGTCAGCACCAGCAGCAGCGGTGCCAGCAGGCCACGCAGCAGCAGCACCAGCACGGCGCCGACCAGCAGCAGGATGATCGGCAGGATCAGCCGCAGGTCCCGGGTGTTGGCCTGGTCGGAGTCGTAGGTGGCGGCGACCGTGCCGCCGACCAGCGCGCCGTCCGGGGCGTCCGCCCCGGCGACGGTGGGGGGCGCGGAGTCGGGCACGGCGGCGACCGCGTCGCGCAGCGCCGTCACGGCCCGGTCGGAGGCGGCGGTGCCGGGTTCGGCGGTGAGCACCACGTCGACCTGGGCGACCCGGTCCCCGGCGAGGCCGGGCCGGGCCGAGGCGACACCGTCGACCGCGCCGGCGGCGGCGAGCACCGCGGGTGCCGCCTGCGGGTTGGTGAGCACCGCGACCGGCTGGGTGCTGCCGGCCGGGAAGGCGCGGGCGAGCGTCTCCGCGCCGGCGACCGCCTCGGGCCGCTCCCGGAACTGCTCGGTCTCGGACAGACCGGTGCGGATGCCCAGCCCGCCGAGCGCGAGGCCGGCGAGCAGCAGCGTGGCCAGCACCGCGACCGGCAGGGGCCGGCGGACGACCAGCTCGCCGAGGCGGCCCCAGAGCCGGCCCTCCCGGGCGGCGCTGCCGACGCGCGGAACGAACGGCCAGAACAGGCCCCGGCCGAACAGCACCAGCGCGGCGGGGAGGACGAACAGGGCGGAGAGCATGGCGAACACCACACCGATGGCGCACGCCACCGCGAGCGCCCGGTTGGTTTCCTGCTCGGACAGCAGCAGCGTGAGCACGCCGAGGACGACGGTGCCGCCACTGGCCAGGATCGGCTCGGCGGTGCGGCGCAGCGCGGCCCGCATGGCGGTGAACCGGTTCTCCTCGCGGCGCAGCTCCTCGCGGTAGCGGGCGATGAGCAGCAGGGCGTAGTCGGTCGCGGCGCCGAAGACCAGCACGCTGGCGATGCCGGTGACCTGGCCGCTGGGCAGGTAGATGCCCAGCGCGGGCACGACGGTCTCGACCGTGCGCAGGGTGAACTGCTCGGCGGCGGCCACCACGAGCAGCGGCACCAGCCACAGGAACGGGCTGCGGTAGGTGATCAGGAGCAGCAGCGCCACGACGGCGGCGGTGACCAGCAGCAGCGTGGTGTCGGCGCCCTGGAAGACCTTGCTCAGGTCGGCGGTGAAGGCGGGACCGCCGGTGACCTCGACGGTCAGGTCGTCGGGCAGGTCGGCCACCGCGTCGCGCACCTTGCCCACCTCGTCGACCACGGCCTGCTGGTCGCCCGCGGTGGACAGCGGCACGGCGACCAGCGCCACGGTGCCGTCGGGGGAGAGCTGGGCGGGGGCGACCCGGCCGCCGACGGCGAGCGGGCCGAGCCGGCCGGCCGCGGCGTCCAGCGCGGACCGGTCGGACGCGCTGAGCGGAGCCCGGTCGGCGCGGCTGACCACGACCAGCGTGGGCTGGGTGTCCCGCGACGGCAACTGCTCTTGGAGGCGCTCGACCTGGGTGGACTGCCACTCGACGGACAGGCCGGTGGCGGAGACCGGTTCGGGGTTGTCCGGTCGGGGTAACCCGAAGACCACCGCGCCGACGACGAGTGCGGCGGCCACGGTGAGCCAGGCGGCCAGCCGGCCCCGGGCGACGCGGGTGAACAGTGACATCGGATGCCCTCTTGATCCTGCGGGGTGATTCTCGCCAGCCGAGTATCTTGATGAGCGAGATTATCCGGCGAGGCTCTATGCTGCAAGCCGGACCGAGGGGATGGCGGCGAGCGGTGACGGGGCACGGCATGTACCGGCGACGGAGCGACCCGCGGGGGCGCATGGTCGCGGAGATCACCAACGACCTGCGTCGTTACTCGGTGGACGCCCAGCACGTCGGGCACGCGTTCGCCGGGCTGCACGGGTTGAACCCCACCGACCTCCAGGCGCTGATCGCGGTGATGGAGGCCGAGCTGGTGGGCGAGCCGATCACCCCCGGCCGCCTCGGCGAGATGCTCAACCTCTCCTCCGGCTCGGTGACCGCGCTCGTCGACCGGCTGGAGCGCGTGGGTCACATCCGGCGCGACCGGGACACCACCGACCGCCGCAAGATCCTGCTGCACTACGCCGACCGTGGCGCGACGCTGGCGCAGAGCTTCTTCGGCCCGCTGGGCCGGCGCACCGACCAGGTGATGGACCGGTTCACCGACGAGGAGCTGGCCGTGGTGCACCGGTTCATGGGCGAGATGGTGCACAGCATGCGGGCGCACCGCGACGAGGTGCGCGCCGCCCGCGGCACCGCCACCGAACCGTCCGGCGACCGCTGACCGTGCGGCTCGTCACCCGGCTCGCCGCGGCCGCGCTGCGCCTGCCCGCCGCCCGCGCCGGCCGGGTCACCGTCACCCGGGACGCCCCGGTGCGGGTCCGCGACGGAATCACCCTGCGCACCGACCACTACGCGCCGGACCTGCCGGGCGCGGCCTGCGTGCTGATCCGCACCCCGTACGGGCGGGGTGGCCCGATGCGGCTGCTCGGTCGCCTGGTCGCCGAACGCGGTCACCACGTGGTGATCCAGTCCTGCCGTGGCACGTACGGCTCCGGCGGCGAGTTCGACCCACTGGTGCACGAGCGCGACGACGGCCTGGACACGCTCGACTGGCTGCGCCGCCAGCCCTGGTGGACCGGCGTGTTCGGCATGTTCGGCGCCAGCTACCAGGGCTTCGTGCAGTGGGCGGTGGCCGCCGAGGCCGGTGACGAGCTGCGCGCGATGGTCGCCGTGGTGACCGCCTCGGCCACCCGCGACTCGACGTACGCGGGCGAGTCGTTCGCGCTGGACACGGTGCTCACCTGGGCGGAGCTGCTCCAGGCGCAGACCGTGCCCTGGCTGGCCCGGCAGTGGGAACTCAAGCGCGGCCAGCCCCGGCTCGTCCGGGCGCTGGCCCACCTGCCGCTGGTCGAGGCGGACCGGGTGGCCACCGGCGTGACCGTGCCGTTCTTCCAGGAGTGGCTGCGCCACCACACGCCGGGCGCGGACTACTGGCGGGCCCGGGTCTTCGGCGACCGGATCACCGAGGTGCGGGCGCCGGTCGTCATGGTCAGCGGCTGGCAGGACATCTTCCTCCCGGCCCAGCTCGACGACTACGCCCGGCTGCGCGCCGCCGGCGCCCGGCCACGGCTGACCGTCGGCCCGTGGACCCACGGCAGCCCGGGTCTGCTGGTCGCGGCGCTGCGCGAAGGGCTGGACTGGTTCGACGAGCACCTGGCCGGCCGACCGGCGTCCCCCGGCGCGGAGGCGGCGCGCGCGCCGGTGCGGGTGCACGTGGGCGGCGTCGGGGGCGGGTGGCGTGACCTGCCCGACTGGCCGCCGCCCGGCCCGCCGACGCGCTGGCACCTGCGTCCCGGCGGTGGTCTGTCGCCCGCCCCGCCGGTGGGCGGCCCGCCGGACCGGATCCGGTACGACCCGGCCGATCCGACCCCGTCGCTGGGCGGCCCGCTGCTGGTGGCCCAGCGGGCGGGCGCGGTGGACAACCGGCCGGTGGAGTCCCGCGCGGACGTGCTGACCTACACCGGCGAGCCGCTCGACGAACCGGTCGAGGTGATCGGGCCGGTGCACGCCGAGATCCACCTGCGTAGCGAGCTGTCCTACCTGGACGTGTTCGTGCGGCTGTGCGACGTGGACCGGCGCGGCCGGTCCTGGAACGTCTGCGACGGCCTGGTCCGCGTCGAACCGGGCCGGTTCCCGGCCGGCGCGTCGGGCGTGGTGCGGGTGCCGGTCACGCTCTGGCCGACCGCGTACCGGTTCGCGCCGGGGCACCGGCTGCGCCTCCAGGTCTCCGGCGGCGCCCACCCGCGCTGGGCGCGTAATCCCGGCACCGGGGAACCGCTCGGCACCGCTGTCACGCTGCGTGCGGGATGGCGCGAGGTGGTGCACGATCCCGAGCGTCCCTCGGTGTTGCTGCTCCCGGTCGCGCGGCTCGACGGATAGTCAGCAATAACGTCTTTGAGCTGGGCATTCCTCCCAGCGAGGGATAGACTTCCCGCAAGTGCCCGTTGCTGTGCAGCCATCCGGCAGGGGGCGCGTCCGCAGATCTCAATCCATCACACGTAGTGATGGCCGCTCCCTTGCCGACATCGCTCGAAAGGGGATCCGCCATGACGTCGGCTCCGGCGAACCTGCTGGCCGTCCGCAGCCTGCTACTCACCTACCTCAACGTCGACAAGAACGTCGTCCGGGATCAGGATCTCGAGCCGGCGGAGGTCGGCATCGTCGGTGATCCCAGCCACCGGGGCGGCTACCACTGCGGCTCGGACCGGGTGGTGACCAACGACTACTCGGTGGTGGAGTCCACCCGGGACCGTTCCGGGCTGACCCTGTACGCGTCCGCGTTGGACGTCGGCACGTTCTCGGTCCGCTCCGGCGGCGCCACCCACACGGTGCGCACGTTCTCCACCTGGCTGGTGGCGCAGTGCGCGGCGAACGCGGCCGACACCCGGGACATCCGGGAGGTCATCTACTCCGCGGACGGCCGCACCGTGCGGCGCTGGGACCGGCTGGGCCGGCGCACGAGCGGCGACAGCAGCCACCTGTACCACACCCACATCAGCTTCTTCCGCGACTCGACCAGGGCGGGCCGGGACCAGACCCCGCTGTTCCGCCGCTACCTCACCGCCATCGGGCTGATCGCCCCAGCGACACCGGAGGACGACATGGAACAGACCGACAAGCTCGTCGGGAACACCGGCTCGACCAGCCGTACGGTCGGCGACGTGCTGGCCGACCTGCAGAACCTGCGTAACTGGCTGATCTCGCCGGCCAACACGGTCGGGTTGGTCAACCCGCCGCTGGCGAACTCCCCGCTCCAGCAGATGCTGGCGATGCTGCAGGAGTGGCCGGCGCTCGTGGCGCAGGTGACCGAGCTGTCCGGCAGGGACCTCACCGACGAGCAGCAGATCGTCACCGGCGTGCTCGCCGGGCTGCCGCCGGAGAGGATCGCCGAGGCCATTCCGCCGCAGATCGCCCGCGACGTCGCCGACGAGTTGTCCCGGCGGCTGACCGCCTGACCGTCCGCGCCGCGACGACTGCCGCGTCGCGGCGCCGGGGCATTCGGCAACAGTCATTGCGCAACATCTCTTGCGAATGTCAGACTCGGCCGCATGGACCAACCCACCGTGCGCCAGGTCACCGACTCGCGGGTGCTCGCCGCGCTCGCCCATCCGCTGCGCCGCCGCCTCATGGACGTGCTCAAGGTGTACGGCCCGTGCACCGTCGGCCTGCTCGCCGAGCGCACCGACCAGGCCCCGGCGAACGTCAGCCACCACCTGAAGGTGCTGGCCGCCGCCGACCTGCTGGTCGAGGCGCCCGAGCTGGCCCGCGACCGGCGGGAACGCTGGTGGAAGCTGCGGAGCAGAGGCGTGCGGTGGTCCGAGTCCGACTTCGACGCCGACCCGTCCACCCGGGTCGTGGCCGACGCGGCCGGCTCGCTCAACCTGGAGCGGCACACCGCCCTGGTGCGGGCCTGGCACGCCGCCGCCGACGAGACGCACGCCGCCTGGGGCGACGCCCCGTTCAGCACCGACCACTGGCTGCGGCTGACGCCGGACGAGCTGGCCGAGCTGAGCCGCGAGGTGATCGCGCTGTTCAGCCGCTGGGCCGACCGTCCGGCCCCCGACGACGGGCAGCGCCGCGAGCCGGTCTTCGTGTTCACCCACGGCGTCCCGGCCCGGCCGTGACCGCCCCGGCCGGCGCCTCCGCGCCGCCCGCGGTCGCGCCGTCCGGCGGCCTGTTCCGGCACCGCGACTTCCGGCTGCTCTGGACCGGCCACACCATCAGCGCGGTGGGCAGCAACATGACCGCCGTGGCGTTGCCGCTGGTCGCCGTGGCGGTGCTCGACGCCAGCACGTTCCAGGTGGCGGTGCTGACCGCCGCCGCCTGGCTGCCCTGGCTGCTGGCCGGCCTGCCGGTCGGAGCGTGGGTCGACCGGGTCCGTCGTCGGCCCGTGATGATCGCCGCCGACCTGGTCGCCGCCGCGTTGTTCGCCAGCCTCCCGGTCGCCGCGCTGCTCGACCTGCTCACCGTCGGGCACCTGCTGGTCGTGGCGCTCGGCGCCGGCCTGGCCCGGGTCTTCTTCGAGACCGCCGACCAGGTCTACCTGCCCACCCTGCTGCCGCCCGAGCAGGTGCCGCCGGCCAACGCCCGGCTGCACGCCACCCAGACCGCGAGCTACCTGCTCGGCCCCGGACTGGCCGGGCTGATCGCCCAGCTCGCCGGCGCGGTGACCGCGGTGGCGCTGGACGCGGTGAGCTTCCTGGCGTCCGCGCTGTGCCTGCACCGCATCCGCGCGGTCGAGCCACACCCGCGCCGGGCCGCCGGGGCGGCGTCCCTGCGCCGGGACGTGGCCGACGGACTGCGCTTCGTCGCCCGGGATCCGTACCTGCGGGTGCTGACCGTCTTCGGCGCGGCGAGCAACATCGGGCTCACCGGCTACCAGGCGGTGCTGGTCGTCTTCCTGGTCCGCTCGGCCGGGCTGCCGGCCGGCCTGGTCGGCCTCCTGATCGGCCTGGCCAGCGTCGGCGGGGTCGTCGGCGCGGCGCTGGCCGCCCGGCTGGCCCGGCGGCTCGGCACCGCCCGCGCGCTGCTGCTCGCCGGCGCGCTCACCGGGCCGCCCGCGCTGCTGATCCCACTCGCCGGCCCGGGCGCGCGGGTGGCCTGGCTGGTGCTCGGCGGCGCGCTGGTGAGCCTGGGCGTCGCGGTCGGCAACGTGGTCAAGGGCAGCTTCCGGCAGACGTACACGCCGCACCGGCTGCTCGGCCGCGTCACCGTGAGCATGCACCTGCTCAACTACGGCACCATCCCGCTCGCCGCGCTGGTCGCCGGCGGGGTGGGCGCCGCCTGGGGGCCGGGAGGCGCGATCCGGCTGATGACCGCCTGGCTGGCGCTCACCCCGTTGATCCTGCTGATCGGGCCGCTGCGCCGGCGACGTGAGCTGCCGGCGGCACCCGCCTGACGACGCGCTGCGGCGGCGGTCGGAGCCCGACCGCCGCCACCGGCACTACGTCACATCGGACGGACGTTGTCCGCCTGCGGGCCCTTCTGGCCCTGCGTCACCTCGAACTCGACCTTCTGGCCCTCGTTCAGCTCGCGGTAGCCACCGCTCTGGATGGCCGAGTAGTGGACGAACACGTCCGGGCCTCCGCCGTCCTGCTCGATGAAGCCGAAGCCCTTTTCCGAGTTGAACCACTTGACCGTGCCGGTTGCCATGCGTCTCTCCCTGTTCAATGCGGGTGAGCACCGACCCGCGGTCGGTGATCGCCCCTGTACCTCCTCGACAGTAACCGCCCGAACCCGGATCCGCTGGCGGAAGTGCCGGCGTGGCTCACGAATACCTGCGAACCGGAAACCCTCCCCGACCCGACCCGGGGCACGGCATGCTTGCCCGGATGAGCACAACAACGGCGCTGGCCGACCTGGAACGGGAGATCACGGCGCCCGGTGCGGGCCCCGACCGCCTGCGTCTGGTGGCCACGCCGTTCGTGCCCGAGGTGCGGCTGCACCTGGCCGAGGACGCCATCCTGTGGTGGGCGCGGATGGAGGCCGCCGCCGGGCGGTCGCTGCCGCCGCCGTACTGGGCCTCGGTCTGGGCCGGTGGGCAGGCGCTGGCCCGGCACCTGCTCGACCATCCCGAACTCGCCGCCGGGCGGCGCGTGCTCGACCTGGGCGCCGGGTCCGGGCTGGTCGCCATCGCCGCCGCGCTCGCCGGCGCCGACCGGGTGGTCGCCAACGACGTCGACCCGTACGCGGTGGCCGCCGTCACCGTCAACGCGCGGGCGAACCGGGTCCGGGTGGCGGTCGACAGCGACGACCTGCTCGACGGGGTGGCCGGCGTCGACCTGCTGGTCGCCGGCGACGCCCTCTACGACGCCGAGCTGGCCGCGCGGGTGCTGCCCTACCTGCGACGTAGCGCGGACCGGGGCGTCGAGGTGCTGGTCGGCGACCCGGACCGGGGCCATCTGCCGCCGGCCGGGCTGGAACTGGTGGCCAGCTACCCGGTGCCCACCACCGAGCCCTCGGTCGACTCCCCGGTACGCCGGGTCCAGGTGCTGCGCCCCCGCTGACCCCTCGGGGATCATCCGGAGGGGACCTCCGGGGCGGCTGGGGGATCACGCCCGATGCGCCGGTTGGCCGGCCGGGCATAGCGTGCTCGGCATGACGGCCCCGCTCACCCGGCTCGGGCACCTGCCCACCACCGCGCTGACGGGGCTGCCGGGCGTGGTGATGCTCGCCGACGGCGTACCCCTGCTCGGGGTGCTGGTGCCCGGCGACGCCGCGGCCCGGCCGGCGGTCGGCGTGGCCCGGCCGGCGGCGGCGCGGTGACCGGCTGACCGGGTCCGGCCGCCACGGGGGAGGCCGGACCCGGCGCGGGTCACCAGCCGCGCGCCCGCCACTGCGGCACCGCGGGCCGCTCGGCGCCGAGCGTGCTGTCCTTGCCGTGACCCGGGTAGAACCAGGTCTCGTCCGGCAGCCGGTCGAAGAGCTTCGCCTCGACGTCGTCGATGAGCCGGCCGAACCGCTCCGGGTCCTGGTCGGTGTTGCCGACGCCACCGGGGAAGAGCGAGTCCCCGGTGAAGAGGTGCGGGGCGCCGGACGGGTCGCGGTGGAGCAGCGCGATCGACCCCGGCGTGTGCCCGCGCAGGTGGATCACCTCCAGCTCGCAGTCGCCGACCCGGACCGTGTCGCCCTCGTGCAGCGGCTCGGCGGCGATCGGCAGGCCCTCGGCGTCGTCGGCGTGCACCAGCGCGCGGGCGCCGGTCTTCGCGACCACCTCCTCCAGCGCGACCCAGTGGTCCATGTGCCGGTGGGTGGTCACCACCGTCGCCAGCCCGCCGTCGCCGACCAGCTCCAGCAGCCGGGGCGCCTCGTTGGCGGCGTCGATCAGCGCCTGCTCGCCGGTGGCGCGGCAGCGCAGCAGGTAGGCGTTGTTGTCCATCGGGCCCACCGACAGCTTGGTCACGGTGAGCCGGTCGAGTTCGCGCACGGCCGGCGGGCCGCCGGGCGTGACGTCTCCGGTGTAGGTCATGACGGGGTTCAGATCCATTCCGGTGGGTTCGGCAGGGGGCCGTCGGGATCGACGGTGAGCAGCTCGCCCGTGCCCCGGCCGGTCAGCCAGGCGGCGAGTTCCGGCGCGGGGCCGGTGATCGTGGGCGCGCCCTCGGGGTCGCCCACGACGAGGTCGCGCGCCGGGCCGTCGGGCCGCAGCAGCATGGCCGGTGCGGTCGGGTCGTCGGCCAGCCCGGTGGCCACCTCGTGCAGCAGCCGCTGGGCGAACGCCTCCGGCCAGTCCGCCGGCCGGTAGCCGGCAGCCAGGTCGACGTGGTGCACCTCGATCTCGCGCAGCCGGGCCCAGACCAGCAGCGCCGCCGGCCACGGGCCGCGCCGGGTCCGCACCGTGGCGCCCCACGCCCCGGGCGGCATCTCCGCCACCGCCACGTCGAAGCGCTGGCCGCTGCGACGCAGGTCGTCCAGCAGGTCGGCCGGGCCGCGCCCGGCGCCCGCCTCGATGTCGGCGTTCCGCGCCTCGACCGAGGCGTACATCGGGATGTCCGCGCCGGTGCGCGCGGCGGTGAGCAGGTTGACGAACCCGTCGGCGTTGCGGGCCAGGTGGGTGAGCACGTGCGCGCGGGTCCACCCCGGCAGCAGCGACGGCGCCGCGACGTCCGCGGCGGCCAGGGCGGTCACGGTACGCAGCAGCCGGTCGTTCGCCTCGGCCAGCTCGCCGGTCAGCAGCAGGGGGTCAGTCGTCATCGGGTTCGACAGTAGCGGCCCGGCCCGCGCCGCGCCGCCGGGGAAATCGCTTTCGGCGCGTCGCCGCGCGTCCTACCGTCGGGGCCGACGGCTTCACGCCGTGACGCCGGGAGTCGGAGGGAGGTGGTGCGCATGCCGGTCCCCGCGCGTGTGTCCGCCCTGATCCCACGACCCCGATGAGGACGCCATGACCCTCGACCTGACCGCCCTCGGCTGGGACGCCGACTGGGCGACCCACCTCGATCGACGCGCCGACCACCGACCCGGGCGGGTGGCCCGGGTGGACCGCGGCGTGTGCACCGTGCTGCGCCCGGACGGGCCGGTACGGGCGAGCCTCGGCGGCGGCGTGCTCGCCGCCGCGGCCCGCGACCTGACCGCGTTGCCCTGCGCCGGTGACTGGGTGCTGCTGGCCACCTGGCCGGACGGCCCGGTCACCGTGGAGGCGGTGCTGCCCCGGCGCACCGCGCTGGTGCGGCGCACCGCCGGCAAGGACGCCAGCGGCCAGGTGCTGGCCGCCAACCTCGACACCGCCGCGGTGATCGAGGCGGTGCACCCGGCGCCGGACGCCGCCCGGATCGAGCGCCTGCTCTCCCTCGTCCACGAGTCCGGCGCCGAGCCGCTGGTGGTGCTCACCAAGGCCGACCTGGCCGCCGACCCGGCCGCGGTGGCCCGGCAGCTCGCCGAGCTGGCCCCGGGGGTGCCGGTGCTGCCGGTCAGCGCCGAGCGCGGCACCGGCCTGGCGCCGCTGCGCCGGCACGTCGCGCCGGGGCGCACGCTGGGCCTGCTCGGCCCGTCCGGGGCGGGCAAGTCGAGCCTGGTCAACGCGTTGGCCGGGGCGGCCGTGATGCCCACCCAGGCGATCCGCCGGGTCGACGGCAAGGGCCGGCACACCACCACCTGGCGGGCGCTGGTGCCGGTCCCGGGCGGGGGCGCGGTGCTGGACACTCCCGGCGTCCGGGCGGTCGGCCTGCTGGACGGCGCCACCGGCCTGGACCGGGCGTTCACCGACATCGCCGAGCTGGCCACCGGCTGCCGGTACGCCGACTGTGCACACGACGCCGAGCCGGCCTGCGCGGTGCGGGACGCGCTGGACAGCGGCGCGCTGCCGGCCCGCCGTTGGGAGAGCTGGCGCCGGTTGCAGCGGGAGCTGGCGTTCGAGAGCGGTCGCCGCGCGGCCCGGGTGGCCGCCGAGCGGCGGGGCGGCTGGCGCGGTGGGCGGCGACGCACCGGGCGTCCGGCGACGCCGCCCACTCCCGGCGCACTCTGAACTGGGGGAATGTCCGCGCACCGGAAGTTGTCACACCTCGGGGCTAGAGTTGTCGAGGCGCTTTCCCTGCGCCTCGACAACTCTGAAATCCACCCAGACCCGTCGTCTGGTGAACAGATCCGCCTCACATTCTTCTTCCGGGAGCACACGCACCGTGGCCGACCGTCTGATCATCCGTGGCGCGCGCGAGCACAACCTGCGTGACGTCAGTCTCGACCTGCCCCGGGACGCCCTGATCGTCTTCACCGGGCTCTCCGGCTCGGGCAAGTCCAGCCTGGCGTTCGACACCATCTTCGCCGAGGGGCAGCGCCGTTACGTCGAGTCACTGTCGTCGTACGCCCGGCAGTTCCTCGGCCAGATGGACAAGCCCGACGTCGACTTCATCGAGGGCCTCAGCCCCGCCGTCTCCATCGACCAGAAGTCCACCTCGCGCAACCCGCGCTCCACCGTCGGCACCATCACCGAGGTCTACGACTACCTCCGGCTGCTCTTCGCCCGCATCGGCGAGCCGCACTGCCCGGTCTGCGGCGAGCGGATCTCCAGGCAGAGCCCGCAGCAGATCGTCGACCGGGTCCTCGCGATGCCCGAGGGCACCAAGTTCATGGTGCTCGCGCCGGTGGTGCGGGGTCGCAAGGGCGAGTACGTCGACCTCTTCGCCGAACTCCAGGCCAAGGGCTACGCCCGGGCCCGGGTCGACGGCGTGGTGCACCCGCTGACCGAGCCGCCGAAGCTCAAGAAGCAGGAGAAGCACACCATCGAGGTGGTCATCGACCGGCTCAGCGTGAAGCGGAGCGCCAAGCAGCGGCTGACCGACTCGGTCGAGGCCGCGCTCGGCCTCTCCGACGGCCTGGTGCTGCTCGACTTCGTCGACCTGGCCGAGGACGACCCGGCCCGGGAGCGCCGCTACTCCGAGCACCTGGCCTGCCCGAACGACCACCCGCTCGCGATCGAGGACCTGGAACCCCGGGTCTTCTCCTTCAACGCGCCCTACGGTGCCTGCCCCGAGTGCACCGGCCTGGGCACCAAGAAGGAGGTCGACCCCGAGCTGATCATCCCGGACCCGGAGCGCACGCTGCGCGAGGGCGCGATCCAGCCCTGGGCCACCGGGCACAACCTGGAATACTTCCTGCGCCTGCTGGAGGCGCTCGGCGAGAGCCAGCACTTCGACGTCGACACGCCGTGGCGCGCGCTGCCGTCGCGGGCGCAGAAGACGATCCTGCACGGCTCCGACGACCAGGTGCACGTCCGCTACCGCAACAAGTACGGTCGCGAGCGCTCCTACTACACCGGCTTCGAGGGCGTGGTGCAGTGGATCGAGCGCCGGCACACCGACACCGAGTCCGAGTGGTCCCGCGACAAGTACGAGGGGTACATGCGGGACGTGCCGTGCGCGGCCTGCGGCGGCGCCCGGCTCAAGCCGGAGGTGCTCGCGGTCACGCTGGCCGGCAAGAGCATCGCCGAGGTCTGCAACCTCTCCGTGGGCGAGGCGGCCGACCTGCTCGCCGGCATCGAGTTGACCGACCGGCAGAAGATGATCGCCGAGCGCGTGCTCAAGGAGATCAACGCCCGGCTGAAGTTCCTGCTCGACGTCGGTCTGGACTACCTCTCCCTGGACCGGCCGGCGGGCACGCTCTCCGGCGGCGAGGCGCAGCGCATCCGGCTCGCCACCCAGATCGGCTCCGGTCTGGTCGGCGTGCTCTACGTGCTCGACGAGCCGTCGATCGGCCTGCACCAGCGGGACAACCACCGGCTCATCGAGACGCTGCTGCGGCTGCGCGGCCTGGGCAACACGCTGATCGTGGTCGAGCACGACGAGGACACCATCCGGGTGGCCGACTGGATCGTCGACATCGGCCCGGGCGCGGGCGAGCACGGCGGCAAGATCGTGCACAGCGGCTCGGTGCCGGCGCTGCTCGACAACGAGGAGTCGGTCACCGGCGCCTACCTGGCCGGTCGCCGGGCCATCCCGACGCCGGCCACCCGCCGTCCGCAGACGCCGGGCCGGGAGCTGGTGGTGCACGGCGCCCGCGAGCACAACCTGCGCAACCTCACCGTCAGCTTCCCGCTCGGCCAGCTCATCGCGGTCACCGGGGTCAGCGGCTCGGGCAAGTCGACGCTTGTCAACGACATCCTCTACACGGTCCTCGCCAACCAGATCAACGGCGCCCGGCTGGTGCCCGGCCGGCACACCCGGATCACCGGCCTGGAGCACGTGGACAAGGTCGTCGGCGTGGACCAGTCACCGATCGGGCGCACCCCGCGCTCCAACCCGGCCACCTACACCGGCGTCTGGGACCACGTCCGCAAGCTCTTCGCCGAGACCACCGAGGCCAAGGTCCGGGGGTACGGTCCGGGCCGGTTCTCGTTCAACGTCAAGGGCGGGCGCTGCGAGGCGTGTTCCGGCGACGGCACCATCAAGATCGAGATGAACTTCCTGCCGGACGTCTACGTCCCCTGCGAGGTGTGCAAGGGCGCACGGTACAACCGCGAGACGCTCGAGGTGCACTACAAGGGCCGCACGGTCGCCGAGGTGCTGGACATGCCGATCGAGGAGGCGGCCGAGTTCTTCTCCGCCATCCCGGCCATCCACCGGCACCTCAAGACGCTCGTCGACGTCGGCCTGGGCTACGTGCGTCTCGGCCAGCCCGCGCCGACGCTCTCCGGCGGCGAGGCGCAGCGTGTGAAGCTCGCCTCCGAGCTGCAGAAGCGCTCCACCGGGCGGACGGTCTACGTGCTCGACGAGCCCACCACCGGTCTGCACTTCGAGGACATCCGCAAGCTGCTCATGGTGCTGGAGGGCCTGGTCGACAAGGGCAACACGGTGATCACGATCGAGCACAACCTGGACGTGATCAAGACGGCCGACTGGCTCATCGACATGGGTCCGGAGGGCGGTCACCGGGGCGGCACGGTGCTCGCCACCGGCACCCCGGAGGAGGTCGCCGAGGTGCCCGAGAGCCACACCGGCGAGTTCCTGCGGCCGATCCTCAAGCTGGCCGGCGACGCCAAGGGCGCCAAGGCGGCCACCACCCGGGCGGCCAAGGCCAACGGCGCCGCCAAGTCGCGGGCCCGTAAGGTGCCGGCGGGGGCACGCTGACCGTCGCGTACGCACGGACGGGCCGGACCCGGCCCGTCCGTGCCGGCCGACGCGGGCCCGGTCGGGCCGCCACGGCTGGCCCGGCCGCGGATATACGCGGTTCGTGACGCGCCGGTATGAACCGCGCGCCACCCTGGTGCGTGTACCGCAGTGTGGCCACGGATCATGAACCGGTGGCGACAGCCGAGAGAGAGGCCGGAGATGACTGACGACCAGGTGCCGACCGGACCGGTCACCCAGAGCCGCCGGGCCCTGCTCGCGGGCGCCGGCGCGGTCGGCGCGGCCGTGGTGCTGGCGGGCTGCGGCGACGACGACGCCACCCCGGGAGCGGCCCCGACCAGCGGCGGACCGCCCGGCGCCAGCGCCACCGGCGACGCCGGCGACGGCAACCGGGACAGCAGCGGTCCGCTGGCCCGCACCACCGACATCCCGGTCGGCGGCGGCGCGGTGTACGCCAGCAAGGGCGTGGTGATCACCCAGCCCGAGGCGGGCCAGTTCAAGGGCTTCGACCCGATCTGCACGCACCAGGGCTGCCCGGTGTCGAACGTCGACGGCGGCACCATCAACTGCACCTGCCACAACAGCCGGTTCTCGATCAGCGACGGGTCGGTGAAGGCGGGCCCGGCCACGAAGCCGCTCGCGGCCAAGGAGATCAAGGTCAGCGGCGACCAGATCACGCTGGCCTGACCGGGCGTCGCGCCCCCGCCGGCCGGGCGGGGCGCGGCGACGGTGGGGTGTCGGGGGTGCGGACTACGCTTGGCGCGTGGCTGACCCCTCGACCTACCGTCCCGCGACCGGCACCATCCCGGAGTCACCAGGGGTCTACCGGTTCCGCGACGGCACCGGCCGGGTGATCTACGTGGGCAAGGCGCGCAACCTGCGCAGCCGGCTCAACTCCTACTTCGCCGATCCGGTCAACCTGCACCAGCGCACCCGGCAGATGGTCTTCACCGCCGAGTCGGTCGACTGGATCACCGTCGCCACCGAGGTGGAGGCGCTCCAGCAGGAATACACCTGGATCAAGCAGTACGACCCGAGGTTCAACGTCCGCTACCGCGACGACAAGTCCTACCCCTACCTCGCGGTCACGCTCGACGAGGAATACCCGCGCCTCCAGGTGATGCGCGGCGCGAAGCGCAAGGGGGTCCGCTACTTCGGGCCGTACTCGCACGCCTGGGCCATCCGCGAGACGCTCGACCTGCTGCTCCGGGTCTTCCCGGCCCGCACCTGCTCCTCCGGGGTGTTCAAGCGGGCCGGCCAGGTCGGCCGGCCCTGCCTACTGGGTTACATCGGCAAGTGCTCGGCGCCGTGCGTCGGCACCGTCACCGCCGAACGGCACCGGGAGATCGTCACCGGCTTCTGCGACTTCATGGCCGGCCGGACCGACACCATGGTCCGCCGGCTGGAGAAGGAGATGCTCGACGCCAGCGAGCAGTTGGAGTTCGAGCGCGCCGCCCGGTTGCGCGACGACGTGGCCGCGCTGCGCCGGGCCATGGAGAAGCAGACTGTGGTGCTCGGCGACGGCACCGACGCCGACGTGGTGGCGTTCGCCGACGACCCCCTCGAAGCCGCGGTGCAGGTCTTCCACGTCCGCGACGGCCGGGTGCGCGGCCAGCGCGGCTGGGTGGTGGAGAAGACCGAGGAGCTGACCACCGGCGACCTCGTGCACCACTTCTGCACCCAGGTCTACGGCGGTGAGCAGGGCGAGGCCGACGTCCCACGGGAGCTGCTCGTCCCCGAGCTGCCCGGTGACGCCGACGCGCTCGCCGACTGGCTCTCCACCCGCCGGGGGAGCCGGGTCTCGCTGCGGGTGCCCCAGCGCGGCGACAAGCGGTCGTTGCTGGAGACCGTCGAGCGCAACGCGAAGGACGCGTTGACCCGGCACAAGCTCAAGCGCGCCGGTGACCTGACCACCCGCGGTCAGGCTCTCGACGAGATCGCCGACGCGCTCGACATGCGGACGTCGCCGTTGCGCATCGAGTGTTTCGACGTCTCCCAGATCCAGGGCACCGACGTGGTCGCCAGCATGGTGGTGTTCGAGGACGGGCTGCCCCGCAAGAACGAGTACCGCCGGTTCATCGTGCGCGGCGCCACCGACGACCTGTCCGCCATGTCCGAGGTGCTGCGCCGGCGCTTCGCCCGCTATCTCGACGCCCGCGCCGAGACCGGGGAGCTGGGTGAGGAGACCGCCGCCGACCCCGACCGCCCCGGCATCGACCCGACCACCGGGCGACCGCGCCGGTTCGCGTACCCGCCGCAGCTCGTGGTGGTCGACGGCGGACCGCCGCAGGTGGCCGCCGCCGCGAAGGCCCTCGCCGAGCTGGGCATCGACGACGTGGCGTTGTGCGGGCTGGCCAAGCGGCTGGAGGAGGTCTGGCTGCCCGACGACGAGTTCCCGGTGATCCTGCCGCGCACCTCGGAGGCGCTCTACCTGCTGCAACGGGTCCGCGACGAGGCCCACCGCTTCGCCATCACGTTCCACCGCCAGCGGCGCTCCAAGCGGATGACCGAGTCGGCGCTCGACAAGGTCCCCGGCCTGGGCGAGGTCCGTCGCAAGGCGTTGCTGCGGCACTTCGGCTCGCTGAAGCGGCTGTCCGGGGCCACGGTCGAGGAGATCACCGAGGTGCCCGGCGTCGGCAGACGTACCGCCGAGGCGATCCTCGCCGCCCTCGACAGCGACCCCGCCACCACCCCGTCCTGACCGGCCGCCCTCCCCACAGCCTGTTGATCAAGGGGTTGACGTCACCGCGGCGGGCCGCTGGGACACCAACCCCTTGATCGCCGCCGCACCCCGCCCGTGTCCGGGTCGGCCCCACCTGTGCCCGGCTCGCCCACCCGGGCCTCCGGTGATCATGAAGTTGGCTGCCGTGCCGTCGGCGTGTCGGCCCGCCAACTCCATGATCGACGGGATGAACGGGTGGGGGTGTGGATGCCTGCCCGGCATATTCTTGCTTTATGGGATGATTGTTCCGAATGACGGGAACGGTGGAGATCTTGGTGCGTTTCGGCCCCCGGAGGGGCCGTTCGGTACCAAGATCTCCTAGCGTTCGCCTCGGGCAGGCTTCCCCGGGGGTTGTCTGGGGTGGGTGTCGGGTTTGGGTTGGTGTGGGGTGGTCGGGGTCACCGGCTCGGGGGAA